>NZ_LWHG01000028.1:0-300000 GCF_001625445.1 Haladaptatus sp. R4 | reverse complement strand
GCGTCGCGTGCGGTCGCTCGCCGAGGGGGCGCATGACGGGATCCATCTCGCCGGAACGGTGATACTCGTAGATGTCGAGGGGTTCGGTCGACTCGTGTAACGGTTCGTATCGCAACCGTTCGCTTTCGATGTGGGTCGGGAACAGGGTCGTGGACATGGTTCGGCTCTGTTTGACGGCTGTTTCGCGTCGAACGCGAAGTCAGTACGGATTCCGTCGTGTGACGACCGGTCGGACCGAAACGTCGCGGAGGTCACCCGACGTGCGAAGAAATCGCTACTCCTTCGTCCACCGGGAGAACGTACGTCTCGAATTCGGGGTCGGCGTGGACGCGTTCGAGGAACGCCGCGACGACTCGCACTCGGTCGTTCGGCGCGGGTTCGCCGTCGAGCGTGGCGAGCACGTTCTCCGGCGTGTGAACGTCGTCGTAGACGGCGACGTTGTCCGTTACGATGGTCCCGCCGGGTGCGAGCAGTTTCCGAACCGTCTCGAACCCTCGCACGTAATCGGCCGTGTCGTGGTCGAGGACGACGAGGTCGAAGGGCCCATCCTGTGCTTCGGCGATTTCGAGGGCATCCCCGTGCTCGAAAATCGCCTTGTCGAGGAGGTCGCCCCGCTCGAAGTACGAGCGGGCGGCGTCCAACAATCCCTCGTCCCGTTCGGTCAGCGTCACCGACCCGTCGGCAGGGAGGGCACGGGCGATCCAGTATGCGGAGTAGCCGAAACCGGAACCCAATTCCAGTACGGTCCGGGCACCCGTGAGCCTCGTACAGAGTGCCACTGTCCGACCGACTTCCGGACCGACCGTCGGAAATCCGTCACGCTCGGCGCGCGCTTCCATCGCCCGTAGCACGTCGTCTTCCGGCGGTCCCGCCCATTCGACCAGTCTCCCGACGGCTTCTGAATGTAATGGTGGCACGGTTCTGGACACGGCGAACGTCGAAATAAAGCGAGCGGAAACGGTCATAGCTGTTCTTTTGTCGTTTCCCGGCGTCGGCGTGGTATGGCTACAGGTACCGACGGTCACCGAATCGTCAACGTGAACGGACTCGACTGGACGGGGACCGACGGGGACGGCGGTGGCTGGAAACGCATCGCCGAGGAAGCGGGTGGAACGCGGCTCGGCTGTACGTACGAGGAGATTTCGCCCGGTGGCCAACCGGCCCAGTATCACTACCACACGACGAACGAGGAGGCGCTGTTCGTGATGGGCGGGACCGGAACGCTCCGAACGCCTGCCGGAGAGACCGGGATCGAATCAGGGGACTACGTTTCCTTTCCGGTCGGGGAGTCCGGATGCCACGCCGTCGAGAACACGTCGAGCGAACCCCTCAAATGCCTCTTCTTCTCGACGATGGACGAACCGGACATCGTCGTCTATCCGGATTCGGGAAAACTACACGTCGTAGGAGGTCCGGCATCGGGACTTCCCCGTGACGGCCTCACGTTCGACGCGACGACGCCATTCGACATCGACGACTCGGTGAGTGGATAGTGCCGAAAGCTCCCTTTGCATCGAACCCGTATCTCAGTTAATGGGGACCGCGAACGACATCGGTGGGGACGAAATCCTCGGAGTTTTCGAGAGACTAGACGATCCGTCCGAACCCCTTGCGACGAGCGAGGTTGCCGAGGCGGTGGGCTGTGCCCGGCGCACGGCGTACGATAAACTCCGCCGTCTTGCCGACGAGGGGAAACTCGAAACGAAGACGATCGGCGCACAAGCCCGTGCGTGGTGGCGACCCGCCGCACGACCGACGGCCAGCGATGCGCCAGCACCGGAGACGAACCGCTCCGTGGACGATTCGGAGGATGAATTCCCTCCCGAGTTGACCGCCGACGAAGTTCTCGAACTCGAATTCGTTTCCGAGCAGTTGGCTCGCCCGTTTCTCGAACTCGGCCACGAGGACATGGACCTCCGAATCGACGGATTCGTACGGCTTCCCGACGGGTCGCACGTCCAGTACTGGACGGTCACTGGAATCTCCGGCGAGACGGTGATGACTCTCCCGGAACTCTTTCCCACGAACGAGGACGTTCGCCTCCTCAAGAAGGAGGGCGATAGCTATCGCGTCGAGGTTCGTGGTGCCGCATCGTCGCTGGTTTCGACCTACGACGAGCTCGATGGTGAGTCGGTCACGACCGCGCTAGAAGACGGTAAAATCAGGAACTTGGTACAGTTCCCGGCGACGGTCGATGTGGCGGCCGTCCTGGACGCGATTCGTGATGTCGCCGCTCGGGATTTCGAATTGGCGTCACAAAAGCTGGTGTACACGCCTCGGCTGTTCAAGACGCTCGTGAAGGACGACCTCACCGAACGCCAATGGACGGCCCTCCAAATCGCGTACTACGCGGGGTATTTCAAGGTCCCTCGACAGAGCGAAGGAGATGAGATCGCGGAACGGATGGACATCACCCGCCAGACCTTCAACTACCACCTCCGCCACGCACAGGACACGATATTGTATCACCTGTTCGAGGCTCACGACGACGGCATAGGGGAGTCGAACTAGTAAGAGCCGAGTCTTATCACCGAATCGCTCTCAGTTTACACGGATGGACACCTTCGATACGACAACCGAGGAAATAGGTCGGCAAGCATTCGAGCATGGCGACATAAAAGAGTACGACGGGTACGACCCAATCACTGGAACGCTCCGCGTTCGCTACGCTACTGACGATGAGGAATCGATACTCCTCAGTATCGTGGGGATAGTCGCTGCGGTGAGTGGGCAGGAACCGTACTCGATAACTCCGCTCTACGACGTTATCGACGCGGAATCGCTGCTCTCGGTACTGACGACCGCACGAGGGAACGATATCAAGGTCTCGTTTACCTACGAAGGGTATCCGATAACCGTCTCCAGTAGCGGGGAAATCATCGTTCGACTGACCACGTGAAGGATGGACGAGTCGGTATCGCTATCCGAATGTGCGTACTGTGGAACCCCGATTCGAGCCAACGTGCGCTACCCGACGCACACAGTGCCGACAGACGATGGTGTCCATCTCTACATCTTCTGCGATGAGATCTGCAAATCCGCGTGGCTCGCCGATGAGACGAACGGGACAGAGTAAGCGGCGCGAAACCGACCGCGATGAACTCGCTCGACGACTCAGTACTCCCAGAGCCGTTCGATCCGTGCGTCGATGTCAGGGTGATCGTCTTTCAGCGTCTCGACGCTCGTCTCACCGTTCACGTTGATGACGTGGACTTGGCCGCGCCGCCCAGAGTACACGTCCTGGAAGTCGTACACGACGCCGATGATATCGACATCCCCGTCGATGTCGTCGCTCTCGATGAGGGATTCGACCTGCCGATCGACGTTGTACTCCACGAGTCGGTTGATCGCCCCCGCTCGACTCACGTCGTCCGGGAGCGACTCGACGCCCGCTTCCAACTTCGGTTTCAGCAACGAGAGACAGTGTTCGATGCCAGCAGGCTCGGACACCTCGCCCGTCAGCGCGTCGTACGTCGCCGTGACGGCCCCACAACCGGTGTGCCCCATGACCACGACGGTGTCGGTTCCCGTGTGTTCGACGGGGTAGAGCACGTCGCCCGAGACGACTTCGCCCGAATCCGTCCGCTGGACGACGCGGTTGCCGATGTTGCCGCAGGTGAAGATCCGTCCCGGTTCGTCGTTGCCCCAAATGTGGTCCTGCAGGACGCGGGAATCCGAACAGCAGACGGTGACGACGTCGGGATGCTGTGAATCCTGTACGTCGTCGAAACGGGAGTCGAACTCTTCGGCGTGTTCCGCGTTCTGTTCCAACAACTCGATGAACGTCCGGTGCATGATCGTGCTGTTCGTATTCGAACGAGGAACGATTTTCCCTTTTGCCGCGGCCAAACGAAACGACTCTTGTCGGGACTGCCCGTACTCGAAACCATGAACGAGACACGTCGGGCCGTCTTGGACGCGCTCGCTGACGGCCCGGTCTCCGGGCCTGACCTCGCCGACGCCCTCGACATCTCGCGGAACGCGGTGTGGAAACACGTCGAGGCGCTCCGTACCGACGGATTCGAGGTCGAGAGCACTGCGGATGGCTACCTGCTCGGGGAGGTCCCCGAATTCGGACCGGCAGTCGAATACGGACTGGAGGCACCGTTTTCCATCGAATATCACGACTCCATCGGGAGCACGAACGACCGGGCACGGGAACTAGCCGGGGACGGGGCGGAGGACGTGGTCGTGCTGGCCGACGAGCAGGTGGGCGGCCGCGGCCGCCTGAAACGGACGTGGGTCGGCCCCTCGGGCGGCGTCTGGATGAGTCTCGCACTCGTTCCGACGATACCGCCAGCGCACGCCCCGCTCTTGACGCTCGCGGCCGCCGTGGCCGTGACGCGGGCGGCACGGGAGGCGGGCGTCCCGGCGGAAATCAAGTGGCCGAACGATGTCCTTGTGAGCGAAGCGAAGAGCGCCAGTCGGAGCGAAACTCCGACGATGTTCTCGTGAGTGACGAAGGAACGAAGAGCGCCAGTCAGAACGAAGTTCTGACGATGTCCTTGTGAACGAGGAACGAGTGAACGAGTACGACAAACTCTCGGGCATCCTCACCGAGATGGAGGGCGAGGCGAACCGCGTCTCGTGGGTCATCGCCGGTATCGGCATCAACGTCAACGTCGCGGCGGACGACCTGCCGGACGGGGCGACGAGCGTCCAAGCGGAGGTCGGCGCGGTGAATCGACGGTTGTTCGTCCAGCGACTGCTGGAGGAGTTCGACGCGCTTCGGAACGACACGGACGCCATCCTTCCGGCGTGGCGCGAACTATCGGCGACGCTCGGCCAGCGAGTTCGGGTCGAAACGCCGGACGGCGACGTGGTCGGTACTGCGGTCGATATCGTCATGCCGGGGGCGCTGGTGGTCGAAACCGAGGAGGGAACGGTGCGGATTCACGCGGGCGACTGTGAACACCTTCGGCCGGTGAACTGAGGGGATCAGTCGTTTTCACGATCTCGGAGGCCATGCCATCAGCGAAGTTGGGTCACTCGCCGAACTGCGCGCTTCTCAACCCGACCGAACCTCGAAACTGCTACTCCATAACGCCGACCATTTCCGCACTGTCGCGCCACAATCGGTCACGCGCCTCGTCGCTACGCGCAAGTTCCGAGGGGTCTGGAAACGTGATTTTGCCCTTGACCAGCGAAGCATAGATGCTGCCGGACGGTGGGGTGACCGCGCCCAACGCCAACTGAGCCAGAGCCACCCCTGCACGTTCGGATGTTTCCGGGTAGAGATTTTCGTTGAACCTGCTGAGAAAGCCAAACACCATCCGTCCGAGGAAACCGGATGTCATCAGGCCGATGATGACTCCACTTAAGCCGGACACGTTGCGCATTAGCGAGGTGTCGGGTGTGAGACCCGGGTTATAGGCGATAATTTGGATGTCGCGTGCGTTTACCTCATCAAGCTCGGCGAAGGCTTGCGCGGTCAGGAGGTTACAGAGCTTCGATGCCGAATAAGCGCGTATACCAGCGTCAAGGCCGCCGTTACTGGGATGTGCTAGCGCCTGCGTGTCGAGCCCAGTTGGTGCAAAGGGAAAGTTCGTCGGATCGTGGGTGTCGCTTGTGGTAATCACTAGCCGTGACTCTTCTGCCATACTTGGCAGAAGTTCACGTGCGAGCAGGTAATGGCCGAGATGGTTGACCGCGAACGTCTTCTCGAAACCGTCGTCGCTGCGCTGGTCCGCGTTCGGATATTGTATACCGGCATTGAGCACGAGCATGTCGATCCGATCGTCAGCCAGGCGCTGTTTCACTGCGTCCGAGAAGGACCGGACACTCTCAAGCGAGGCGAGGTCAAGCTGGATCACCGTACTGCCTTCTGGTACGATTCGCCCACTTCCGCGAGCACCAATTATGACTTGTGTGTCGGGCTGGGCCGCGATTCGGCGTACGGCGTGCTCACCGATTCCGGAGGTAGCACCCGTCATCACGACGATTCGTTCGGGTGTCGGTTCATTCATGCTGGTGATTCTCCTTTTGATTCGGTTTTTGCGGTTGAAGTATCATACGTTCCGACCATCCTGTGGTTCTATAAAACTGATTTTTGAGACACGAATAGGAGCGCCAACGAGATGCATTACAGACTCACCTCTTTGCCGATCATTTCGACCGGTTCGGAGGGTTCTTCGCCGACGGTCCAATCGAACGTTTCGCCGCCCCAAGAGTTGCCGAAATCCATGCAACCCGGACATATTTTGCTCACCGTTACCCCGGTGTCGCCGAGTGTTGTGTACTCCATTTTGCATTCGCTCATGGGGGAGCAAGCGACAAATAATGTTGAGTACCATACATAATACTAAGTATCCCGTTCGACACTAACTCAGTTATCTACACCTTTGAAAGGAGCGTGCTGAAAGCTTCGATGCGGGATAAAGCCTATGAGTACAGAAAACGGACCGAGAAATCATGGAGGAGACGGAACAGCAATCCAATCAAAAAGGGTCTACCACGGCAACCGAATCGAGTGATAAAATGAGACATCAAAAGCACATGCACTCGATCAAAGAGGGACAACAGATGTTCGACTTCTTCGGCAAATCGCATATGATGATGCTTGGAGGGATGTTTGCCAAGTCACAGTCCCCGTGGAGATTCAACGAAATAAGGGATGAGACCGAACTCTCTCAGACGACGCTCTCGACTCGGCTTACCGAACTCGTCGAAGAGAACCTCATCGTTCGTCGTTCGTACGATGAGATTCCTCCGCGCGTCGAGTACGAGGCGACGCAGAAACTTCGAAATTTCGGGCCGATTTTCAAAGACCTTCTCGCATGGTGGCAAGAAATCGATTGATACGTGCATTAGCGCTTCCACCGCTAAAACCCGCTTCTGATCGAGAGACACCATCGTCATCTCTTGGGCATAACGAGAATTCGACTCACACCGAGAAAAGTAACGGCGATTCCACCAGAGTTGGTCGATTGAGCCACGATTGCCCAAAAAACACGTGGAGCTAGTCCATCCTCCGAAACTGTGAGTTCACCCGCTGGTGTGGGCTTTTCCGGTCGCGCTCACGTCCGGAGTATCGTCCTCCCGTCCGACGCGGACCGTGAGCACGGGCACGGTCGACGCACGGACGACGCGCTCGGCGACGCTGCCGAGGAGGAGTCGGTCGATGCCGCCACGACCGTGGGTTCCCATCACGATGAGATCGAAATCGTCCAGTTCGGCGTAGCGGACGATTTCCTTGTTCGGTGGCCCTTCGAGCAGATGTGTCGTGAGCGAAACGTCGTACTCACCCACGATACGGCGGGCGTCTTCGAGTGCCGACTCTCCCTCCTCCTCCAGCATGCCCGAGACGCCTTCCCAGGACGTTTCCATCGGTAGGCTGGCGTACGTCGAGGAGTTGACGACGTACACCGCGTGTAATTCCGCACCATGCGCCTCGGCTAGTTCGGCGGCGTGCGCGAGGACGCATCGCATTTCCTCCGAACCATCGGTCGGCACGAGAATTCGGTCGTACATGGAAGTGTTACCGAGTGGCACGGCCCGTGTTGTCTTAACTCATTTGGTGACGATCACCTTCGAATCGAAAGGTATTCCGGGAAATCACAACAGAACGTCGATCACGTCGCTCGCACCCGCCCGTCGGACGACCGACCGAACCACGTCCTTGTTTCCGCAGAGGTTGTCGGAGTCGCCGTCGAGAACGAGTAGCTTCGCATCCCTCCCCGGTTCGAGGAGCCCACAGTTCAGGCCCGCGATTCGCGCCCCGTTTTGGGTGGCCATCCGGAGTACTTCACGGGGAGAGATGTCCGTCAGTTTCTCCGTGAACTCCATCTCGCGGAACATCGACGGGCTGTTCAACATCACGTTGTCCGTCCCGAGTGCGACCGTCGTCCGGTCGAGCAGTTCCTTCATCGGCGGCAAGCCAACGCCCGTGACGAGGTTCGAACGCGGGCAGACGGCGATGGGAATCTCGCTGTGTTCGATGCGGTCGAGATGGATCGGTTCGGGGTGGACGACGTGAACGAGGAAGTCCGGCGAGAGGTCGAGCGCCGGATTGAGGTCGCTCGAATCGGCCTCGCCCGCGTGAATACCGAAGGTCTTCCCCGCCCGGTCGGTCGCGGTGCGCTCACGGCCGAAATCGGCGTCGTTCGCGCCGCTCGCCCCGAACCCGTCCGCGGCTTCCATCGCATCGACCGTCTCCCGACCGAGAATGAACGGGTCGATGTCGAGCCCCTCCGCGGCTTCTCGGAGGGCGAACACGCCCTCGACGCCGCCCTCGCGGAATTCGAGGAACGACGCGGTCCCCGTCGATTGCATGAACTGGAGCGACCGCCGCATCGCATCGACCTTCTCGGCGCGGGACGTTTCCCGAAGGAGCCGGTGTTTGAGCCCGTCCGGCGGCGCGACGAGTTCCTCCAACGAGAGTCCGGCCCCGGCTTCCTTGGCGATGGAATCGCCGATGTGGGTGTGTGCGTTGACGAACGCCGGACAGACGACCTTCGACGACGAGACGGACTCCTCTTCGATAGCGGTAATCGTCCCATCCTCGACGACCACGCGACCCTCGACGGGGTCGAAGTTCGGTCCGGAAAGGATGGTTCCCTCCACGAGCATACGTGGCGGTTGTCAGTACCCGACCTTAAACGCCTCGTCGTCGGAAGTATTTCCCTTACTCCATCTTCCCCTCCTACCCTTCCTATTTCCCCTATTTCACCGCTATCTATTCCGCCGCTACCTATTCTGCCGCCACCTATTTCTCCTCGAAGTCCGTCAGCGTCGTCCGAACGCCGGTTCTAACGTCGCTGACGAGTGCACCGTCGGTTTCCAAGCCGAGGATTCGCTCCGCCGCGTGTCCGGCGGCCGCCGTCTCGTCCGCTGGCGTGTACACGCCGAGGCGCCACTGGTCGCGCTGGACCTGCTGCAGCGCCCGAACCAGCGTGGATTGCCGAGCGAGCGGTCGAACTTCGTTGTTGACGACGACGCGCGACGACGATTCGGTCATCGCCGGTCGACTCGGCACGTCGAGGGTAACGTGCTCGGAATCGACGCCCGCGCTCTCGGCGATTTCGTTCTCGTACCGACGAATCGTCTCGTGGTCGGCATCGATGATTTCGTCGGGAACGTCCCCCATCTCCGCCCAGACGGCACGCTTGTAGAGGTCGCGGTCGGTAAGACGGCGAGCGAGTTCGGCGGTTTCCGGGTTCATGCGAAGCGCGACGATCAAGTCGTGGTCGTCCATGCGTCGTAGTTGCTCGGCGTCGATGTCCGGCGAGTCGAGCAGGCGCTCGCTCGCCCGCTGGAGCATCGACTTGCTGATTCGCGTGACGTGGTGGTTGTACACCGTCGGGTTCATCAGCGCACGGGCGACGAGCAGGCTCTCCGCCGTTTGGACGTTCCCCTCGGCGAGCACGAGCCTCCCGTCCGCGAACGTCAACTCGTGTGTCAGTCGCTCGTGGTCGATGGTGCCGTAGGGGACACCGGTGTGATGGGCGTCCCGGACGAGGTAGTCCATCCGGTCCACGTCGAGTTCACCGGAGATGAGTTGTCCCAGTTCCCCTTCTCCCGCGATGAGTCCCGCGATGGTGGTCGGATCCAAGTCGTGGTCGCGGAGGATGTCGCCGACCGTCGAGTCCGTGAGCAGGTCGAGAACGTCGTCGTGATATTTCCCCGTGCGTCGGTGGATTAGCTCCTCGATGGTGTGGCTGAAGGGGGAGTGCCCAACGTCGTGGAGGAGTGCGGCCGCGCGAACGCGCTCCGCTTGTCTCCCCTCGATGCCGAGGTTTTCGAGCGCTTCGCAGGCCAGATGATAGACGCCGAGGCTGTGTTCGAATCGGGTGTGATTCGCGGAGGGGTAGACGAGACGGGCGGTTCCGAGTTGCGTGATGTGTCGAAGTCGCTGGACTGCATGCGTGTCGAGCAACTCGTTCGCAACGCCGACGACTTGGATGTGGTCGTGGACGCTATCCTTGATGGTCTTCATTGTCGGAACGTTGTCCCGTCACGGTATAAAAACTGAAGGACGAGGCTTTATGTCCTCTCTCGCAGGAAACGAACCATGGTCACGTTTCTCTCAGGGGGGACGGGCACCCCCAAATTGTTGGAGGGCGCGGAAGGGGTCTTTTCGCCCGCCGAGACGACGGTTATCGGTAACACCGGTGACGACGTCGAACTCGGCGGCCTCCTCGTCTGCCCCGACATCGACACGGTGTTGTTCCAGCAAGGGGGCGTGCTGAACCGCGAGACGTGGTGGGGAATCTCCGACGACACGACCGAGACGCACGACGAACTCCATCGTCTCGCCGAATCGGCCGACCTCTCGACTGGCCCGCGATACCTCCCCGACGAACGCCAGACAGACGGGCGGAAAATCGCCCGCTGGCGGCGCTTTTCCGGCGTCGCGGAGTTCATGCTCCTCGGCGACCGCGATAGGGCAGTGCACGTCACTCGGACGGGACTGCTGGACGAAGGCAACACGCTCACCGAGACGACGCGAACCTTGGCGGACGCGTTCGACTCCCCGCTCGACGTCGTCCCGATGAGCGACGACCCGGTCGCGAGCATCATCCACACGCCCGAGGGCGAGATGCACTTTCAGGAGTTCTGGGTCGCACGCGGCGGCGAACCCGACGTCACGGGCGTCGAGTTCAGGGGTGCGGAAGACGCGGAACCGTCGCCCGCCGCACTTTCGGCGCTGACCGACGGACCGGTCGTCATCGGCCCGTCGAACCCCGTGACGAGCATCGGGCCGATGCTCGCGATGGACGCGTTCCGCGAGGCGCTCGAATCGACCACCGTGGTCGCAGTGTCGCCGTTCGTGGAGGACCGCGTTTTCTCCGGGCCAGCGGGGAAACTGATGGACGCGGTCGGCTATCAACCGAGCACGGCGGGCGTGGCGGAGGCGTACCCCTTCGCCGACGCGTTCGTGCTGGACGACGAGGACCGGACGGAACTCGACCGTCCGACGGTGCGGACCGATACGGAGATGGACGACGAACCGGACGCGGCGCGCGTCGTCCAGTGCCGTGCGGGACGCACTGGAGGTGGCGTGATGGGTCGAACCGTTCGAACCGCGAGTCGCGCTCGCCAGCCTCAGCGGGGAAGCGGACGCCGAATGGGCGCGAAACGCCGCCGATCACGCAGGGGCGGCATTTCTGGGCGGAATCGCGCTGGACGAAAAAACGCGAGCGGCGGCCCGGAAGTTGGTCGCACGCGAACGAACCGAATTCCTGCCGGACGATCCGATCACGTTCGTGGACGACCAACTCGCCGCGCTTTCCGATACCCAACTTCGTCCCGGAATCAACGTCCGCTCCGCGACGCTCCCCCCGATTCGAGCGATGGGAGACGTCTGCCAGCGCCACGAGGCGATACTGGAACTCAACGCACACTGCCGACAGGAGGAGATGTGTGCGGCCGGTGCCGGACAGTCGCTCCTTCGGGACCCGGACCGCCTCGCCGAGCAGGTTCGCGTCGCGGCCGAAACGGGTGCCGCAGTGAGCGTCAAGGTCAGAGCCGAGGTGCCCGGCGTGAACCTTCCCGAAGTCGCTCGGAAAGCGGTGGACGCGGGCGCGAACATCGTCCACCTGGACGCGATGGACTCCGAGCGGATGGTGCAGGAGGTGGCGGAGGCCACGGGTTGTTTCCTCGTTGCGAACAACGGCGTCCGCGACGAGGCGACGGTCGAGGAGTATCTGGAGTACGGTGCGGACGCGGTCAGCGTCGGACGGCCGAGTGACCGCCCCGAGGTGCTCTCTCGCGTTCGCCGTGCGACGGACGCGTGGTTCACGGAGGTGGTGGCATGACGCCCGCGGAACACGCGCAACTCGCGCTGTTGCTGGAAGTCGCCGGGACGCCGAAACCCGGAAACGTGGACAGGGAGCGCGATTTCCCCGACCTTCGATTCGAACACTTCCTCGCCGGAGCGGTCGGTTCCGGCGCGGGACTTCGAGCGGCCGAGGCGGATGCACCTGTCGGTGAAGCCTTCGAAGAAGCCGTCGCCGGGATGAGCCAGCAGGGGGGCGGCAACACCCAGTTCGGTGCGCTGTTGCTGCTGGTTCCGTTGGTGAAGGCCGACGACCGCTCGCCGGAAGCCGTCACGGAGGTCGTCGAAGCGACGACCGTGGAGGACGCGGCGGGGTTCTACCGCGCGTTCGAACACGTCGATGTGGCGGTTTCGGACCCGCCGGAAGGGACCGACGAGTTCGACGTTCGACGAGGAAGCGACGCGATACCCGCACTGGAAGAAGCCGGACTCACGCTGTACGACGTGATGGAACTCGGCGCGGACGAGGACGGAATCGCCTACGAGTGGACACACGGCTTCGAGCGAACCTTCACCGTGGCCGAGCGAATCGAGGAACTCGACGGCGGGATTTCGGCCCGCGCGGCGCAGGTGTATCTCGAACAACTGGCCCACGAGCCGGACACCTTCGTGGCGAAACGGCACGGCAAGAAAACGGCCGAAAGCGTCCTCGTTCGGGCACAGGAGGCCCTTCAGGAAGCGCGCGAGGGCAACCCGGAACTCGTGACGGCGTTCGCCGAATCGCTGGTGGACGACGGTATCAACCCCGGTACTACCGCGGACATCGTCGCGGGCGGCCTGTTCGTCGCGCTGGAGCGGGGCGTTTCTCCGTGACCGGGACGAGGACGAGTTGGCCGGTCGAACTTCGCGGTGTGACCGAGTCCGTCGTCACGACGCTCGGGCCGAACGACCTGTGGAACGTGGCGGTTCTCGGCCTCCATTCCACCGACCCCGTGACCGCTCGCACGTGGGGCAACACCAGAACCCGGCGGAACTTCCACCGACAGGGCGGCGGCGTCGTCCAGTTCACCCGCGACCCCGTGGACTTCGTGGAGGCCGCGCTGTCGATCCGGGAGGAAGCGGAACCGGTGCTCGACTCCGCGGATGCGTGGGTCGAAATCGAGGTGGAACAGGTCGATTCCGGGGAGACCGACGGAACCCACTGGGAGGAGTGGGAACTGATGCCCGTCGAATCGGAAATCCGGGAACGGCGAATTCCGCCGACGAATCGGGGTTTCGCGGCCGTCGTGGAGGCGACCGTGGCGGCCTCCCGGTTGGACGTGGACGGCTACGATACAGCGGAACTCCGGGGTCGGTTGGAGTATTTCGAGGAGGTCACGCGGACCTGTGGCGGCGAGCGCGAGCGTGCCGCATTCGATCGAATTCGGGAATTGGTCGAGTGGTAATCGCGGTTCGTCATTTATTTTCGACCGTTCTATCGTTCGACAGTCCGGGGTGATTTCAAAAGAGGTATCACTCACGCTCGCACTACCCGCCGAGTATGAAGCCTCGGTTCGTGGGTCGTCTTTCGCTCGCCGACGCGGTGACGGTTTCGAACGCCGCGCTCGGCTTTCTGGCGATTTCGCTCGCAGCCACGAACCCGCGACTGGCGGCGCGCCTCGTCCTACTGGGGGCGGTGGCGGACGGATTGGACGGCGTGCTCGCCCGCCGCTATGGGAGTTCGGCGGCCGGGCCGTATCTGGATTCGTTGGCCGACGTCGCGTCGTTTTCGGTCGCCCCGGCGGTGTTGGTCGTCGCCGTCGTGCGCGAGACGTGGGGATTCGACACGCTTCGCGTGGGAGTATCGATGCTCGCCGGGGCGCTGTTCGTCGCCATGGCGATCGTCAGACTCGGGTTGTATACGGCCTACGACACCGACGACGACGTGACGGAGGGAATCCCGACGACGCTCGCGTCCATCATCCTCGCTGCTGGCGTCCTCGCGGGGTTCACCGACCCCACCGTCCTCGTCGCGCTCACCGTCGTCCTCTCCGGGTTGATGGTCTCGACGATCACGTATCCCGACCTGCTGGCGCGTGATGCGCTCATCATGGGCGTCGTCCACTCGCTCGCGGTCCTCATTCCCAATTTCAAAGGCCGGACGTTCCCGTACGCGCTGGTGTCGCTTGCACTGGCGTATCTCGTCCTCTCGCCGGGATTCTACTGGCGGAAGACGGAAGGAAAACCGACACCTGCGAAGACGACAGAAGGGAAACGCTCTTGATGGCTACGGGCCGAATTTTTCGCATATGAGTAAAACGGCACAGCCGGGGGTGGACGCATGAGCGACGATGGTGCCGAGGAAACGCAGGATGCCGAATCCGAGGACGAAATTCAAGCCGAGGGGCCACAGGATTCCGAAGTCGAGGAAACCGAAGAGTCCGAGCCGAAGTGGAGTCCGAAACCGAAGAAATCGAAGAATCCGAGGAAGAATCTGAAGAGGAAACGCCGGAGGAGACGGCGGAATCCATCGAAAATCGGCTCGAAAGCGCGGAAGCCGACCTCGAAGACGCCGAGACGGAAGCCGACCTCGACGTCGTCGAAGAAGAACTGGACGACATCGAGGAGGAACTCGAAGCGGCGGACCTCCCCGAACCGGACGAACCGGACGAAGAGGAAGACGAAGACGAGGACGTGGAGGACCCGCGCGAGGAACTGGAGATGTTCCTCTCGGACCTTCGTGACGAACTCGAAGACCAACGCGGTCCGTACGCCGAGGACGTTATCGGCGACATCGAGGACGCTATCTCGACCGTCGAGGACACCCGCTGGACGGTCGACGGGAGCGCGGAACTCGTGGAGGTCGTCGAGTCGTTCGTCGATACGGTACAGGAGGCGATCGGAACGGATTTCAGCGTTACCCTCACCCGTAATTCGGACGACCTCGCGGAAGTGCTCGGAGACACGGCGAGCGCCGTCGAGGAGGCGGAACTCGATCCGGACGAGGACGCGGAAACCATCGATACGCTTCTCGATGCGACCGACGAACTGCAGTCGGGCATCGACGACGCCGAGGAATGGAGCGACCTGAGCACCCGGGAGCAACTCAGGCGTGAAGGCTACTACGACGTTCTCAACTACCGCAAGGACTACCCGCCGGAGTGGCACGCGCTCAAAATCTGGGAGAAACGCGACCGCGTCGACATGGTGCTCCTCGCGCTCGATTCCTTGCAGTCGAACTACATGGAACGACACTGCCTCGAAGCGCTCGAACGGATGGGCAACGAGGAAGCCGTCGAACCCATGCTCCAGCGCGCCGGTCGCCGTGACAAGGACGCCATCCGTATCCTCGGGAAGATCGGCAGCGAGGAAGCCATCGATTCGATCATCGACTACGTCGATGCCGACCCCGGAATGGCGAAGACCGTCATCAAGGCGCTCGGCGAAATCGGCAGCGAGGAAGTCACGCAGGACGTTGCCGACCAACTCGTGGTCGAGGACGAGGAAGTTCGAAGCTACGCCGCCCGTTCACTCGGTCTCATCGGCGACACACGTGCGATCAAACCGCTCTCGGAGACGCTGGCGGACGACGAGTCCGATTCGGTTCGTGCCAGTGCCGCGTGGGCGCTGAACCAGATCGGCACGGAAACGGCGCTCGACGCGGTCCGGGAGTACTCCGACGACCGGGCGTACATCGTCCAGAGCGAAGCCGAGAAGGCGTTGTAGTCTGCCGGTAAGGACCGCTTACTCCCGAGTAATCGGTCAATAACAAAGACCATCGATGACCGTTCTCTTCCCAAGAGGTCAAAATGGCGACCGAATCCGCGCCACTCGGGATGTGTCCGAACTGCGGGAGCGACATCACTAGAGGGTATCTTCTCATCGAATACGACACCGAAGAGGGTTCGGAGCGCTTCGCCGAATGCCCCGACTGCCGCGAAATCGTTCACCCGGTTCACTGAGCGAGGAACGTGGCAAAGAATTCGAGCGCGAACGCGAGTGCGATACAGAACGCGCCGACGCGGCCGACCCACGTGTACTGTCTCACTTCCATCGGCGACATGTCGATGGTGTAATCGTTGTAATCCGGGTCGTACTCGATGTAGTCCGGAATCTGGAAGAACTCGAAGAAGACGAGAACGGCACCCAGAGCACCGAGAGCATAGCCCGCCAATTCGAGTATAATCGGAACGTCCATCATATAGACAAGGCGAAGGTGGTGGACAAAAATCCACCGTTCCGAGCGTTTATATCAGAAGGCGAAACCACTCCTCCCCGTGTTCGCCAGAGTCGCGCTCGCCGTCCTCCTGGTGCTCGCTCTCCTGCCAGTTTCAGCAACGGGTGTTGCGACGACCACCACGGCAACCGGCACGAGCGCAACGGCAACCGGCACGACGAGTACGACGACTCCATCCGGAACAAGTACCTCCTCCTCCGGAACGACGAACCACTCATCTGCCTCACCGCACATCGTCGCCGTGTACCCAAACCCGGTGGCGATGGACGACGCCGGGGAGTTCGTCGTCGTCACCTTCCCGCGAAAGACGACCCTCTCGGCGTGGACGCTGTCGGACGAACAATCGACGTCCTCCCTATCCAATCGAACCGTTTCGGGTACGGTCGCGTTCTCCACTGCACCGAATCGCACCGAGAATCTCACGTCGTTTCGCGTCCTCCCGCTCGAAAACCTCTCCCTCGCGAATTCGGGCGAGACGGTGACGCTTGGGCGAACGACCGGCGACGGTTCGGAAACGGACGTCGATTCGGTCACCTACGTCGATGCGCCGGAGTCGGAGTGCTGGCGGCCGTTCACGCAGTCGTGGCGGCCGTTGGGTGCGACGAACTTCACGGTTACCCGCTCCGACGCCGCGACCGCTCGCGTGTTCGTGCTTCCGGACGACCCGAACGTTCCCGTCGAAACGCTCCGTTCGGCCAAACGACGGCTCCTCCTCGCGGGCTACTCGTTCACTTCACGACGAATTACGGACCTCCTCATTGCGGCAGCGAATCGAGGCGTGAAGGTTCACGTTCTCGTGGACGATGCCCCCGTAGGCGGCATTTCCACTCGGGAAGCGGCGGTGCTCGATAGACTCACCAACCACGGCGTCACCGTCGATGTCATCGGCGGAGAACGAGGGCGCTATGACTTCCACCACGCGAAGTACGCCATCGCCGACGACGAGGCAATCGTGATGACCGAGAACTGGAAACCCGCGGGTGTCGGCGGGCACTCCAGCCGTGGGTGGGGAGCAGTCGTCGGTGGTGAGGCCGTCGACAATCTCGAAGCGATATTCGACGCCGACACGTCGTGGTACGTCACGACGCCGTGGCAGTCGTTCAGGGAGGGGCGGTCGTTCAATCCGACGACGGCGGCGAACGAGAGCTACCCGACGAAATTTCCGGCGAAGCGTGTCGACGCCGTGAGCGTGCTCGCCGCACCGGACGACGCGGAAAGCGGTGTTCTCTCGTTGCTCCGCTCCGCGAACGATTCCATCGACGTCCAACAGATGACCGTCGGGAGTATCCACCAACCGTTCATCCGGGCGACGCTCGCCGCGGCGCGACGGGGCGTGGCGGTACGAGTGCTCCTCAGCAACGCATGGTACGTCCACGACGACAACCAGCGGGTCGTACGCTGGTTGAACGAGCGGGCCGACGCCGAGGGACTGCCGCTGGAAGCCGAACTCGCATCACCACACGACTACGAGAAGATTCACGCGAAGGGCGTCATCGTGGACCGGCGACACGTCGTCGTCGGGAGTCTCAACTGGAACAACAACTCCGCTCGGGAAAACCGGGAAGTCGCAATCGTGCTCCACGGGAAGGCAGCAGGGAAATATTACAGCCACGCCTTCGAAGCCGATTGGGGAAGGAGGGAGGACCGATTCCCGGTGGGTCTCGCCGCGTTCGTGACGATAGCCATCGCTGGCGCGGTTTGGATCGCAAAACGGGAGATTCGGTTCGAGTCGTAGAACCGAGGTGATCTCAGTTCGGTTTCAGTCGTCCTGCTGGTGTCCGACCGTCGTGCTCTGGAGTTCCTCGTCGAGTTCCGCGTCGGCCATCTTCTCGACGAGCGCGTCGAGCACCTGCTCTCGCATTCCCTTGACGAACTTGATGCTCCCGACGACGAGGTGGCCGCCACCGCTGACGCCACCGCCGACGACTTCCTCGTTGAGTTCGGTGACCATTTCGGGGATGTCGAGTCGGACGCCGTCACTGCGGAGGACGGCGAAATCCGGTCCGTAGCCGATGGTGATGACGGGTTCGCCCGTCTCCTTCACCTTGCGGTCGTGGATTTCGCCGGTCGTCTTCCCCGGTGGCGGGTAGGTGAATCGGTACGCGTGGTTTTCGACGTCCACGCGGTACAGATGTGCCTCGCTCGCCAGTCGTTCGTGTTTGACGTGGGGCATCGCGGCGTCGAGTTGTTTTTCGGTGTCCGCCTCGGCGCGCTCGGAGAGGAACGTGACGAGTTCGCGGTGGCGCTCCTCGTCGTCACAATCGACGTTCAGAACGTCGTTGATGAGGTTGCGTCCGGGGTCGTACTTGAGCCAGAACGCGCCGTAATCGAGCGCCTCGCCCATGTCGGTGAGGAACTCCTCGGAGTAGCCCTCCGATTCGGCCAGTTCGACGTAGTCGGTCATCGCGTCCGCCTTGGAGCGGTCCGAGATTCCGGCGACGGCGGGAACGTGACGGAGTTCGTCCGTGATGTCCGGCGAGATCATCCGCGCGAGTTCGACGCACATCATACCCGTCGTGATGCGGTAATCCTCGTCGTAGAGGTACGGGTTGACGTGGCCGTCGATGTACGGGTCCACCGCTTCCGGGTCGGGGTGGTGGTGGTCGACCACGAGAATCGGGATATCGTAGTGGGCGAGGTTCGCGTAGGCCGGAACGTCCTCCTCGGTGCTCCCGTTGTCGAGCATGAGCAAGAGGGGGAGTTTCTGTCCGTGTCGTGCCTGGTCTTCGAGCGCGAAGTTCAGGTCACGGGTCACGTCCTCCATCTCGTAGAACGGTGCCTTGCTCGGCAGGCGCTTGAAGAGGTGGCGCTTGGCCTCGGGCGCTTGGTGGGTCTCCTCGATGAACCGCTTCAGCGCGAGTTCGACCGGGAGGCTGGCACACATGCCGTCGCCGTCGGCGTGGTGACGGACTCGAATCGGGCGGCTTTCGAGCACCGTTCGGCGGAGCTGTTTTGCGATCTCTCGGAGGTCGGGGAACAACTGTTCGAGGGCGGGCCACTCGATGAGGGGTTCGGTCTCGTGGGGTTCCGCACGTTCGTCCAGCGCCGTTTCGATCCGGTCGCTGACGACGGCCTTTTCGTCGCCTTCCAACGCGGTGAGTGACGTGACTTCGACTTGGAGGGAGCCTTCGCGTTCTTCGACGACGCCGACGAGGTGAACGATGTCCTCGATTTCGATTTCGGGATGTGCGCGGACGCCCGCTTCCTCGAAGGCGGCACACGGGACGACGCCCGTGGGGTCGCTGACGTGGAAGATGGTCGGACCGCCGGTCTGTTTGATCTGGACGACTTCGCCTTCGAGGTGAACGGTATCGCCGACTTGGTCGGCGAGGTTCCCCGTTTCGGCGACTTCGTACTCGTGAGCGACGGCGACGGTTTCGGCGTCGTCTACGTCTACGTCGACCGGCGTGAAACTCAAGTCGCCGTTCTCACGCACTTCGAGGAGTTCGACGACGAGACTGTCATCGACATCGTAGTCAGTAGAGAGGTTCGATTCGTGAACGAGACCCGAGACAGAGTCCGAAAGGTCGACGAACACACCATAATCGACGACGCCGTTGACGACGGCGTGGTATCGTTCGCCCTCGGAAATATCAGAGAGGGTGCAATCCGCCGCGAGTTCGTAAACGACGGGATTACCCGGTCCATCACCGGGGTCAGTATCAGCGGGATTCATCTTGTGCGTCTCTTCGGCCGCACTATTTTTAACGCTTTGCAACTGGCTTCCCTTCGGAAGATCGCCCGTGACCGTCCGGCCTCCGGTCCTTCGTAACGCTTAGAACGCGGGCGGTCGGAGTGTAGCGTATGCGGTTGTTCCGGTCGAACGAAATTCTTGGTATCGCGGAAGGTGCGTTGACGTTCGCACTCGAAGCGTCCCGCGATGCCTATCCGAACGAGTACATGGGCTATCTCCGTGGCGAGGAGGCGAGAAACCTCGGTCTCGATCGCGACGGATTGGTCATCACCGACGTACTCGTCATGCCCGGCACCGAATCGAACAGCGTCAGCGCGACGGTGAAGACGAGCACCATCCCGAACGACATCAGGGCGGTCGGATCGGTACACTCACACCCGAACGGCGTGCTCCGCCCGAGCGATACCGATCTGGGGACGTTTCAGAAAGGTACCGTTCACATCATCATCGGCGCACCGTACGAGCGAAACGACTGGCAAGCGTTCGACAGGGAGGGGAACCCCCAGAAACTCGACGTTCTCGACGTCGAACTTCCGGAGGCGGAATCGTTCTTCGACTTTACGCAGGCGGACATCGACGAGGAGTTGAGAGACCAGTGACACACGTACTCGCACAAGGAACCTTCGACATTCTACACCCCGGCCACGTTCACTACCTCCGCGACGCCGCGGGGATGGGCGACAGACTATCGGTCATTATCGCACGCCGGGAGAACGTAACACACAAACAACGACCGATCCTTTCCAACCGACAGCGGCGGGACATGATCGACGCGCTCGGTGTCGTAGACGATGCGCTCGTCGGTCATCCCGAGGACATCTTCGCTCCCATCGAGGAACTCAACCCCGACATCATCGTGTTGGGATACGACCAGCATCACGACGATGCGGCCATCGAGGCGGAACTGGATCGGCGTGGCATCGACTGCGTGGTTCGGCGTGCGTCGCCGCTCGACCCCGACAACGACGACGATGAACTCCTCTCGACCGGACGCATTATCGACCGGATTTGCGAAGAACGCTGCTGACAGGGTGGTTCGGGCGGAATGTTTCCCTATTGATAGTACGACGACGATGAGCGACGTTTCGAGAGACATATACGCCGGGCAATCCGAACCCACTGTATGAACCGCCGAGCGTTTTTAGCCGGGGTCGTCGGCGCGACATCAGTCACCTTGGCAGGGTGTTCGAGCGTCCTGAACATGGGTTCCGAATCGCGGTCGATGGGCGGTGACTTCGACATCGGAACGAGTTCGATGGACTTCCATCCGGAAAAATTCACGGCGACGGTCGGGGACACCGTCGTCTGGAAGAACACGGGGATGCGCCAGCACACCGTCACCGCCTACGAGAACCTCATTCCGGACGATACCGAGTACTTCGCCTCCGGCGGGTTCGATTCCGAGCAGGCCGCCCGCGACGGGTGGAACAACGGCAAAGGCGGAATTCTTCAAGGCCGGACGTACGAACACACGTTCGAGGTTCCCGGAGAGTATCCCTACCTCTGTATCCCCCACGAGTCGAGGGGGATGGTCGGTACTATCGTCGTGAAAGAGAAGTAACTCCGTCCCGTCTCGCTGTATTTTCAAAAAACGAAAATCGAACCGTCGCGTTTAGACTTCGGCTTCTTCTTCGTCCACGTCCACGGAGGTTTCCTCTTCCTCGGCAACCTCTTCGGGGTGGGCTTCCAACGTCGCCTTCTGGATTTCGACGCGGCGGAGCGGGTAAATCGTCTTCGCCTCGCCGTAAATCGCGCTGGACAGGCGACCCTCGACGACGCCGTCGAGGAGGTCCTGGAAGGTGTGTTCCTGTGCGGTCTCCTGCACGATGTCGATCATCGTGCGGCGGATGGCCTTCTCCTGGCTGTGGTCCGCCTTCTTCGTCGTGAACGCGACTGGCTGGATCTGGACGCGGTAGTCGTCCGAGGTCAGCACCGTGATGTACGCCTCGACTTTCGAGGCACCGCGTCGCACGAGGCTACGCAGGTAGTCGCGGGTGAGTTCGTGTCGGACGAACTCCGTGTACGCGGAGTCGCTACCCACGTCGTTGATCTTGAAGGTCAACTTCGTGTTGTTTTCGCTGGCGTTGTTCGTCAGTTCGCCAAGCGTCGTTTCGATGGTGCGGCCGAGCACCTTGTCCGGTTCGTCTGCGGGGGTCGTTCCAAGCTCCTCTCGATCGAACTGCTCGGGAGCGAGAACGGAGTACCACCGCTTTTCCTGTGATTTCTTCGAGACTGATCGTTCACTCATAGTTGGTGTTAGTGTGTTGGTTTGCCGTTTGTACTACCTGTGCTGCCACCGAGAGGTTCACGACGTAATCGTCGATGGTCGTCTGGAGACCGCCGGTCGTCTCGCGTTCGATGGTCGTCGTAATCGTTCCGTCCTCCACGCTCGTGTCGATTTCGGGCGTGTTGTCGGGGACGACCGCCGCCGCGATGTGCTCGGCGTCCTCCAGTTCCGTGTGGATCGTCGCTCGTCTCATACTGCCTCCCGGAACGCCGAAAGGAACTCCTTCGCGTCCGCGTCGAACCGCGCATAGCCGCGCCGTCTGCTTCCCGTTCCGTCGCCGCCGAGCCGGGAGCCAACCGTTCGCATGGCGTTCCCGAGATCGACGAGGTCCGGATTCGAATCGAACCCGCGGTCGAATTCGACTGCGAATTGGATTGCGAATCCGAATCGTCGATGCCGCGGTCACCGACCGCAACCGCGGCGGCTTCGTCGTCGGTGACGACCAGCGCGATCGGCTCCGGCGATCTGAAATCGCCGAGCAGTCGCGCCGCCGTCACGACCGGTACGTCGTCCGTTCGGGCGACGAACAGGCCGTCGTACCGACCCGTCGTCGCGTTCCGGAGCACCGCGTGGGCCGCCGTCGAGTGCGTGCGCCACGCGTCGAGCGCGGGCGCACGGGCGTCGTGACCCAATGCCAGCGCGATGCCGGTTCCGGGCTGCTCCTGGGCAACCGCGTCGAGAACGTCGGCGTAACCGCCGAGCGTCGCGAACGGGTAGTCGTCACCGAGTTCGTACGGGCGAAGCGCCCGTTGGACGGTCTCGCCCGCTCGCGGCGTCGCGCCCTCCGGTCCGGCGACCGAGAGCGCGACGAGCGAGGCTATCTTTCGGTGGGCGTCGTCGTCCAGTTCGACCGGTAAGTCGAGTTCGGCGAGTTCGGCTTGCACCGCCCCGGCGTTGCCGGAAAATCCGGCGTGCAGGAGCGTCGAATGGGCCACCCCGTCGGCGACGTCTTCGGTCGGCGTCGAAACGCCGGGCCGTCGCGTGAGGTCCGCCCTGTCGAGCAACCGTGCGGTGTCACCCGCGCCGGGCGAGACGCCAGCGGCCACGGCACCGGCGAGTGCCAGCACCGGGTCGGGCGACCCACCGAGTTCGGTCGCGATGTCGAACGCGACGACGCTCGTCGGTCGCGTGTGTTCGGGGAGCGTGACGTTCCCACCCGGTGCGCCGACCGTCACGACGAGTTCGTCGTCACCGGCGTCGGCGCGATGGGCGGGGAACGAGGTTGCACTCACCTGGAACGGGATACCGGCAGTCGCGCAGGCACGTGCGAGGAGACCGCCTGCCGCGAGCGCGTCACCGTCCGCGTGCGCGACGATCCGAACGAAGTCGGCGTCGCGGAGCGTGGCGGCGATGTCGCTCGCGGAGAGGGCGTCCTCGCCTGCGGTTCGGCCGGACGTGGACATCTATTCGAGGAGTTCCACTTGGTAGTCGTAGGTGTACGTGAAGTCCTCGTCGAGCTTGTCGCCGCGGTAGTAGTTGACGAGGCGGCGAACCTTCGACTCGGTGTTCTGCAGTGCGCGCTTGTTCTGTTTGTCCTGTGGGTTCTCGTCGACGTGCTCGCGCAGCCGAACGGCGCGCTCCATCAGGTTTTCGAGGTCTTCCGGCAGGTCGCTACCTGCGTCGTTCTCTTCGAGAATCTCGGTCACTTTCTTGCCCGTGACGAGCTTCACGTTGGGGACGGGCGTGCCGGTCACACCCTCGTCGCGGAGTTTCCCCCCGATCTGACTCGGGCTGAAACCGTCCTCCGCGAGTTCGACGACGCGGTCTTCCACGTCGTCGGCATCTACGTCGCTCCACTCCGGTGGTTCGTCTGCCACAGGTCGGTCCGAACCGGACGACCCACGGCGTCGCGTGTGCATTCGTGCCATAGTTGAGGATAGGAACTGCACGAGCCGCGAGAGTGCTGGCGATGGGTACCGCCAGATGTGACAGCAATCACAAACCGTGACGCTTGTCACCTTGCACGTCCGCAATCCCAAGCCGTGAAATCTCACGACGCGTCGGATTTGCGGCTGTGCCGTTCCCTACGGGTCATTTTCGTTTTTATGGGTTAAAGGGTTTCGAATACGACTTTCGGCGCGAGGATTGGGACGACGAGGAAAGGATAGATTTCGTCCAGTCCGTCCAGCCGGATGGCGCGCGCTGACGAGGTGGCGAGGATAGCGAGGTTTCGCAGAAACCTCGAAGCGAGCGGCAACGTTGCCGAGCGTTGCTCGGCAGGCAGCCAGACAGGGTCTGGCGACGCCCGCGAGCCAGCGGTCATCCGAGCCGCCTCGTCAGAATCGTGCGAGGGATGACGACTGAGGAGCGCTAGCGACGAGGGAAGAATCGGTTGGGGAGGCATGTGGACGGTTGCGGTGGCGGTGTGGGGTGGGACTTCTGAAAGACTTCGTCTTTCAACTCCCTGCTCGTTCCTCGCGGGGATGAAAGGGGCCGCGAGCGGGCGGAGGCTTTCGAAGTCTGCCTCTCAGCAGTTGCAGTCGAAGTAGTCTCAACGTTTTCTCGTAGCGAGTGGTGTGTCACACCGCCGCGGGGTGGCATTGATTTCGAGAGGTTTATCAATGGTCGCACGGAAGTAGTGAATGCAGACGCGGGCTCGTAGATCAGTGGTAGATCACTCCCTTGGCATGGGAGAGGCCCCGGGTTCAAATCCCGGCGAGTCCACTTCTCTTTCACTCCATACACAAGGAGCAGCAGGCAGCCGATTTTAGCCTATAACGCGTCCATGCGCATCTCGTGTCGGAGTGACTTTCACTCGCACTTAGCTGGATTTTTCACTCGCACTCTTTGAAGGCGAACAGTAGTCATTACTAGTTTTTGCGTGTTAGTTCTTGTGCCTGTAGATAGCACGGCTCGGCGAAGTTGCCCGCCAACGCTGGGAAGGGGAGTGGTTGTCATAGCAGGGAGGGTATTTGAACACAGTGAGCCAGCCACTCACCACCAGAAAAACTCGCCTCCTGTACTGGCTCCTGCTTGAATACGCCAGTATTCATACCGATACAGATGACAGAACAATAACATTTATCTCGGAGAACAGTATCTAAAGGGATGTACCAAACTCGCTCAAAACAGCGAGGAAGAGGGTAACAATGAGGATTAGCACAAACCACATCTCAATAGCTACGGCTATGCTGCTCGTAACAAACGCACTACTCACCGCTCTCCTAATTTGGCAACAAATTGGGTGGGTGATTGTCAATAATCTTTCAATCATCATCATGTCGGTTAATACTGGGATATCGGCAGCACAACTTGCCGCCGTGATGAGCAGGCGTTGAGTTTGAGCACGGTGAGATACTAGTACATCCCAGATATGAATCAAATCATTCAAATGCTGGTGGGAAAATATTAGAAATAATGGATGATTGTGTGAAACGGTTATTGAGGTGGTTCTCCTCTGACAAAGATTATGGAGAGGAGATAAACATTGTTGAAGTGGAATATCAAAATAATTTGGAACACTTTTTAGCAAAGGCTCTAAAAGACCGTCTATACAGTTGGTACTCTGTGGTATACGGTGTTCTGATTATCTTTATAGTAATTGATTTTTTGAACCATTCCTCAAGATTCCTACAGACTTATGGTCTCGTTTATGATGTTGTTGGTGCTACTATTCTCGCCCGCGGTCTATTTCGAGGTGAGCAAGAAATCATCTTTGATATACAAGAGAAAAATCTAGGTCCAAAAGCGGAAATTGCCGAACAAAGGTACGATAGCATGTCAATAACAGTTGAGATGCTTAATACTGCGGACGGTATTTTCGGCGTTATATTTCTAGTGACTGGGTTTATATTTCAGATAGTGAGTTCACTTCCAAACTCCTTATTTAAGGAAATAGCCCATTATATTATTTCTGCAATTTGACCTAGCGCTTCTGCCGTTTTCTCGGGTGAATCAGGCCATATCGGTAATTCTCTAAAATTCGGACAGAATCAAGGAGGTGGTGGTTGTCGCTAATAATCGCCAGAGGGCGGCGATGTGTCTACTGCTCCATGGGGTTTATTTCCTATATATGACTGAGGATAATTTTTTCGAAGCGCGCCGGGGGGAAATTGCCAAATCTCAAGTCGTATCTCCCGAGAGGGTAGAATTGCTCGTGATGAGTTCATGCGCAATCACCAGAAGTAGCTGATACGGCTTTCTATTATTAATTTTATATAAAATCATAACAACTCCATAGCCATAGCTACATCATTTAGTATGACACATGATAACATGAATAGTCACAAATCCCATTTCGGATATCTGGCCATATATCTGTGCAGAAACCCAAACTTTTAAGTACCCGTAGCTATTAAGTGCATTCATACGAAGATAATATTAAACTTTTCGCTCCCGGCAATCGACACGCGTCGCTGTCGGGAACTAAGAAAGGTGGCTTTGGAAAGCACACCCAAGAAAGGATGTTACATTTCTTTCTTGGTGCCCGAACTATAAAAAAGTTTCGGTTTGGCGAAAATAACTTTGTGCTTCGCCAAAGCAAGTTAGCATTCCGGCATTATTACGGAAAAGCCATCTTGTCGATAAACGGCAGAATGGAGATGGAGGAATGGTGTTCCTCCGAGAGTACCTCTCAATTGAGGGGGAAAGATGCAGCGAATCAAGGTCACTCGAAAGGGTGAACGGGCCTTTTCATTGGCCTGACAACTATTCTGAAGTTGATTTCCCGAGACAGGGGACAACTGTGGGAGGCACACAGAAACGAACCTGTCTCACCGAGGGTGAATGCGGCGAAAGCACGCTATAGTGAGCATAACTAGGGCCGGGTACAAGTGGTGACACTCTCGAAAAATAACATAAAGAAGCAAGGACAGGCAGGACAGTGACCATGACAGCATTTCTCTAAACGAAGAGAGAGCACACACGAGACATGCGCCAGTTGGCAGCATCAGGACGTGCGCGTGACGACAACCACCGCGGCGTTATGAACGCATCATCCTCCACGACGAGGACCGCGTGAATCACAGACCCTCGATGGCAGCATCACCGCTGTGGTATGTTGGATGGCTCATATCGGAGTTGGCAGCATCTCAGCGACGATATGGCAGCGAGCATTGCTCCGTGGTGGACAGCAACCCATCGCGCGGTGGATGACAGCAGCCCAAAACACGGGGTCTTTGGTGAACACAGAGAGCGGCTTATTCTCCAGCAGACCACATCAAGGACATCCCCCGAGACCACCGCCCCGATAGACGCCTTGGTGGTGCTCCGCCACCCAAAACGGCACCCAGTGAGAGACCAAGGCGATGATATGAGACCGCATCACCCATGGTCAAGTTAGATGCCGCGACATCCTCCTGTGAGCAGTCGGATGAAGTGAACCCCGACAGTTGGCCGACAGACCACACAAGGACTGTGATGATGTCCCGTTGCTGGGCCGCACTGTGTTCAAAAAAAGACCAAGAGAGCATCACACCCTCACCCAACAGACATGGAAATGCGGCACACCCAACCGTCCACAGACACGAGTTAGACACCCACCACTCACCGAAGTAGTGACTTTTTAAGCCACCCCTCTGTCGATTTTAGGAGATATAACTAACACTCATATTGCGATACATCGAGGAAGCTGTAATGGCTTTACAGTTCGATGGTTACTCCATCAAATTATATGAATAATTCACCGATAAGTTTTTATGGCAAGGAATAGTAATTAATCATATGTCTACTGTATCGAGCGAGCAAACGTCTCTCTCCGATTTCGGCCTAGAACACCCATATCATTGCGATGATTGCGGCAAAGGGTTTTACAGTCAATTCATCCTCTCGACTGTGCACAATTGCGGCAACCAAAAACGTGAGGAATCTTATTATACTGATGAGTTGCTCCGGTGGGCTGGTTTTGGGCCTCATTCTGTTTACTGCTCAATATAATAGCTAGGATTTAATTCCCCAGAGACCATTGAATTGGATATGCTCGACTCTCTAAAAGAGCTAATTCTAAACAATATATCCTTTATAGCGTCGTTTGTCTCTCTTTCGGGGCTAATTGCGTTAGTAGGTAGCATATATAAAAGAGTTGCCAAACCTAAAGTAGTCGTGGAGATGGAGTGGGATAAGGCACGAGAATATCGAGATGTGATAAACGTTGTTCCACGATTACAAATAATCAACAAAGGCTACTCTCAGGCAGAGGATACGCATGTCACACTTATTACAGAAGATTGGAGGTTTCATTCGGATGAAGAACCGATTGAACCAGAATCAAATCGTGAAATTCGTTATAATATGACCCCATATATGGCCTCCGACAGAACAAAGCATGAAATAGCGATAAATAATGTCCTATCCAGAAAAGATAAGTTTCATATCCACCTTGCGAAGGCAGCGTTTGAGAAAAATAGAACATACGCCGCCAAATATATCGTGGCTTGTAAAGGGCAACGTCCAAAAACGGGCTACATTGACATCAAAACGACAAACAACAGCGCGACTGTGGAGCATCATCCCTACTCAAATCGCCCACAAGTCACCAAATATCTCAAAAGAAAAATCAAAGATATGTTCTCTTCGGAGCCATATGTGTATCTCTTTGGCGATGAATTGCATGTTTTCGAAAACGGCGTTGTTTTTACTGCATTTGCGAAATGCAAGGGAAATCAGCGAATTGACATTGCTGATTTGACCATTTCACTATATGAAGATGCGATAGCTCCTGAGAAACAGTTTGACAGTTATGAATATGCGTGCAAGATGTTGGAGCCTGGGGAGAGGCATCAAATTATATTACCCCTCAATATCGGCGATAGGAACATACATGATGTGAAATACTCTATAGAACAGGACACATCCTGTGGGAATAAGGAAAAGTTAGATGATGTAACATACGACATAGATACCGACTGGATATTAAATGACTGGGATGGAGTGGGTAAGCCAGCTACGCCGTTAGAACTAACGGTATCAAATGACTATTCGATGACTACGTGCCATTGCTTTGTCAACATCAAGTTTTATGATGAATCTGATACTGTTGTTTTTGTGTCTAGTGACTATATCGAACTGAATCCCGAAACATCGAAACAGGTGCATGTGAATGACCTACGTGATGAACAGTTGCTTGAGCAAATCGTGGATTATGACGTACTCATTACGGGGAACCCTATCGTTCTTGTTGAAGATAGACCCTAGGCTAAGCAACGGGAAATTGAGAGTAATTAGGAAGGAATGACGACTTTAGCAATTTGAAAAATGATAGCTAGCAGATATATTCCAATGCCCAATACACTATAATACCGTTTTTGCTTTGCATCTCTTCTCTCCTGTTGCTTATCTAGGTAGTTTGTGTACGGGTCAATCTTACGTATGAGTCCCTCTATTGTGACATGAATCTCTTCTCCATCGAATTCTATTTGATTAGTCCCAGCACCACGCCGACCTTTGGAGATAGTGGACGGTTCTCCGTGATACTCAATATAATGTTTGATGAAGTTCACGATTAGTTTATACGATGGGTCTCCTTTTCGAATGGTTTCCCCATCCCTCAGACGACTAATAGGGGTCCCAATTTGCTCCTTAAACATTTCTGGATTCTCAAGACAATTGTTTGTCCCAAAGCTCGGAATTATTGAGGGAATGGCGAGTGTAAGCGTTCCCACTACACTGAGTCCGATGGTGAGCAACGAAAATATAAGCGGAGGTGAGCAATTCCCCCACAAGCTACAATCTCCCCAGAGAATACCGCTACTAATGAGAGCAACAACTATCCACGTAACAATTATTTTCCGAAGTGAAAGATGATACATTTGTCATTGCTTGTTGGCTGTCCCACTTAATCTCAGTGGGATTTGATTAAACACACTGCGACACAGCAACTCACCATATCTTTTTGACGATGCTTGAGATAATATGATACAATAATGACTACCTGGTTTCAGATTCTATCTGCCATAGCTATTCCCCTGCTTGGTATCCTCATTGGTGGGTATTTTAAATGGCTCTGGGAGCAGGATTCTATCCAAGACCGTGGAGCAGCACTTAGAGACGAGTTTGTGGGGAGACAATTTGGTGAGGGAGCTGCTCTATTCGAGGTGCACTCTATTTCCACCCAACAAATCCCACCAAAAGGGTGGAAAGGGAAAGCAAAGATGTGGAGTCCATGGCATCGAGAGTTAAACGGGTGGACTATTGTACGAATTCACTCCCAAAAAATGCCTTTCACAGAGATGTGGGAGTATATGGAGTCAGGCGACTTTTTCGACGGTGAAACACCTGTCCTCAAACATGAGGGTACAAAGCCAATTGGTGATTTCCAAACGGCATCAGACATCTGGATTAAATCAGTGAACAGTAAGGATGTTCGTGAGAGTTTGGAAGAGGTGCCGGAATATATTCGATATGTGATAAAGGAGGTACCACTTGATGCAATCAAGAAACAGCCATTTTAACGCTTAGATATCACCATGTGGTATAAGGCTGGGTGAAAAATCTTCGCCTACGTTTGGGCGGCGTCTTTAACGCCGAGTTGGTATGCCGTGAGCACTCGTTTGGCAATATCCTCAGTATCACGCTTTTCGTCCACAACAACGAGGAATTGGCCTAGCATTTGGTGGAGATACCCCTTCTGTGTGTATGATTGTCCGTGTTTGTCACGTAGGTGCGTTAGTGCTGGTGTTACGTCAACTTCGCCAGATTCATCGATGGTAGCATGTTCTTCGAGCACTGGGACGCACTCTTTCTGTTTTGGGGTTCCGGGGTCTTTGATACGTTTGAGGTATGGGTCAGTCGTTTCTTCGAAATCCAAAAGGGACTCCAATTTCGAGACATCTTCTTTGTTATTCTCTTGTCCGAGAGTTGGGTCAAATTCAGCCACATACTAACATCAACAATCTATTTAAAAAGCATTGTGGAAATTTGTGTGGGTTCGTCTATATTATCTGTCATATAGTGTATTCTATATTTCCGGAAGTCTAAGCTATTTTTCAGCCAAATTTTAAAATCGAAATAACATCCTTTCCCCACGGACAAATAATATATAATCTAATTGATGAGTTTATTCCACGCGTAGAATGGTAATATCGTCAGTCTCAGTCGGCCCTAGCTATATGCGATTTCGATTCGGCGCGTTATAAAAAACATTGACATAAACCCGTATCCATCGGGGATGGTATGACCACAACGTGAGGATGGTTGGGTGGTGGTTGCCGTTGCCGCACTGTGTTCAAGAGGACCTTAAGGTATCACACCCCCATCCAACAGACATGGGAATGCGAAACACCCGACCGTTTCCGTACGCTAGTTAGACTCCCATCACACACACACACACTGAAATAGTGACTTCAATTGGCCACTGTATGGAATTTTCTGCTCATGAGCAACCCTTGTTTTCGACGCTTTGCCATTCAGATAAACTAGATGCGTCCCATTCACCAACAGGTAGAGCTTGGATAACTACACTCCCAACTTCGGCAGGCTGTTTCCCGATGAGAGATTCAAACTCAAAACTTTTCGTGCTCCCTGGTTTGAGTTGTAGATTGTCGCTTTTACCTACCTTACCGGCCTCATTACCGTCTTTATCCAATATGGTTAGACTCTTGACACGCACTACTTGCTCTTTTGCTCCGAGAACCTCCACGACAACACGAGCTTTAGTATTGTACGCATCACGTGAGCCAACATAATTTGAGTCAACGATAGTTGCACCACGCACGTCTATTGGGCGCTCACTATTCTCACAAGAGGGAAGCCCCCACTTTCCGTTTCCTTCATTGCTCTCCTCTCCGCTAAGAACCCCAGTGCATCCCGCGAGTCCAGTAGTTATCGTCCCGAGAGCCATCGAATTGAGGAGTGTTCTCCTATTCATGACAGTGTATCGTATTTACTGGAAGTAAAACTACATTCATTCTATCGTTCACATCCATGATGAAATCTTCTCAGAATTTCCCAAAAGGTTATCACTCATGGAAATGCTATTCTTACTGAAGAAATGGTTCAGGTAAAGTTGCGGATGGGAGAAATTGAAGCCGACGAATCACTGCCTAATCTTGATGCTATGGAGCAGAAAGTTGAGAATGCGGAGATACAAGGCGGTAGGGGTAACAGACGATATGCCCAACACATCCACAAGACCGACGACTATCTCTATTTCTACTTTACGAAAGAGGTGGCAGAGGAGAGGCAGCAGTTCACTGAAGGCGAAGATGGGGAAGACATTGTCCAGGTGGGAGATGCCTACTTTGCACGAGACATGCAGTTCCTCCTTCGTGATGATGGATACTACGCCTTCCAGTCAAGGCAAGGTGTATATGGGGAAGATGCAATTGACCACATTCTCCATGACACAGATATAATCAATCTCAATTGTTCGAGACAAGAGACATTCCCCCCAGAGTGGATGCAGTCGTTCTACTATAATACTCATCTTATTCGGAAAATTAAGCTCAAGGGTATTGGTGAAAACGACACTGATGGTCTCGACGAAGAAATCATTGAATTAGTTGATGGAATAAGTGAACCAACAAGACTTGTTCAATTCAGCACGTCAGGTCGAGATAATAATTTGCGAGGTACTACAATAATTGATGCCCTTGCAGAAGTATCCAACCTAGACAAAGTTAGTGCAAAGGATGCAGAAGGGAACGTGAGGAAGCTCAGCCGACAGGGACGCCTCACTATCACTTATCCCGATGACCTTGACCACGAAGGACAAGCAGAGCGAATATACAATGCTACGGAGGAAATCTTAGGAAACATCAATTGAAATAGCACGTTATCAAGTAACACATCCAATCACTCCTACCAGGAATTTACTCTACCAACTGTTTTGATATTGCTATCCTCCAGCACCCTGTGCATGATGTCAGAAAAATCAAATCTTTAATCCAGGCCATTTTTGGCTCATATATTTTTTGAGACGGAGGTGTTTACAACCACTAAAATCCCGGAAATCCACGCGTAGAATGGTGATATCGTCAGTCTCAGTCGGCCCTTTTTATATATGCTGAAAAGTCGAATGCGTTTATAAAAAAGATGGCATAAACATGCATCAATCGGGGATGCGATTTTATCATCGGAGTGTGCACGACATTGGCCTGGTTGAGTCCGCGTGAAAATATGTACTTTAGTTATATAATATTGTCTTTGGAAAGCTATGCCTGCCACTAGTGATTTTGGATTATTAAGCACAAACAGATTTTGGTTAATATCCTTCAGTGACAGCATTGCCTGACTCACACTGCTATTTTGACGAAATGAGGATGTTGTCGCTCTGGATGCAGTCCAGTTTCAATTCTAAGGTGGCTAGCTTGCGTGCTGTGGCGATTTGTATCACTGTGAGAGGTATGCATCATCTCACGATATAATTCCACTTAGGATAGCGCACAGAGCCGTCTAATTAAAATGGACTATATGATGAATGAGGCAGTATAGCTGACACTACATTCCAGTGTTCACCACTAAAGAGTTACAGCAGCCCATATTATAGGTTATGGAGGCTGTTCCATTACATTGTTGATTTTTGAACACACTCAACAGAGTATAACAGCCATTACATAACCAAGTGGCATGATACAGTATTGGTTATTGAACACAGAGAGCAGCAGTATCACAGCACAGCTACAGTAACGCCACAGCGAACAGCACAGCAACACAGCTACAGCTATACAGCTACAGCTCTCTGCTATCACCTACCTCCAAAAGGTATGTAATACCCCAAAAGGTTCCTTCCTCTTTCATCTCATTGGGGAAGGTGGCGGTGGCAGTCTCCAGCAACCAGAGGACACTACATCAGATGTAATTTAATATCCACCAGTTTAGACAGCATATTCCTTTTGAATCATAATGTCGAGAAATGACTGGATAGAACATTACCAAGAGTTATTTTCTCCCGGCGAGAGATATGGTGCTAAGCACCGGAGTATTCTTTATCATTTTAGATAAATATCGGGGAGAAACTAATATTAGTGTGCCATCTACTGGTTATAATTTCAAAAAGAAACCAAGACCTACGTATTGATGTGGGAAATTAAATTAGAGCTGTAATTAATCTCGTGGCAACGTCGTATTAGTGGCCCGTTGTGGTCTCCGTGTGTTTAAGCTAACAAAAAGTAGCCAAACTAAGTCAGTTCAAGGAGGCAGGATAATATCTATTCCACGTTTTAGTGCATAAGCTCCAAGCTGCAGGGCGATTTGCTCACTGTATCCTTTGGCCCTTTCATATAATTCCTGCAATCGAGAGGCATCCGGATTGTCCTCTTCCATTTCGTCTTGATATTGTTCAACTAGGTCTCGCAACTCTTCCTTCTCATCATCCATCATGGGTTGCATATCAACCATCTCAATGATATTCTCAATACCAACAGATTGCTCAACTTGTTGATTTTGCTGTAGATGAATCGTGGCAAAGCTGTCTGAATTGGCAGGCTCTCGAAAATCGTTGGTGTCCATACTCAAAACGTCGGCTATTTTTAGGCAGTTTTGTTTCACTTGTTGCACATCTTGAGGATGAATACTACTATGCCTTCCAGACATCTCAACGACCGAGATTGATTGAATCACAGTGTTTTCTGGATATTCTTGTTGATATTGTTCCAAAAGCTCATTGAATTCCTTTACTAATATCGTTCCTACATTGTGAGTATCGCCTCGGTTCTGGGCGGATTGGCACTCATCGAAAAGACGTTTAAGGGTTTTTGCGAGATACTCATTGACCATAGGATTTTATATCTCATTCTACTATTTAATCACTAGCATCAGCTGACATGAGGTGGAAAGAATCGTTACATTTATGAAAATCCAAATTATATTTAAAATAAGTTTAAACTTGTCCTCTACCAGTAATAATATATGGAAAACCATAATGAATACTATTCTCCAGCTATTTTTAGTGCTCACAAAAATTTTGGGTAAGTTCCCTTTATGCCGTCGGGTGATTTTCCGGAAAACTGCGCTCAGACTGGAGATATTTCTGGAGTCACTCGGCCCCCTGATATTATATGGACGGGACCGGCGCGTTATAAAAAAACTGCATGAAATGGTTTCTCTCGGGGATGGCATCATCAGAACATGACGATGTTGGGTGGTGGCGAAGCGAGTTGGCGGCGCGTGTGTTTAACACAGTGGGGGAGCAGGACTCCACGCCGCACTTTGCTTTTAACCGACCATGGGAATTGATTTGATAATTATCCTGGGGCTACTCTTCGAGGAAGCCAAAAATACCGGAAAATAGTTCCGGAACCACCCGCCCCACTGGGGGACCACCGCTTCCAGTGCCCATTTCTTTAAGTGAGGCACACACTCCACTCATGCCAGTGCCAGGAACTAATAGGAATGGCATTAATATTATATATCCTGATGAACCTCCCGTCAAACTTTGTTGAGCCGGGATTTATCCAGCAAATCGCTTAAACCGTTGGCGATTGTTTTTGTATGATGCTGTCGGGAGTGGAATAGCGGCGACTGGCGATTTGTCTCGACCATGTTGCTGCCTGCCTTCACGCCTTGACAGCGGTGGGTTGAGATGGGGTCAAACCTGTCTCTACCATTACTCTCAAGAGATGACTATCTTGGAGTTTAACGGCACAAAATATCAAAATGGTTAGATTTACCACCCGGAACCAGCCATGCCAGTGGTTGTCTCTTTAAGTCAAAGACACACTCCACTCATGCCAGTGCCGAGAATTCGCTGACATGAAATACGTCGTGCGCGGTAGTTGCTGCGGCTCTCTGTGTTCAACAACTCTCACAAGAGAAATAACAAATATGCATTCTTCTCCACTCCCACTCATACGGAGTGGACGTGATTGTTAGGAATTAATGAAAGAGTATATAACCAAGATGTAGCTAACACCAAACAATCCGTTCATAAACACGATGTCCACCAATGAAAGTGAATCAAGAGAGATGTTAAGAGAGAAAATTGAAGGCAATCAGAAAGAATTCTTCACCCATATATTACGGTATTGTTATGAATATGATGAAGAAGATTTAGAGGATGCCGAGAAACAATTCGATATAGCAAGAGGAGAAGCCATGGCTGTTTCTGGTACATTTAGCGAAATTAAGGAACACATCCAATGGGAATTGAAAACAAAAGGGAGAAAATTTGTGCTTACTGCTATCTTGGGACAGATGTATCACTTAATTGGCTACGAGAATCGCCATAAGGTGTTAACTATGGTCGAAATAAGTGAAGTAGAAGAACATACTGATAACAGACGACCTCTAGAGGCCATTATCCGGTTCTGCTCATACCTGGATAATCTTCTAAAAGAGGAAAATAACGAGAGCGATAGTAAACTATATTATCGAATCCAGACTGCGTCAGATGAAGAACTGTTTACAGAGGAACAAGAGAAACTAGCACAATTCATTAGAGATGTTCGAAATGATGCTAGCCATAATTTTTGGATTGAAACAGAGATGAGCTATGCAATCCATGACTTTGCGGCTATATCCTCAATTACGTTCCTTGAGAAGCTCCTTCATCAGATAGGTGTCACAAAATGGCATGTAGAATCTCGTATTAGCATAGAAAACGCCCTAAGAGTAATTGAAGAAGAATTTGAGTTTGATTGGGACCCTGATGAACGTGAATGGTGTAACGGTCCCCGAGAAAAGTATGTACATATAGTGGAATGGGAAGACCCAGAATAAAACGATTTACTGCCTATGGTGAGTTAAATTCCGTCTAAATACTTACTCCGATTCTGACGTTTCTGCTCCTTATCCCGAGCATCGTAATGTTGGTCAAGAACCTTCTCGGAGACATTCATTCGCTCGGAGACAATGGCCTTCGGCACATCCGAGTCAAGGTGATGTGTGATTGCACTTCGTCTGAGTGGATGGCTGCTCACCGAATCAGGGCATTTTGAATAACCCTTGTAGGAGGTACCCTCGCATTCATCCATGTCTCTGTTATGCGGACAACTCCCGGCGAAGTAGCACGGTCGAGTAACTTTGTAGGAGATTTTGGAGATTGTTTTGTAGTGGAGTCGTCCATGTTTTGAGGCGAGGAGCGGGTCTCTACCGTGTTCATCCTTCACGTCCGGGCGTTGGGTATCAAACCAGTCATCGAGGGCTTGTACCAGTCGAGAGTCGGTTACGCTGACGTTGCGCTCCCCTTCGCCCTTGAGCTTGAGTGCCGTTCCCTGTGTTGGCCGATGTCGTACGGCCAAGTACTGCTCGTCAGGGTGCCAATCTTCTACATCAAGCGAGTGAAGGGAAGACCGTCGCATACCGGTATGATACAGGACGTGAAAGACGATATGAGCCGTTGAAGCCCACTCGTACCGGCAAAGGTAGTCAATGATTTGCATTGCCCTCTCGTGGCTAATATGGACGTCACGCGCCTTTTCAGAATCAGAGACTGTTGGGACAATGATTCTCTCCGGGATTCCCTCCTGAACTGCTCCGACACTTTCGCACCACCTGATGAACACGCGGAGAGTCTGGATGTGATACTGGAGAGTGACGATATTCAAATCGAAGTTTTCCATTCTCCAGTTTTTGAACTGCTCGCAGTGCATTCCGTTGAGCGAAGACAACTTGTCCAAGTCGCTCTCCTCGTCGAACCATTGGACAAAGTAATTTAGCCGATATCGATGATTTTCGACAGTGCTGGTTGTAGCGTCGTGGCGTGATTGTAAGTACTGTTCTAACGCGGATTCGGGTGTAAGCTCTGTTGTCATCGTGGCGATGTCCTGTCGCCTTCAAAGATGAGAGCAGGTGTCCAGTGGCATGCAATGGCGGTTGAGAGGCCCCGCGGTTGCCTCGCGGCACGCGACAACGGAAGCGTGCGCGGAGGTTCGGTGCAGGTCGTGAGCGGCTGCGAAACGACCTGTAATGGCAAATCCCGGCGAGTCCACTTCTCTTTCACTCGATTCGCATGGAGCAATAGGCAGCCGATTTTACCCAATCACTCGCCCAAGGGCATTCAGTATCGTTTAGAACAGGCCGAGTAGCACTATTCTCCCACTCACTCACAGCGACTCCTCGTTTAACTCCAACTCACTGGCATCCAACTCGCCAGCCAGATACGCCTCACCCTTGTCCGTGATCCGATAGTACGACCCCGTCTCACGGACTTCGTCAACGAGACCGACACTCTCCAAGAGAGGAAGCCGTCGTTTGATGGTTGAATACGAAATACCCGTACCCTCCAGCTCGAAGTTGACTTCGAGTGCTTTCTTGTTCAGAGCGACGCCGCTCGCGCTGAGAAGCTCTAGAATTCGGTCATCGTTTCCCGTCATCCACGATGATGGTCGGCGTCGCATTGGAAGTGGCTCACAAGACCAGAATCTTAACGACACCGAATATGTAATTGATTGAACAAATATTGGTTCATAATGACTATATTTTTGGTCAAGTTTTATTATCACGGTGAGTCAACTGAATGGTACGGAAGCTACCAACGGCCAACTCACCACAGAAGCCCCATTTGGAGAGTCGAAGCGTCGAGGGTCGTGCTGGCTTCCGTATCCGTACCATGCCCCGAGAACAGCCGGACGACACGCGTGAAACGACATTTCCTCGCTGCCCGCACTGTGACACGCCGGTCATCATGGTCGTGACGAGCGGGCCGTGGACCCACAACTGCCAGCCTTGCGGGTGCCCGATCACGGAGAAGACCATACGGAAGCTTTCCGAGAAGTAGCGAAATCCGAACCACACGACTCCACCTTCAACTACCGCGACCACGCCACCACGGACCCGCCCATCGAATCGACCAGTTCGACGGCACCGAACACGGCCAGACAGGAGACGAACGCGACGGTGCCCAACTTGCCGCCAGCGCCGACGAACGAAGGGGCGACGGCGACGAAGACGATTCCGCAGAGCGTGCCCGCCAGCGCGACGTGCCCTTCGTGGCCCAGTCGGTCCGTGGTGGACATGCCGACGAAGGACGCACAGAACGCGACGGTGGCGAGCGTCGAACCCATGGCCGGAAGGGCGAGGGGGAACGCCACGCCCGCGACGAGGCCGACCAGTGCGGAGCCGACTACCGCGCCGAGTTCCAGGCGGACGCTCAGCACCACCGTGGCGATGGCGGCCAGTATCGCCACCGGGACGACGACCACGGCGTTCGACCACTGTGGAAGCGTCGCGGCGGCGTAGCTGGCGTCCGTGAACGTGGCCGTGGTGGCACAGCCGAACAGGGCGAGCGTACCGAGTTTCCCGCCGAACCCGTGGAACACCTCCGTCGTCGCGACGTACGCGAGGCCCGCGACCGTTCCGGCAACGAGGAGGTAGTTGGCGGACGGGAACAGCGCTGGCGACGCCATCCCGACGAACGACCCGCAGTAGGCCGGGACAGCGACTTCCGGTTTCCCGACGCCGACGAACAGACCGACGAGGGCGGACGCGACGACCGGCCCGAATCCGACCTGAACGCTGAGGAGGTAGGTGGCGACGCTCGCCACGAGGACTGCGGCCCAGTCGGCGACGTCCGACCGCGAGAATCCGGGGAGGTCGGCGTCCCCGAATCCGCGATCACGTCTGACGACGGTGGTAACCCCGCCCACGAGGACGATGCCGCCTTCGAGGGTGGTGACATCCACGGGAATATCTGCGGGGGAGAGAAACGCGCTCGCGAGCAGTGCAAACGGCGTCACGACCAACGCGAAAGAACCGGCGTCACGGACCAACTTGTCCATGGGTACCACTGGTCGAAACGGATAGTAGTTAGTTGCGGTTTTCCCGCCGCAAACCTCGCCTCTGTCTGGCGATTTTACCGAATTATCATTCAGTTCGGAACGGTGACGGTCGGCGAAAAAATCGAGTCGGTGAGCCGTTCGGTTCCGCCGTTCAGACCCAATCGTAGACGCGGATGTAGTCCACTTCCATGCGCTGGGGGAACTGCGTGCTGGCGTCGGGTGCACCGGGCCAGTTGCCGCCGACGGCGACGTTGAGCAGGAAGAAGAACGGGCCGTCGTCGAACACCCACTCGCGACCGGCGTTCTGTGCGTCGTACAGCGTGGTCACGAAGAACTGCTGGCCGTCCACGAAGAACTTGATCGCGTCGGGGTACCACGTCAACGTGAACGTGTGGTAGGCGTCCGAGAACCAATTGCTCTGGCTGTAGGAACCGCCGACACCGGCACCGCCGGAGTCGGGACCGTGGACGGTTCCGTGGACGGTGTCGGGGTCGAACCGATGAGTTCCATGATGTCGATTTCGCCGCAGTCCGGCCAGCCGACCGATCCGATGTTGGAGCCGAGCATCCAGATGGCGGGCCAGATACCCTGTCCGTAGGGGAGTTTGGCGCGTACGTCCACGCGGCCGTACTGTTTGTTGTACTTCCCTTGGGTGGTCATCCGGGCCGAGGTGTAATCACAGCCGCCGTACTGCTCCTCGCGGGCCTCGATGACGAGGTGGCCGTTCTCGGTCCACGCGTTGTTTGCCCGATAGTATTCGAGTTCGTTGTTGCCCCAACCGTTGTTGTTGCCGGTTTCGAAGTTCCAGATACTGGTATCGATGGTATCGAACTCGTCGCGCCAACTGAGCGTCCAGTCGTTGTTGTCGAACGATTCGGTGTGAATCATTCCCGGTCCCGCGCTCGCGGTCGAAGTGGCGAACGCGCCGCCACCGAGCGTGACCGCCGCCGTGCTCAGGAACCTTCGACGGTGAAAGCCGTCACCGGTCGGTTTGTCGTCCGTCGGTTTACCGTCCGTCAAATCGGATGCGTTATCGGAATCCATAGTTCTCACGGCATCGGTCGCTACCTCCTCCATCCACCACGAGTGGGAGGTTTCGGTAGTCCACCGATGACACCAATTACCACCACCTAACAATATTTAATTATTTATTCTAGCTATTGTAATTATTTATCGGCGGATTGTTTTGGCCACTACAAGAAGAATATTTAACAGGTTCGTCCCGACGATCAGTTTCAGTCCGTGGTGATCGGTTATACCGACGGAAGGCGTTCGTAGAACACGGAGAAAAAGCCGGTCTCGAACGGCTATGACCCGATTCATGAACGTAGATATCTTCGAAACGACCATCGAAATCGATGACGGCCGAATCGCCGAATCGAGTGACGAGATTCGAAAACAGGTAGCCGAATACGAGTCCGGTGACCGCACGACCTTCGACCTTCAGGTCACGGTTCCGGAGGGGGTGACCGGAGCGGTGATGAACGCGATGAACGCCATTCCGTACGGCGAGACGCGAACGTACGGCGACCTCGCCGCGGCGCTCGATACGACGCCCATCGCCATCGGACAGGCGTGTGCTCGGAACCCCGTCCCGCTGGTCGTCCCCTGCCATCGCGTCGTCGGGAGCGACGGCGCGTTGAAAGGCTACTCGGCGGCCGACGGAGTCACGACGAAACGACGTCTGCTGGACCTCGAAGCCGAGCGGAGTGGCCATTCACGGCAAACCCGACTAGCGACGAACGAGATGCACGAGACACAGCAATAATCCCGACAGAAATGACCAGTACGGAGCGATACTGATACGATCCACTACGAGGCGAGCGTCACGATAGGAGAGAGTGGCGGGGCGGGGATATGGGCTGGAGTGATGGCGCCAGACCAGGACCGTCCGTCAGGGGGATTCGGGACTACCTCGCCACATGCTATTCATTACCATGGTCAAGTAAATGCTTTGTGGTGATTTTCGAAATTAAAACAGTATTCGTCTCTATCCAAATTACGGTTGTCAAAACGAGATGATCGTGGCGGGAACCGTGAGTTCGAGGGAAGGCGTCGTCGTCCATCCCCTTCGTCCCCTACTGTCGAGCGAGTTCGGCCCGACGGGACTCGTGGAGCGCATCGCAGACGCCACCCTGTCCGCTCATGTTGACGTGCGCGAGACGTGCCCTCCGGTGGACGAGTTCAGCCTCGTCCGGGTCGATATCGTCCCCCTCCGGCGTTCGAAAGAGCCGATCATTTTCGGCGACTCGTCCGGTTTGCATCGCTTTGTCGAGATACCGCCGGAGCGGTTCGACGTCCACGACGATTTCGACCGCCCCCTCACGAACCCCGACGGCCACGTACTCGTCGAAGAACCGGCAGTCGTCGCGGGTCAACAACGCGATTTGTTCGTGGGTCACGCCCGCCGCCAACAGCGTTTCGACCGCGTCGTACTGACGCGCGAGTCGAGCTTTCGCGTCGAGCGTCGAGCGTACCTCCGCGATGCCACCGTCGGCGTCGGGAAACGTCGCATCGAAGGAGTGGTCGTTGTTGACGCCCACGGTGACCTCCCGGGCGTGCATGTGCTCACGGAGTCGCATCGAGCAGCGAGCGACGCCCGAAAGTCCCTCGACTGCTTCCCGGCCGTCGAGCGCCATCATCCACGCGAACGCCGGCGAACACCACGCCGTCGGGAGCGTGAACGACACGTCGACGTGTGCACCGCCCTCCTCGGCTTCGACTTCGATGTCGTCGATGTATTCGAGTTCGACGATGGAGCGGTCGAGTTCGGGGTCGGTCACGCGTCGAGCGCCGACAGAATCGCCGCGCACGTCGGCACGTCGCCGGGGTTCTCCGATACGGCCGTTTCGTCGTTTCCGATGTCCAAGCTGTCCCCCGACATGGTCAGTCGTCGGCGGTCGCGCCACCCTCTTCGTAATGCGTTTGCAAGCCGAACTCGTCGGTGATGCCGTCGTCGCGGAACTGTCTTTTCTTCTCCTCGATGTCGATGTCGTACAGGCGAGCGGCGTTCTCGCCCATTATCTTCCGCATGACCTCCGGGGTGAGTTCGATGCCGTACTCGTCCTTCTGGTCGTCGGTGAGTTCGGCGTTCATCACGGTTTCGACCAGCCAATCGGGGTTCCACAGCGCGTAGTCGCTCCCGAACAGCAGGCGGTCCTCGCCGAGCCAGTAGAGCAGTTCGCCCATGATTTCCCCGAACTTACGCGGGCGGTTTTGCGCCATCGGGGCGGCCACCGCGAGTCCTCCGTACACGTTCGGCTCTTGGGCGGCCAACCAGCAGAAGTCGTCCAGTCGGGGAAGCCCGACGTGTTCCACGACGAAGTTGAGTTCGGTGAACGAAGTCGCGGCGTCGTCCACGTCCTTCACGTCGAAGGCGTCCTTGTTCAGCGGCCGAATGGTCGGCCCCTTGTGTGGATGGATGTTCTCGATTCCCAACTCGGCACACTTTTCGAGATACTCGAAGGCTTCCTCGCTGTCGAGCCGCCACCCTTTCGAATCGTCCAGCCACTCGGCGGTGTAGAGTTTGACGCCCTGGATGTCGTACTCCTCCTTCTGGCGTTCGAGTTCGCGTAGCCCTTCCTCGCCCTCCCGGGGGTCGAACCGCCCGTTGACGATGAAGCGCTCCGGGTTCTCGGCGGCGAAATCCGCGTTGGTGTCCACCGTGTTGAACCCCTCCTCGTAGAACTCCTCCAGATGGGTGGGTTGGAAGATTCCCATGTCCACGGCACCGTTACCGAACAGGTCTTCGAGCATTCGTTCCTGCGGATACTTTCGGTACTCCTCCAGCGTCCACTCGCGCTCGGCGGGCGTGAATCCGGTGTGATAATCGTAAAAACACCGGATGAACTGCTCGCCTCCTTCGTGGATGATGTTCTCCTCGCTTGCATCCCAAAAGTGGATGTGCGAGTCGATGACGAATACGTCCTCCTCGTTCTCCCATCGACCGTCCCCAGTTCCTCTGTACATGTCCATCTAAGTAATGGGCCGAACTCACATAATCTTCATGTATAATCATGCAATATGTGTGTCCCAAATCATATGCCCGGTGACTCATTCACGAATATTTATGACTGAAGCAGGAGTGGTTTAGACGTCATGGAAGCCGCACGCCTGCACGCGTACACCGACGACATGGAAAACGGCCTCAGCATCGATGAAATCGACAGGCCGGAACCCGAACAGTCGGACCACGTCGTCGTCGAAGTACAGGGGGCCGGATGGTGCCAGACGGACAACCACATCATCGAGGGGTTGTGGACGGACTACGTCGAACAGACCCTCCCGATGACCCTCGGCCACGAGAACGCCGGGGAAATCGTCGAAGTCGGCGACGAGGTGAAAACGGTGAGCGTCGGTGATACGGTCATCTGCCACCCCGTGATGACCTGCGGACAGTGCCGCCAGTGCCGTCTCGGCGAGGACATGTACTGCGAAAACGTCCGGTTCCCCGGACTGACGACGGACGGCGGGTTCGCCGAATATTTGCTCACCAGCGAGCGCTCGGTCATCCCGCTCCCCGACGGCGTGGACCCCGTGGAGATCGCTCCCCACGCCGACGCCGGAATCACGGCCTACCACGCGGTCAAGAAAGCGACCCGAGTGTTGAACCCCGGCGACCACGCCGTCGTCATCGGGGTCGGCGGACTCGGACACATCGGCCTCCAGTGTCTCGACGCGATGAGCGCCGCCGAAATCACGGCGCTCGACGTGAAGGAGGAGGCCCGCGATCTGGCCGACAGCCTCGGCGCACACCACACGGTCGATCCGACGACCGAGGACGTGGCGACGGTCATCGGGGACATCACCGATGGCGCGGGTGCCGAGCAAGTCATCGACTTCGTCGGGCGGGACGAAACGACCGCCTACGCCCCGGATATCGTCGCCCCCGGCGGCGATCACCACATCGTCGGCTACGGCGGCCACATCCACGAACCCTCCCAATCGCTCGTGAACGGCGAGTTCTCCTACCGCGGCACGCTCGTCGGCCGCTACACCGAACTCCAGGAACTCGTCACGCTAGTCGAACGCGGCGACGTCTCCCTCCGAACCTCCCGCTACGATCTCGGCGACATCAACACCGTCGCGGAAAAACTCGAACACGGAGAAATAGAGGGTCGGGCGGTCATCACGCCGCCGTGACGGTACGGTGAGCGTTCGACCGATTCTAGGCGAGAACGCGCGACAACACGCGGCGCGAGACGAAACTGGTCGAGATCGATCCGCCGACGTACCACACGAGCCACACCTTGACCGGCCCGATGAGCGTCGCGGTCAGCGCGATGTGGCCAACGACCGGGAGCGAGAGGGCGAGCGGAACCGTCGCCGCCGCCGGGTTCGCCATTGCCCACCGAATCCAGAGGAACACCGGCACCGTGAGGAGCATGCTCCACGCCAGCGGGCGGAACTGGAGTTTCAGCATCGCAAGCCAACTCCGCAGCAGTTCCGTCTGCTCGTCGGCAATCGAATCGGTTCCGTCTCCATCCTCCTCGGTCGAGGACGAGATTCGTTTCTGGAGGGTCTCGATGCGTTCCTGTAGTCGCTCCATCCTCTCGGAGTCACCCAAGAGGAGTCGGAGCGTCGTCGAGTACAGACCGGTCGTCCCGGCCAACCCGAACAGGAAGACCGAGACGGGCAGGAGTGTCGCAAGCGGGCTGAGAACGAGGTTCACCGCCATCGCTATCGATCCTTGCACCGGTGCCAGATAGTATCCGGACAGCAGCGCCAGCGCGAGGAGTCCAGCGAATTTGTCGTACACCGTCCAACTGGTTTCGAGGACCATGACCGTGAATTCGTGTCTCTACTGATCAATCTTCTGCAGAATATAGTTCCATCGGACACATTCGCCGGGCGGCGAATTCCGGAGAATCCGCTACGCGCTCGTCCCGACCCACTCCGCACACAGTTCGATCGTCGGGAGCAACGGGACGTCGCTGTCGCTGAGCGCGACGAACAGCGCCCCGTCCTCGTCCGGGAAGTGGACGACGACCGCTTCGTCGAACGTGTAGAGGGCGAAATCCAGCGCGCCGGTGCGGAACACGTTTTCGGCGTCCTCGCGCGCTTCGGTTTGGAGTAGCGACTCGTCGTGAAGTCGCTCGAAATCGTCGGGTCGAAATCGCCCATCGATGTCGGCACGGGTGAACAGGAGTTCGTACCCGTCGGGTCGCGCATCGGCGACCACCAACAACGCCGACCCGAGTTTCGATTGGAGGGCGGCGACGAACGCTTCGTCTGACTCGAACACGGTAGAGGAAGTTCGATCACCGGAGCCATCAAGGTTTGGTGCGATTTGCATCGAAATCGAACGACTAGACGACCGATCGTCCTCCGGGTCAACCGCCGTTCGACTCCCCTACACGCTCGATATCGGTCGAACCGCAGTACGGGCAGTTCAGATCGGGAAGGTCCGCCAGCGCCGTCGAATACCGGAACGTGCGACCGCAGTAGTCACACCGATACTCGTCGCCCGCTATCGTGAAGAGTCGTCTGACCGCGTCGAGGAGACCCATCGAGGAACCTTCACCACGAAACCACATAACGTTCGGTCGTCGTTCGTCCGCGAGACCCGTCGGTCGGGGATCACAACCCGGAGTACGCGATACGCGAGATGGATTTCAGACCGAGTCGGGTCACATTCGATGCGAACGACGAGCACGTCCTCGATTTCGTCGTTCCGACCGTCCTTCGGAAGGGAGAGAGAACCGAGACCGTCACGAACGGTAAGAAGAGAACCGGTCCACGACGGCTCGGTCTTGCCTGACTTGGCTGTTTGAGCGGCATCGGAAGACGCCGCGTTTCTCGCTCACCGTTGTCGAGCAATAAATCTTTCACCATGACTTCGGGATTTTACGAAGATCACACACGATCCACATCGTTCGGTGCCGATTTGCTCACTTCGTTCGCGACACAGACGCCGCGGGAGCGTACGTCGAAAAGGCAGTCCGGGCGTGGCGGGAGCGAGTGAAACGAGATATTCCGGGCATGCGGCGCTTTGCTCACGGCGTTGCCGTTCGCATCGAGGCGCTTCGCGCCTCGTAGTCGCGCCGTTCCGGGCTGTGACTCGTAGGATTCGAATCCCTTGCCCGTTTTCACATCACTTCGTTCGCTGGAAAACGGGCGTGGCGGGACTCCCGCGAGCGAGGAACGAGCGAGGGGGAGTAAGCCACGCCCGTTGACGGAGCGTAAGCGTAGTCAACGGGCGTGGCGGGATTCGAACCCGCGGTCGAGAGGTTAGGAACCTCTCGCCCTATCCGCTAGGCCACACGCCCTCATATAATTTCGAAGAAAAACGTCTACGAGTCGGTTTCGGTTTTCGTGTTGGTGCTGGTTTCCGTCTCCGTCTCCATCTCCGTCTCGGTTTCCGTGGGGGAAACGGGTTCGCTCTCGACTTCCTGTGCAGGACTGGACGTGCCGGAGCTCTGCATGTCTTGGAGTTCCTGCTCGACTTCTTCACGACCTTTCTTGAACTCACCCATCGCCTCTCCCGTGGAGCGTGCGAGTTCCGGAATCTTGTTTGCACCGAACAGGAGAACCGCGATGAGCAGAATCACGACGAGTTCTGCTCCGCCGGGAATCGGCCCGAATAGTGGTATCATTTCGAACATCCTCTACCAGTTTCTTACCCATTGCCAACTATAGGCTTTTTGCTCTTCTCAGGGTCGAGACCACGACGCAACGAATCGCCTTCGTTGCTCGAAAACATCCCGCTCGTCGTTTCTCTCCCGTCTCATCTCACAGAACGATGACATCGGATGCCTGCCAGTAATCCGCCCTGACGGCGTACGTTGCCACGGGCAGTCGGGACGCAAACGTAGCCGAGAGGGTCGGACACCCTACTAGATGGACGAAAACGGCTGACGGAACGTCGGCGTGGCGGCTACCCGTGCGTAAATAATCAGGAACGCTCCCCGAGAGCTTTTCCCTCCAGAACGAGAATAGGGTCGGCATGGATACGGAACCAGCCGAAAGTGAAATCGATGACGGGCGGCATGCCTACGACCCGGATGCCGAACACGCCTTCCCCGACGAAAAGCTGAACGAGGTGCTCGAATTCATCGCGAACGACGAGGAGATTCAAGCGTATCTCGACGCCCAGAACGTCAACGCGGTTACGCGCAAGGGATACAACGATCACGGGCGAAAACACATCGAAATCGTTCGAAATCGTGCGCTCCTCCTCTATGACCTCCTGAAACGCGGCAACGTCGAGTTCAACGGTGCGGCCGACGAGGGACTGGACGAATCCGACGAGAGCGTCATCATCGCCTTCGCGTCGACGCTCCACGACATCGGTCACATCGTCCACCGCGACGATCACTCCTACTACTCGATTCCGCTCGCGGCCGACCTCCTCGACCGGGTTCTGCCGAACTTCTACGACGTCGAAAACACGGTGCGGATGAAGGGCGAAATCCTCCACGCGATTCTCTGTCACCACACGGAAGAGGACCCGCTCACGACCGAAGCGGGTGTCATCCGCGTTTCGGACGCGCTCGATATGGAACACGGCCGCTCGCGCATCCCGTACGAGAAAGGTGGCCGCGGTATCAACACCGTCTCCAGTCAGGCCATCAAGAAGGTCACGCTCCGGCAAGGGGACACCGTCCCCGTCCTCGTGGAAATCGAGATGCTGAACGCCGCGGGTGTGTATCAGGTCGATAACCTGCTGAAGGCGAAACTCCACGGCTCCGGACTCGAAGACGACATCCGTATCGTCGCCCTGAACGTCCGCGAAGGAAGCGACCACATCGTCGAGCGCGTCGAACTCTAACGGACGTTCTCGTACACGGCCGCCAACTGCTCGACGGCCCGTTCGACACTGACCTGATTTCTCCGGGCGAGACACGTTTCCCGAAGTTCGTCGTGCTCCGCCAGCGCACGGCGAATCGCGGCACGGATTCCCTCGATGTCGCCGCTCTCGAAGTGATACCCTGTTTCTCCCGCGACGATGGTGTTCGACAGCGCGCCCGCGTTCGCACCGACGACGGGTGTCCCACAGGCGTTCGCTTCGAGCGCGACCAACCCCTGCGTTTCGACCGGACTCGGAAACGCGAACACGTCGAGGGCGGTGTAAAACGCCGCCATCTCGTCGCGTTCGAGAAAGCCGAGGAACCGAACGTCCGCGTCACAGTCAGCCGCCTGCTTTTCGAGCGACTTTCGGGCGGGACCATCGCCGCCGAAGAGGAGGGTGACGTCCATCCCGTCGCCGCCTCGATGACTTCCGAGAGGCGTTTTTCGTAGCCGTGGCGGCCGGTGTAGCCGATGATCGGAGTGTCGACGTCGAGGTCGTACTTCCGGACGAACGCACCGGTTTCGACCGGGTGAAACCGCTCGATGTCCACGCCGTTCGGGACGACGTGAACCGGCGCATCGACGCCGACCGTTTCGACGACGTGCCGTTTGGTCGCCTCGCTCGGCGTGAGAACCGCATCGGAGCGCCCGAAGAACCACCGTTCGTACGCACCTGCGGCCCGTTCGACGTAATCCGCGACGGAGTCGTTCGGGACGAGGTAATCCGCGTACTCGCCGGTCGGTGTGTGATACGAAGTCACGAACGGCCGGTCGTGTTTTCGGGCGAGGCGAAGGCCGCCGACGCCGATGGCGAAGGGGGTGTGCGCGTGAACGATTTCGGCGTCGAGGACGGCCTTCGGGATGCGGGGCGTTCCGAGTCGATACCCCTCGTAAAACGGGAACGGCAGGCTTCCGATGGGATGTTCGCCTTGCTCCGGCGTGTAGCCGTCGGATTGGGGATACACCACGTCCATTCGACCGCCGTTCTTCTCCCAGAAGTCGCGCCACGTCCGTATCGTGTAGGTGACACCGTTGATGGTCGGTAGATATGTGTCCGTGAAAGCGGCGACCCATCGGCTCATTAGTCGAGAATTGGAGGACGGGGTGTTAAGGACTTGTGACTTCAGACCAGTTTTGAATACGTCTCGACAAGTTCCTCGCCGACCCGCTCCAAACTGTGCTCGGCCGCGGTTTCACGGGCGTTCTCCCCGAGACGTTCCCGTAGTTCGGGATCCCGGTGGAGCAGTTCGAGCGCGCGGCGGAACTCCGTCTCCGTCTCGCATTTCAGGCAGTCCACGCCGTGCGTGAAGAACTCGTCGAAGACGGGGATGTCCCGGAGGACGACAGCCTTGCCGCAGGCCATCGCTTCGAGGACGACGATTCCCTGATTTTCGACCTTCGCCGGGAAGCAGAACACGTCGCCTGCCGCGAACGCACCGCGTTTGTCCTCCACCCACCCCGAGAACGTGACGTTGTCCGGCGGGTTTTCGGTCCAGCGCTTGACCGTCGAACTGGCGTGCGGGCCGTCGTCCACGGTTCCGAACCACACGAAGTCGAACTCCGTCTGTTGTGCCACTCGGCAGAACGTCGTGAGACCCTTGCGCTCGAAGACGTTGCCGAGCGCGAAGACCACCATCCCGTCCAGGTCGTAGCGCGCGCGGTACTCGTCACGGAACGACTGGAATCTCTCCAGCGATTCGGCGTCAACACCGTTCGAAATCGGCTGAATCGGCGCATCGACGGGATAGCGTTCGAGGACGGATTTCGTGTATTCGCTCGGACAGAGCACGAGGTCGGCCTGCGAATAGAACCACTTCAGATAGCGACCGAGGGGGCGCGCGGCGATGCTCGACCCGCGAAAGCTCTCGGCGAAGTCCTCGCTCGTGACGTGCGCGTGGAGGACGAGCGGGATGTCGTTGCGCTTGGCGTGGCGTGCGACGGCGATTGACCCCGGCCCGATGACGTTGCAGTGAGCGAGGTCGAAATCGGCGAAGAAACCACTCCCTACCGCCCCCGATGGGAGTGCATGGAGGGGAGTTTTTCCGTTCCACGGCGACGTGACGACGTCCACGCTCGTCCCCGCGAGAGCCTTGCGTTGCTGCTTTGTGGAGGTTCCGATGCCGCTACGGGCCAACTCGGATTCGAGTTCGAGGTAGTTGAGTACGCGCACTGCGGGGGAGATGGCACAGTGACCCATTACTCCTTTCGGAAAGGAGTCATTGATCGACCGCAAAGTATTTGTTCCCGTACGAGCATGACTCGCATGGGGCAATACAGGAACGATTTCTATCCTTGTCCTGTCTCGCCCCGGAAACCCCCCACCCCCCCATTCCGAATGACAGTAGCTCAAGAGCGAATAGAGCGTCTCACCGTACTCGCACGGGACGCCACCGCAGAGTGTAACGACGACCGAGCGCGCGAATACGTCCGCCTCGCCAGACGAATCGCCGAACGCCAGCGGTTGTCCCTCCCGAGACAGTTCAAGCGATTCACCTGCGATGCCTGCGACGCCTACCTCCGCCCCGGAAAGAACGCGCGCGTCAGACTCCAGGACGGCCACGTCGTGGTTACCTGCGACTGTGGTGACCAGGCGCGCTACCCGTACGACTGACCGCTATCATCCTCCTCCAGCGGTTTTTGATTCCGGCGATATTCTCCCCGGAAAGGAGTGATTACACCCTCTTTCGCCCGCCGTAGGAACCCCCTACTGCGGGATTCTCGACACCACGGTTGCAACTTCACCGCTTGTTTTCCACAAGTGTAGACGAAAACACCAAGTCTCGTGCCACATCAATGTGGGGTATGAGCGGACAACGGTGGACGGACATGATCGTGGGGGACAGGATGGCTGTCGATAGGGAGTTCATGGAGGAAGTGACGAACTCCCAGTTTTCACGGCAGGAGTGGGGATTGGTGATGACGGCCGTGGAATTCGAGATAGAACACCCCGAGGACGACGAGCGCGCGAAACTCGTGGCGGACACGAGCAAGGTCGAGCAGGTGATGCCCGAGATGGACAACATCCAGTCGCAGATGAACTCGATGTCGGGCCAATCATCGAAAAAGGACAGTAAAGGCGTGTTTAGCTCCGTCAAAAGCGCGCTCGGGTTGGGCGGCGGCGACTCCGGCGTCGACCAGGACCGACTCTCGGCGGCCGAGGCGTTGGCACAGCAGTACGCCGACGAACTACAGGCCCGCCTCGAATCGAAGGGGAAGTGGGCGCGCGTCAGGACCGCGGTTCAGGACTGATGGGCGGGTCACGGCATGGGGGGTCGAACCGATGAAGATCGTTCCGGACGCGTGGCGATACGCCGCGCCGCCGCTGTTGTTGGCCGGACCGCTGGGATTCCTCTCGCCCGTTGGGACGCTGCTCGCGCTGGCGACGGGTGGTGCAATCCTGCACTTCTTCCGCGACCCGGAGCGGAACCCACCAGTGGAGGGAATCCTCTCGCCCGCGGACGGGCGCGTCTCCGTGATTCGGAAGGAAGGAGACCGCGTTCGCGTCGGCGTGTTCATGAACGTCACGGACGTACACGTCAACCGCGCGCCGGTGGGCGGACGCGTCGAGTCGGTCGAACACGAACCGGGAAAACACCGTCCGGCGTTCAGCAAGGATTCGGACAACAACGAAAAGGTCCACATCGGGTTTCCGTCCTACGACGTGACGCTCATCGCGGGCGCGTTCGCGCGGCGGATCCATCCGTACGTCAAGTCGGGCGACGAACTGGAACGCGGGGAACGGTTGGGCCACATCGCGTTCGGTAGCAGGGCGGACGTACTCCTGCCACCATCGGTCGACGTGACGGACATCGAAGTAAGAAAGGGACAACGCGTGCGCGCAGGGGAGACGGTGTTGACTCGTTCCGAGGTGCGGAGCGACTAGTCGCTCGAATAGTCGCCGCCGTGGAAGAGCGTCAGTTCCTCTGCCTCGTAGATGTTGACGAGTTCGGTGATGATTTCGTCGTAGGATTCGTCCTCGACACGCAGGCTGTCGAGTCGCGAGACGGTCTCCTCGTCGAGTGTTATCTTGGGCATCAGTGCCCCATACCGCCCCGACGTTCATTAAAGCATAGGCCGGGGGAGATTTTGGGGATGGTGTCATTCCCCCAATTCCGACTGGAAACCGACTTATCCGCCGAGTAAGGGGTCGTTACCGGAATCGTAGAGTTGTCTTTCCGTTCGATAGTGGTTGGTTTCTCCCCGACAGCCACCGGATAACAAAGTACCCACACTGATGTTAGTCGTACCGACGAGGCTTAGCATGACAACGACAAACAGTCAGATTGCAAGTGGCAGTGACACAGTCGCCGAAAACCGATGCCGAAGCTGCGGTTCCTTCGTGACACGCGATTTCGCACGCGTGTTTGGCAACAACGAGAACGAGGTCTTCGGCTGTCTCGAATGTATGACCGCGACTGAAGTGAAGAAGGGAGGTGCGCGCGCGGAGTTCGTGGACACCTCGAAACTCGTCGGCGGTCGAGAGCCGATTCGCTGAGTCGAACCGGCAGTTCGTCTCGGAACCGTACTGGGGGGTACGGTCGAAAGTGGGGTCGGTTTCCGGAAGCGAGGGAGGAAAAACCGTTTGCGGTTCTTTTTCGGATGAGACGGAAATGGCAAGCGTCGGCGTCGCTCGGAGTTATCGTTCAGAGTTGTCGCTCAATGGTGAGAGGATACGGAGAAACGATCGACGGGTGAAATCCCGTCAGTCCGCGTCGGCCGTCGGTTCGGTCAGCAGTTCGCCACCGCGCTCGAACACGCGGCTTGCATCTGGTGCTTCGTACGGCGGTGTGTGGCTGATTTCCGCCATCGTTCGTTTCTCTCGATTCGATCGTCCGCCATCCGTCGTCGGTTCTCGGTGTTGGTTGTCGTCTGTCATTGTTTGTGTGCGTTGGTCACGTCGTCTCTATGCGGTGGTTTAGCTTGCCACGATGCACTGTCGGCTCAGTTTCGTGTCGATTCGGTCGTTTTCTGGTGTGAGTAGGCAGGGGAATCAGACCCCTACGATGAGAATCGGGCCGACAACAGCGTCGCTCGCATCGGTGTGCGAGACATTGACTTGCTGTTTCATCGTTAGCATGTGTATGTGTGACACAGATATATAACCGTTGTGCGCGAGGCAACGATTGCCGGTCGGTAGCGGACGGTTTCGAACGAGTCCGGATGAACCGCCACAATCGTAAGGAGGGTTCACGTCGTATCGTCGGACGATGACGAGCGAGGAAGTAACGGACCTACTCAAAAAGGCGTACAGCGACGAAATCGAAACCGTGATGAACTACCTCACGAACTCCATCGTCCTCGAAGGAGTGACGCCGAAGAGGTGCGTGAGAGCCTCGAAGAAGACATTCAGGAGGAGTTGGGTCACGCAGAGCGAATCGGGCAGCGACTCAAGCAGTTGGACGAGCGGCCGCCCGCATCCTACGACTTCGAGGCGCGACAGGAAGGACTGCAACCGCCTGAGGACAGCACCGACGTGCTCTCGGTCATCGAAGGGGTTCTCGAAGCCGAAGAGGACGCCATCGAGACCTATCGGTCGGTCATATCGGCAGCGACGGACGCGGACGACCCCGTTACCGAGGACCTCGGAGTCACCATCCTCGCCGACGAGGAGGCCCACCGGACGGAGTTCCGCGGGTTCAAGCGAGAGTACGAAAACTGATTGACACACCAAGGCAAGGATTTTTCTCGGGGCGATGAGAGATACCGCCATGAACGATTCCGGGTTCGATTTGGACCTTCAGGCGGCCGAACAGGATATCGACTTCGACGAGGATGCCCGTGTCATCCTCGGCGTCCTCGACGGAACGACCGCCGTCGAGGAACGAGTCGAGGCGATAGAGCGGGGACACACGCTCGTCCTCGCCATCGACGGCGACCTGACCGAATTGGCGGCCGATCTCGCACCGGCCGTGAAAAAAGGCGGCGGGAATTTGGTGCATTTCCGGAAGTTTCTCATCATCTCACCGCCCGACATCGACATCGATACGAGCGAACTCTGAGAAACGCCCGCGCCGATGGAGGTAGACAGTAGAAAACCACTGCCCGGATTGCGTCAACGAGGACCACAGGGTGGCCCAAGCGGTAAAAATACAGTAGTAGTATATAAAAATTCCATTCTAGAGCGCACAAATTTGAGCTACTCGTAGAAAATACCTATTCGTATGGAATTTGATATCTGGCTGGTTGAGAGCGATAGTGAAAAGAATCGCTCCGATGTACTGACACCCGCCGCCATGGAACAACACCAGTCCCTCATCAAGTACGTGCTTCGCTCCGGGGCACGAACGGCAGTGTTGCAGGCCATCGTCGATGGCGACGAGACGACACAGGCACTGCTGAATCGGAACCTCGCGAGCGAATCCGCCGTGTACAACGCACTCACGGAGTTGGAAAATCGTGGATTGATCTACTCCCCCCGGGCGAAGCGCTGGGCACCGACGGGAACAGGGTCGGTCGTCTGTGACCTCGTCCGTGAACAACGGGAAACGGAACAAGCACTCGCGATCGACGCCGACTACTGGCAGCGACACGACACCGCCGCGCTCCCCTCCACCGACGTGTTTCGTATCGCCGACCTCGTCGACGCTACCGTCGTCCGAGCGACCGACACTCGCCCGTCACAGGCGGTACGGGAGATCGAACGCCGACTCGAAACCACGACATCCGCGTCGGTCATCGCACCCATCTTCAACGAACGATTTTCGGACGCCCTCCTCGATGGCCTCGACGACAGCGGGAAATCGCGACTGATTCTGGGAACGAACGTCCTCGACTCCCTCCTCGAAGAACCGTCGATCCCCATGAACGACGAGTTGGAGGTCCGAGTGGCGAACGTCTCGTTCGCCTTGACGGTGACCGACGACAGCCTGTTGCTCTCGCTTCCACTGCTCGATGGGTCTTACGACGCGGGGACGGAACTCATCGCCGACTCCGAACGGGCACATCGGCGGGGAACGAAGTTGTTCGAGCACGTCTGGAACGACGCCGAACCGGTCGCCGACTACATCGAGTCGCTCGACGACACCGTCGCGTAGCGGCCGTCCGAATCCCGAATTCGGCCACCTGTATCGAGCGATTCGACGTGACACACCCGGTTCCCGATTTTTCGACCGAATCGATCCCACCCGATCGAGGTTTCCCTTCGAGTTCCGACCGGTCCAGCCCCGAGCACGTACGCCGCCGACGGGCCGTCCGCACACGACCTGTTCCCCCGTCGATTTATGCGTTCTCCGACGGTAGTCGGGGTATGCCCTTGAAAGAGACGGATGCGTCGAACACGTATCGAGAGATCGACCGATGGGACGGTGGCGTCGGTTGGCTGGCACATCCGGACGAAACGATGGAGCGGGCGAGTCACGCGCTATCCATCGACGGTGATGTGTGGGTTATCGACCCGGTCGATGCCCCGGAGATAGACGAGTTGTTCGCGGAGTTCGGCACGGTCGCCGGTGTGGTCGTCCTCCTCGACCGCCACATGCGTGATGCCGAGGCTGTCGCCCGGCGACACGACGTGCCGCTGTACCTACCCACGTGGGTTCGCCGGAGCGTCAGCGGCGTTCCCGTCCGTCGGTTCGGCACGACGCTCGCCGATACGGAACTACGGGTGTTGAAGTTGTTCGACAACCCGGCGTGGCAGGAGGCCGCACTGTACGACGAAACGGATGGGACGCTCGTCGTCCCCGAATCCGTCGGCACTGCGGACTACTTCCGAACCGGCCACGAACGGTTGGGAGTCCACCCGATGATCCGACTCTTCCCGCCGGACGAACTGCGAGGGTTGACACCGAAACGTATCCTCGTCGGACACGGTCCCGGCGTCTTCGACGACGCGCCGGTAGCGCTCGCCGACGCGCTGAACGGGTCTCGTCGTCGATATCCCTCCTTGCTGCTGGAGACCGTTCGTGGATTCGTATCGATGTGATACTGAAGAATTACAAACTGCCGATAGTTTTTTAACATCCGATTGATACCTACGACGTATGTGCCTTGAGAGCCGGAATCAAACCCCTCCAGAGACGGAGGTAATCCGGTGACGATTTCGTTCGATTCCCACGCAGACGGAATCGTAATCCAGGACCCAATCGAGCGGCGCACGTTCTCCCTCCATACGTTCGACGCGGTTCACCCCGTTGCTGTCGACACCGATTCGTTTTGTTTTCCGGTCGACCGCGCAGTTCGCGTTCGGACTTCCGGGCTTCGCCTTCCAATCCCGACGGCGGTCTACGTTCGCGATGAGTCCGGTGAGATGTTGACGAGTATCGAAGGAATTCAACGCGAGGAGCTTCCGAGCGGGACGTACACCATCGAACTCTGCCCGCCGATCAAACTATACTTGCACGTCGAAGGGACGGTCAGTATCGGCGCTTCGTTCGAGGACGTGACTATCGATTTCGGCTCGGTAGTGGACGTGAACATCGGCGGGCGGTCGCTTCACCGACGTCCGGCGGGAACGGTGACGACGACGACTGACCCGGCAGACATGATGGCAGCGATTTCGACGTTCGGGTCGGCGCTGAAGACGACCAGTCCCGAACGGTCGTTCCCGACACTTCGGGGCCATCCCCCGACAGTCGAACTCGGCGAGGAACTCCACGTTCCGGACGGATTGAAACCGCCGGAAACGGGCATCACCGTCGAGGTTCCACCCGAGTACGGTTCGATTTTCCCCGTCGCACCACTCGCATACTATCTCGGGGCGGAACTCGTACCCGGAAACACGCCACGAATCGTCACGGACGAATTCGAACACCCGCTCGACACGTCCCTCGGCTTCGAAAAGGAGGTAGAACGGGTACTGAAACAGACGTTCCTCTTCGACTGTATCGCCCGTACCGAGGGGTTGTATCCGGTCAACCTATACGAACGTAGAGAAGTCGAATCGATGGTCGATTTGGACTTCGCAACGCTGTACGATACTCCGTTTGCCAAACGCCTGGAGGCGTATCTCTCGGTTCCGTACAATCTAATAGAGGAGTTCGTTCCGGACTGGCAGTTGACCACCCACGTATCACCTACGTCCGATAACGTCGAGATGCTCCCGTTCCTCGTCAACGACCTCGCGATCATACGGACGCCACACGCGAAGGAGGTGTCCGCATCCTCGATACAGGTACCCGCAGTCGAGCAGTTCGTTCGCGGGAAGACGAGAAGTCTGTCCGAAACGGCTACCAACCCGCGTTCGTTCATCGAACCCGAACCGTCGGACTCGCTCGAAGAAGTGTGGGTCGCGACGAGGCGCCAATCGGAGCGAGCAAGGCGACGGTGACCGCGTTTCGAAACAAACTCGAACGCACCGCAACGGAAGGGGATATCGGTATCACGGTCGTTTGTAACGACGCCGAAATGGACGAAGAGAGAGACCTCGCCGACGAGGTATACGGGTCGGGACGGGATCTACCGTTCGATGTGACCGTTCAGCACGAGTTGACCACGGAGGAACTCCGTGCCCTCCTCGAATCCGAAGCACAGTTCCTCCACTACATCGGTCACATCGACGAGAGCGGGTTCAAATGTGTCGATGGAACGCTCGATGCCACTGACCTCGACTCCGTCGGCATCGAAGCGTTTCTACTCAACGCCTGCCAGTCGTACCAGCAGGGGATGGCGCTCATCGAAGCGGGTGCGATCGGCGGCGTCGTCACGTTGAGTGATGTAATAAATAGCGGGGCAGTTCGGGTTGGGAAGGCGATGGCGCAACTACTCAACCGTGGATTTCCGCTCTCAGCGGCATTGAACATCGCCCGCGACCGGAGCATCATCGGCGGCCAATACACCCTCGTCGGAGATGGCACCATCAATATCGTCCAAGCGGAAAGCGACGTTGCGGTGTTCTTCGAGATCGAATCCGAAGGGAACTCGTTTGAGCTGACGCCGAGAACGTACAATTCCAGCAGCGGTGGCATCGGCGGTCTCGTCATACCGCGTCTCTCGGACCAAAACGAGACGTATCTCTCATCGGGAGCGTTACCATCGGTCACGCTTACCAAAACCGAACTGGAACGAAATCTCGCGTTGGAGAACGTGCCGGTTTACCTCGACGGACAGTTCACGTGGAGCTACGAGATCGATGTGAGTTCGCTCTGAACGCTTCTACGGACCACGAACATGCCCGGCCCACGCACCAGCCACGCTCCCTGCCTGCGTCAGTAGCAACACGATCGTGAACAGTACGCCGATCATCCGCGGATTTTCAGCCAGATAGGTCGTGAGGTCTCGATTTGCCATATCATAACCACCCACTCGGACCAATATTAAATTAACTATTATAAAAATATGAAAATATAGTGGAAATACAGAGGAGATATTAATTATCCGGATGCTATAAAGAAATACATCGCGAAACGGGATACCTCTGTGACAAGCGGCGGGCGACGGTATTATCTAAATACGACACGAAGAGGGGCGTGTGGTCTACATCACTCGTGGACTGAACGACGCGCTTCTCGAACTGGCGGCGGACGCCGAACCGAAGAAAGTGACCGTTCCGCTAGCGGTTACCCCTGCGGAGGACCTGGACGGCGCGGACGATCTCGAACCGGAAACACCCGTATTTACCCACTTCTATCCGCCGGATACGGGAAAATCCGTGACCGCGGTCTTCGGGATGGATCTCTCGATACCACCACGACAGACGCAGGGCCAGTTCATCTCACACCCGCAAGGCCCACTCGAAGTCACGCAGACGGACGACCTACGGGAAGTCGTCGTCGTTGCCGTCCCACCGTGGACACGGGAAACGGTCGCCGCGTTCGACCGTTCCGGGCGAAAACAGGAACTGGTCGTCCTCGATGCCGAACCGCCAGCGGAACTACTCTAAATACCCCAACTCACGCAGTTGGTCGGTTATCTCGCTGAACTCCGATTCCGTGAGCTTTCCCTGCCGTTGGTGCTGAATGACGATACTCCGGAGCAGAAACCGGACGAGATCGCTCGTGTTCGAAAAGCTCGTTCCCTCGATCGTCTCCTCCACGCGATCGGCTAGATCCTTCGGAATGGAAACAGTGGTGTACTTCGTCATATCCCTCCGTTGGTCGTCCCGCCGGTTAGGGTTTGTGACCGCCGTCCAAGCAGGGCAGTTTGAGACGAAAGACCGTATCACGGCGCGAGAAGCGATGAAAATGACCTACAACTCACTCCTACTGCGGCAAGCCCGCCGCGATGAAGCCGTTCCCGGTGACCGATCAGTCGATGAGATCCTCGAATTCGGGCAACACGTCGTCCGTATCGCTTCCGTCATCGTCGTCCGAATCGTCGGCGCTGGTGTCGGTTTCGTCGGTTTCGTCCGTCTCGTCCGAATCGCTGTCCTCGTCCTCGATGACCTCGACGTCGAGGACGGTGAGCGGAATGTTTTCCAACCGTTGGCCGATTTCCTTCCGGGCGATACGCGATGCGTGTTCCTCTCGCTCGACGTTGAACACCGTCATCTCCAACTCCAGCGCGACGAGTGCCTCGTCGGCGGCGATGAACGCTGGCGGGAGTTCCTCTCCGGATGGCGATGTCCGCGAACCCATGTTTATTTCGACGTAGTTTAGGTCGGGATTGAGCATCTCGCCGGTCTTTGAGATGGCGATTCGCACCGCCTCGTCCGGCGTCTGCACGTCGTAGACCGGGATTGCGGCTTCGACGACAACTCTACAGTTCATAATCCCAACGGTAATTACAGGGCCAGCAGTATGAATTTTCGCCCTTTTGGGGTATCGTGACAGGTCACGACAGCACTTATGTCCGTTTCCAACACATCACGAGCAATGACTCACATGCCGGTCGTGGACGGCCACAACGATACGCTGCTCCGGTTGGGTTCGACCGACGACCCCGTATCGGCGTTCGCGGAGGGAATCGGGAGCACACATATCGATCTCCCGCGTGCCCGCGAGGCGGGACTCGGCGTCGGATTCTTCGCCACCTTCGTCCTGAGCGACGACGAACACGAGGTTCGACGGACCGACGAGGGCTACGAGTTCCCCCTCCCCGAGGAACTCGACCACGCCGACGCGCGGTCCGTGACGTACCGATACCTCGAACTGCTCCACAGGCTCGACGCCACCGTCGACGGCTTTCGCGTCGTGGACTCGCTCGACGACTTCGACGCCTGCCTCGAATCGAGTGAACTCGGCGCGGTCCCGCACATCGAAGGCGCTGCTGGCGTCGCTCCCGACCTCGCCAACCTCGACTTCCTGTACGCCGCGGGCGTGCGCTCCATCGGCCCGGTATGGAGCCGTCCGAACGCCTTCGGGCAGGGCGTCGTCTCGCGCTACCCCGGGAGTCCGGATACCGGCGACGGACTGACCGACGCGGGGCGAGACCTCGTCCGGGCGTGCGAACGGCGTGGCATCGTGGTCGACTGTGCACACCTGACCGAACGGGGATTCTGGGACGTCGCCGAGACGAGCGGCGCCCCGCTCGTCGCCTCGCACACCGGTGCGTACAGCCTCTGTCCGCACTCCCGAAACCTGACGGACGAGCAGATAGACGCCGTGGCCGACGCCGACGGCGTCGTCGGCATCGGCTTCCTCGAACCGATTTTGGCCGACGACTCGGACCCGGGCGCCGATGCGACCCTGTCCGACCTCGTGGACCATATCGAATACGTCGCCGACCGCGCAGGTATCGACCACGTGGTGTTAGGATCCGACTTCGACGGCGCACCGATACCCGACGACGTGGGCGACGTGACCGGTCTTCCCGCCGTGTTCGAGGAACTTCGGGAGCGCGGGTTCGGCGAGGACGAAGTTTCGAAGGTCGCCCACGGGAACTGGCGGCGGGTGCTGGCCGCGACGTGGTGAATCGAAAGAGTTGCTTGTCCCCGATACCCATTCTCGGGCGATGGAAACCGGTTCGATACCCGTCGAAGAGTTACCGGGTGGGTTCGATCTCCAATCGACCGTCGAGAGCGGCCAGAGTTACCTCTGGCGGCGCGAGGACGGACGGATGTACGAGACGACCCACGCCTACGGCGGGTCGGCGTGGTACTACACTGTCCTCGACGGGAACGTCGTCCGCGCCCGGCAACGGGACGGACTGCTGGAGTGGGAGGCGACGACCGACGCCGAACCTCACCTGTTCTCGCTTTTGCGCCTCGACGACGACTTGGACGCGATAATCGACGCCACGCCCGCGGATTCGCTGGTCGAGTCGGCCTACGACGAATATCGCGGCATGCGAATCGTCCGCGATCCCTTTTTCCCGTGTCTCGTCTCCTTCATCTGCTCGGCACAGATGCGCGTGAGCCGAATCTACGGCATGCAGACCGCGCTGGCCCGCGAGTTCGGAACCCCCATCGAGTTCGACGGAAAGACGTACTACGAGTTCCCGACGCCGGAAGCCTTGGCCGAAGCGTCGGAAGGGGCGCTACGGGACCTGAACCTGGGCTACCGTGCCCCGTACGTCAAGAAGTCCGCCGAGTTGTTGGCGTCCGGCGAGGCCTCACCGGACGACGTTCGCGGGAAATCCTACGAGGACGCCCGCGACGCCATGCAGGCCTTCGTCGGCGTCGGCGACAAGGTCGCCGACTGCGTGCTCCTGTTCGCGCTCGACTACCTGGAGGCAGTTCCGCTCGATACGTGGATTCAGAGCGCCATCGAGGACCACTACCCGCACTGCGAACAGGGATCGTACGAGGCCACGTCACGCGCGATTCGGGAACAGTTCGGCGAGTACGCCGGGTACGCACAGACGTACGTGTTCCACTATCTTCGAAGCTGAGAGATCGTTCGGAATTCGAAACAGTTCATTCGATGGTTATTTCGTGGGGCTATCGAAAGTGAAGATATGGTTACTGGACTCCCCGCCCTCCTGTTCGGCTTCGTCATCGGCGTCGCCGTCTCCGGTATCGGCGCGTACCTCGCGCTCAGGTCGTTCGTGTACAACGAACTGGACCTCACGAAGGAGGAAATCCGAACGGCGGTGAAACACCTCTCGTACGAACGGATGCCACCGGAGGAGGGAACCGAAGGGTGAACGGCCCCGAGGATTTTGTGGTTCGACTTCGAATTTTCGCATATGACGGATCGTACTCGCGCACACGTCTTCGTCTCCGGCAAGGTACAGGGCGTCTTCTATCGGGCGAACACCCGGGACACGGCGGAATCGAAGGGAATCGACGGCTGGGTGCAGAACCTCTCCGACGGGCGCGTCGAAGCCGTCTTCGAGGGCCCCGAATCCACGGTCGAGGAGATGGTCGAGTGGTGTCACACGGGGAGTCCGGCCGCGGACGTTGACGACGTGGACGTCGAGTACGACGACCCGAACGGGGAAGACGGGTTTCGAGTCAGACGATAGTTCCGGGGTCGCCGATAGCTTCGTCGCGGCCGACGCGAACGAATGCTTTTAAGGCCCGCTATCGGAAAGAGTTCGGTATGGCAATCAAACCCGACTACGTCAAGAAGACAGGGAACATCCTGTTGGAGCGATATCCGACCGCATTCACGAAGGACTTCAACCAGAACAAGGACAGCGTCGAAAAGCTGACCAACATCGGCTCGAAGGGCGTCCGCAACCGCATCGCCGGCTACGTCACGCGCAAGAAAGAGTAATTTTCTCAGTGCTGTCGCACTGTTCATCGATTCTGCGGAGCCGAGCGGTTCAATCGTTTTCGACTATCTCCTTGGAGACTCTATCGAACTCGACGCTTCCACATCGCTCACACGTACCCGTGTCCGTCGGGAGGACGTACGTGCCGTCGTCTCGAACGCGGGCCGAGTATGCACGGCCGCACCCCTGACATGTGACAACATCCCTCTCCATGCTCTCCCAGAGGCTTCAACCGATATATTAGCATAGTGTTCAGACATGGGACACGTATCGCCGCGAGAATCGACGGACGGCTATCGGCCTCACGGCAAACACCGACACCGTCGAAAGCTACTTGCACACTCCTGCTATCGAGTTTCACATGAGTGTTAACGTCGGAATTCTCGGCGGAACCGGAGCGGTCGGACAGCGATTCATTCAACTCCTCGACGGTCATCCGGACTTCGAACTGACGACGATAACCGCGAGCGAGAACAGCGCGGGGAAACTCTACCGCGAAGCGGCGAAGTGGCGGATCGATTCGCCCATCCCGGAGTACGTTGGCGACATCGAAGTACGCGCGACCGACCCGAGCGACGTCCCGGACGACGTGGACCTCCTCTTTTCGTCGCTTCCGTCCGGCGTCGCGGCCGAAGTGGAACCGAAGTTCACCGAGGCGGGGTACGTCGTCTCCTCGAACTCCTCGAACGACCGAATGGCCGAGGACGTTCCGCTCGTCATCCCGGAAGTCAACGCGGAGCATCTGGACCTCATCGAAGTCCAGCGCGACGAACGGGGCTGGGACGGCGCGCTCGTCAAGAACCCGAACTGCTCGACCATCACGATGGTGCCGACGCTCGCCGCGCTCGATTCGTTCGGCTTGGAGCGCGTGCACGTCTCCACCCTGCAAGCCGTCTCCGGCGCGGGCTACGACGGCGTCACGTCGATGGAGATTATCGACAACGTCATCCCGCACATCGGCGGCGAGGAGGAGAAGATGGTGGACGAGCCACGAAAACTGCTCGGCACCTTCGACGGCAGCGAAATCTCGCTTCACGACGTGGACGTGGCGGCCTCGTGTAATCGCGTCCCGACGCTGGACGGCCACCTCGAAAACGTGTGGGCGGAGACGGCCGAGGAGATAACGAAGGCGAGCGCCGAGGAAGCCCTCGAAAACGCCACCACGCTCGACCTCCCGAGCGCGCCGGACCCGCTCATCAAAGTGTTCGAGGCCCCCGACCGCCCGCAACCCCGCCTCGACCGCACCCTCGGCGGCGGCATGCAGATTGCGGTCGGTGACGTACAGGAGACTTCGACGGGGATTCAGTACAACTGCCTCGCCCACAACACGATTCGCGGCGCCGCCGGTGCGAGCGTGCTGAACGGCGAACTGCTCGCGCAGGAAGGCTGGATCTGAGACGAACCAGTCAGGAGACGAGATAGCGAAGCAGAACGCCGTCGTCCATCGTATCGACCGAATCGAGTTCGAGGTCCGGAAACGAGTTTCTCTCCACGAAGCCCTCGCCGTCCGCGAGCGTCGGCGCGTCCCGGCCGCCGATGACCAGCGACCCGACGTAGAGGCGGAGTTCGTTCACCAACCCACAGTCGAACATCGAGAAGATGAGTTCGCCGCCGCCCTCGACCATGACCTGTTCGGTGCCGCGCGATTCGAGTTCCGAAAACGCCCGGTGGAGCGAGACGCGACCGTTTCCGGCGACGACGACGTCCGCACCGGCCCCGCGCAGCGCTCGGACGTTCCGGGTCGGCGCGCTTTCGGCGACGAAAATGAGGGTATCCGCCCGGTCGTCCAACACCTGCGCGTCGAGCGGGGTTCGCGCCCGCGAATCCGCGATGATGCGTGTCGGGTTTGCTCCATCGTCGGCGGTCAGGGAGGGGTCGTCCGCGAGGACGGTTCCGACGCCGACGACGATGGCGTCGCTTTCCACCCGAAGGTCGTCTACCCGGTCGAAGTCGTTCGCGCCGCTGATGGCGACCTGCTCGCGCTGGCGGGAGGAGAGCTTTCCGTCGGCGCTCATCGCGGCGTTGACGACCACGTGCATGCTCCGGAGTACGGCTCACGGGAGAAAACCGTTTTCGGTGTCTCGGAAGGAAGAACGGTCGCTTTGTCGGAATGAGTTCGGTCTTGGTGAGAATCCGGTCATGCTGATCGGGTTGGTCTTCGCGTGGGGATTTGCCGGGCGATAGCGGATTTCGGTCGATTTCGATTCCACCTCCATTCCCGCTCACACTTCTAGCGACGACGAACACTTTTAATCCATCCCGTCCCAACTTCGGGTGATGAACGTTGACGACCATGCCGAGGCGCTCGCCTCCGACCTCGGCGTAGACAAAGAGGAGGTCAAAGCAGACCTGCAGAACCTCATCGAGTACAGTGTGCCGGTAGACGAAGCCAAACAGAGCCTTCGACGAAAGTACGGCGACGGCAGTTCGAGCAGTTCCTCGCCCTCCACGGCCGACATCGACGACGTGACGACCGACATGGGCAACGTCACGATCACCGCGAAGGTGCTCACCGTCGGCCAGCGCTCGATTCGCTATCAGGGCAACGAGCAGACGATTTTCGAGGGGGAACTGGCCGACGAAACCGGAAAAATCTCCTACACGGCGTGGAACGACTTCAGCCTCAGTCCGGGCGAGGTCATCACCGCGGGCAACGCGGGCGTGCGAGAGTGGGAGGGCAACCCCGAACTCAACCTCGGGGATAGCACCAACATCGCGCGCGAGAACACCGAACTCGACGTATCCTACAAAGTGGGCGGCGACGCGACGTTGGCCGAGGTCCGACCCGGCGACCGCGGCGTCGCGCTGGAGGTGACGGTTCTCGAAGCCGAGAGCAAAGTCATCGACGGACGCGACGGCGACACCGAGATCAAGAGCGGTATCGTCGCCGACGAGTCGGCGCGACTCCCGTTCACCGACTGGGAAGCGCGCGACGAGGTGACGGAGGGCGCGGAGATTCGCGTGGACAACGTCTACGTGCGCGAGTTCCGCGGCGTGCCGTCGATCAACTTCTCGGAGTTCACGACCGTTTCACCCCTCGAACGCGAGGTGGACGTAAACGACAGCGCGACGCGCATGTCCGTCCGCGAAGCGGTCGAGACGGGCGGCGCGTTCGACGTGGAAGTCCTCGGCAACATCGTGGCCGTTCGTGACGGCTCCGGTCTCATTCAGCGTTGTCCCGAGTGTGGACGTGTGGTGCAGAAGGGCCAGTGCCGAAGCCACGGACAGGTGGACGGCGAGGACGACCTGCGCGTGAAGGCCATCGTGGACGACGGGACGGGAACCGTCACCGCGATTCTGGACGCCGACCTCACCGCGGAAGTGTACGGCGGCGGTCTGGAGAAGGCCCGCCAGCAGGCCCGCGACGCGATGGATCAGGAAGTCGTCGCGGACAGCATCCGCGAGGAGGTCGTCGGCCACGAGTACCGCGTCCGGGGTAACCTCTCGGTGGACGATTACGGCGCGAACCTCGAAGCGACCGAGTTCGCCGAGACGGACGACAACCCGGCCGACCGTGCGAAGGCCTTCCTCGCGGAGGTGGACGCATGAGTTCGCAGGGTGGCGTCGGCCGCCGGGAAGTCGCGTGGCGAATCTTCGCCGCCGAGTACGACGGGTCATCGCTCGAACACTCCGACAGCGACGAGGAGCGCGCGCCGAACTACGTCGTCACGCCGACGGGTGCACGAATCAACCGTCTGTTCGTCGTCGGGGTGCTGACCGAAATCGAGCAGGTCGGCGACGAGGTGCTCCGCGCCCGAATCGTGGACCCGACCGGCGGGTTCGTCGTCTACGCTGGCCAGTACCAGCCTGACGCGCTCGCGTTCCTCGAACGCGCCGAAGCGCCGATGTTCGTCGCCGTGACGGGCAAGGCGCGGACGTTCCAGCCCGATGACTCGGACTTGGTGTACACCTCGATCCGACCGGAGAGCATGAACGCGGTCGACGCCGAAACCCGCGACCGCTGGACGGTCCAAACGGCACAACAGACCCTCGACAGGGTTCGCACGTTCGCCGGTGCGCTCGACTCCGGCCAGCGCGGGGAGGACCTGCGCCAGGCGCTCGAAGCCGCCGACGTGGACACCGGCCTCGCCGCCGGTGTCCCGCTGGCGCTCGACCACTATCGGACGTCGACGCCGTACCTCGCCGAGTTGCAGGACGTGGCGCTCGATGCGGCCCGCGTCGTCGCGGGCGAACAGGACGAGGTCGGAACGGTCGATGCGTCGCCGGACGAACCCGGCGACGCGACGCTCGACGTGGACGTGTCGCTCGAAACGCCCGACGTCGAGACGGAAGCCGGGACGGAAACGGAACCCGCGACCGAGTTCGACGCCGAACCGTCGAACTCGGAGACGACCGAATCCGCCGAAGCGGAATCGACGTTCGAATCCGGATCCGAATCCGAAGCGGAATCGACGTTCGAGTCGGAACCGGCAGCAGAGAGCGAATCGGCGGTGGGTTCGGAACCGGCAGCGGGGGGCGAATCGACGACGGAAGCCGAGTCGGAGTTCGACGCTGGAACGGTGTCCGAATCCGAAACCGCGACCGAACGCGAATCGGCAACCGAACCCGAATCGGCGACGGAAACCACGGCTCCGGACGTCGATCCGGAACCCGAAACGCCGCCGGCGCAAGCCCGCGAACCGGATGAGTTCGAGGAACCGGCCGAACCGGAACCGACGGACGCCGAATTGGCCGATTCGGAACCGGGAGAGGGAGAACCGATCGGTGAAACCGGTGTCGAGGAGTTCGACACGGGGAGCGAATCCGCGGACGACTCCACCGACGAACTCGGCGATTTCGATTCGGGAACGTCCGACGAGGACGACCTCGGCGACTTCGACGACCAGCCGATGGGCGAGGACGTGAGCGGCGAGATGTACGAGTTGACGAGGGTGAACGCGAACAGATCGAGGAGGAGTTCGGCACGGAGTTCACCAGCGGTGCGGAAGTCGACGCGGCCGGTGAGGCCGACATCGAAACGCCGGAACCAGCCCAGGAGATGGCGACGGAATCGGAATCCGAACCGGATACCGACACCGCCGCCGAACCGGCGGAAGCGGCCGGGCCGGAGGCCGGGACGGCACAGCCCGAACAGACTGAAGCGACCGAACCGGAACCGACACCGACCGAAGGAGCGGAATCAGAATCCGAATCGGCGGAATCCGAATCCGAGTCCGAAGCGGCGGACGAGGATGGCGAGAAATCCGCGCCCGAGAACCTCGAAAACACCGTGATGGAGGTCATGCGTGACATGAACGACGGCGACGGCGTCGAGAGCGAGCGCCTCATGGCGAACATCGTGAACTCCTACGACACGACGCCCGCCGAGGTGGAGGACGCACTGCAGGACGCGCTGATGGCCGGACGGTGTTACGAATCCGGCGAGGACACCCTAAAACCCATCTGATGGCGCTGGTCGAACCGGTTCCCGGCGAACCGGCCGCGACCGCGACGCTCGGCGACGAACGGGCGCTCGTGGTGGCGGATTACCACGCCGGAATCGAGGACGGACTCCGCTACGAGCAGGGGATCAACCTCGACAGCCGTGCGGACGAGCGCCGCGAGCGAATGGCGTCGCTCGTCCGGCGAACCGACCCGGACAGGGTCGTCGTCCTCGGCGACTTCATGCACTCCATCGCCGGACCGGGTGGGGCCGAGCGCGGCGAAATCGAGGTGCTGCTCGAATCCATCGACCAACCGGTGACGCTGGTGAAGGGGAATCACGACGGGGATATCGAGTCGTGGGTCGACTGTGCGGTGACGCCGGGAGATGGGATTCGCCTCGGCGACGTCGGATTCGTCCACGGCCACACGTGGCCGAGCGAGGACGTGCTCTCGGCAGATGTGGTCTGCGTCGGCCACGAACATCCCTGCGTGCGATTGGAGGACTCGGTCGGCGGCAGCCGAATCGAACGCGTCTGGTTGCGCGGCCGCGTGAATCCGGAACCGTTCGTGGAACGGTACGACGGGGAGTTCTCCATCGACGCCCAACTCGTCGTCTTTCCCGCGTTCAACGACCTGACGGGCGGGACGTGGGTGAACGTCGCGGGGCAGGGATTCCTCGCGCCGTTCCTGCCCGACGGACTCTCGGACGGCGAGGCGTACCTGTTGGACGGAACGCGATTGGGAGCGTACGACGAGGTTTGAACGGCCGTGTGTGTTTTCATGGCTCACGCTGTGTGACGATCCATGGACGTGAGCTTCGACTTCAGCGACGATGTCGTCCTGGTCACGGGTGCGAGCGGCGCGCTCGGCAGCGCGGTCTGTACCGCGTTCGCGGACGCCGGGGCGACGGTGTGTGCGACCGACGTGGTCGAACCGGACGAGGATTCCCCGCTCGACGGCGAGCGAGTCGATTTCTACGAGGCCGACTTCACCGACGAGTCGGCCGTCGAGACCGTCGTTTCGGCGGTCGTCGACGACCACGATAGCCTCGACGCGCTCGTCAACATCGCGGGGACGTGGAAGGGCGGTTCACCCATCGAGGAGACGGACGTGGGGACGTTCGACCTGCTGTTCGACGTGAACCTGAAGACGATGTTCCTGGCTGCCAAGCACGCGCTGCCGCATCTCCAGAAGAGCGAGGGTGCGATCGTCAGCGTCAGCGCCCGAGCGTCGCTCGAAGGTGGGGAAGGGGACGGGCCGTATCGGGCGTCCAAAGCGGGAGTCAGACTGCTCACCGAGACGATCGCCGAGGAGAATTCAGGAGTGGTTCGAGCGAACGCCGTAATGCCGAGCGTCATCGACACGCCCGCGAACCGGGAGATGATGCCCGACGCCGACCACGACGAGTGGGTTTCCCCAGAAGATATCGCGTCGGTGATGTGTGTCCTCTGTAGCGACGCCACGAGCGTGACCAGCGGGGCGGCGGTTCCGGTGTACGGCGAAGCCTGATCCGACCTCGAAAACGTCATTACGTTTGAGGTTTTTCGGTGTCAATTAGTCTCTCAGTGGTACGATATCACGCCGCTTTGATTTCGGATTCAGCTGTTTGGTGGATTGACGAGTCATTTTCTTACACGAATATAATATGAGATAATCATTTATTCGAGTGATTAATTGACATCGTGCAGTTTATACGCATCAGTTAAGAATGGCAGGCATACACATGTCACAACGAGAAACGTGGACATCCCGAATGGGGTTCATTCTGGCCGCTGTCGGAAGCGCAGTTGGACTCGGTAACATTTGGCGATTCCCGTATATGTCTGCACAGAACGGTGGGGCAGCCTTCCTCGTGGTCTACCTCGTCGCGGCGGTTCTCATCGGACTGCCCGCCATCCTCGCGGAGTTCGTCATCGGGCGCGAGACCAAGAAGAACATCGTGGACGCGTTCAGAAACCTCGGTGGTCCAGTCGCAGGAATCATCGGACTCCTCGGCCTGTTCACCGGGTTCTGGATTCTGTCCTACTACAGCGTCGTCGGTGGATGGGTCATCCAGTACATCATCGGGAGTTGGACCGGCGCGTACTTCGGCGACCCCTCCCAGTACTTCGGACAGATTTCGGCGGGTACTGGAACGATACTGTTCCACTTCGTGTTCATGATACTCGTCGTGGGTATCGTCGCGCTGGGTGTCGAGAAAGGCATCGAGATGGGGACAAAAATCATGGTTCCGTCCATCGCCATCCTGATGGTCGGACTCGCCCTGTGGGCGTTCACCCTCGACGGCGCTGCGGCGGGGTACGACTACTTCCTCTCCCCCGACTTCGGCGTCATCGTGGACAATTACCAGTCCATCATCCCCGCCGCCGTGGGACAGGCGTTGTTCTCGCTCTCGCTCGGGATGGGGGCGATGGTCACCTACGCGTCCTACTTGGACGGTGACGACAACCTTCTCACCGACGGACTCAGCATCGTCGGCTTGAACTCCTTCATCGGCGTTCTCGCCGGATTCGTCGTCTTCCCGCTCCTGTTCGCACAGAGTATCGACCCCGGCGAGGCCGGTGCGGGTGCGGTGTTCATCACCCTCGCAAAGGCGTTCGCGAAACTACCGGCGGGGAAGATAGTCGGTCTCGTGTTCTTCGTCATCCTGCTCATCGCGGCGCTTTCGTCGGCGATTAGCCTCCTCGAAGTGGTCGTCTCGTACTTCGTGGATAACTACTCGCTCAGTCGGCCGGTCATCACAGTCATCGTCGGCGTCATCGTGTTCGCCCTCGGTGTCCCGTCGGCGCTGAGTCTCGACACGTTCACCATGTTCGACAATATCGCGTCGAACCTCCTCCTCCCCCTCGGCGTCGTGCTGACCGTCATCTTCGTCGGATGGGTGTACAGCGCGGGAGCGGTTCAGGAACTCCGACGTGGCCTCGGTAAGACCCGCGGCAACATCGGCACGATTTGGCTCACGCACCTCAGAGTGGTCGTGCTCATCGCCGTCATCGGAACGCTCGCACTGAGCCTGATGTCGTTCTTCTGAGCGTCGTCCGGCACCGGCACTGATTCTTTTTTGTCGAGTACTTAAACAGCGGCGGGTAAAATCGACGAACCGTAGACGACAGTCCTGATTTCATGTCCATTCGAATCTGAAAATCGATTTCTGATGCCCCATCACGTGTGTTAATAGCGTCTTGATGGTTTCTAACCTCGAAAGTCTCATATCCCCTGGGCAAGCGAGTGCATAGCAATGGTACGTGAATCGTGGGCGAGTCGAGTCGGCTTCATCCTCGCGGCGGTGGGGAGCGCGGTCGGCCTCGGCAACGTCTGGCGCTTTCCGTGGATGACGGCAGAATACGGCGGAAGCGCGTTTCTCGTGGTCTACCTCTGTATCGTCTTGCTCGTCGGCGTCCCCGGACTCCTCGCGGAGTTCGTCATCGGTCGCCGCTCGAACCGAAACCCGGCGGGGGCGCTGGCGCGTCTCGCGCCCGGAACCAAATCGTGGGGGTACGTCGGCCTGTTCGGCGTCGTCACGGCGCTCATCCTCTTGTCGTTCTACAGCGTCGTCGGCGGATGGATCGTGCGATACTTCCTCGCCAGCTTTTCGGGGTCGTACTTCGCCGACCCCTCCGGTTACTTCGGCACCATCAGCTTCGGCTGGGAAGCCGTCGCGTTCCAAGTCGCGTTCCTCGCGCTGACCGCGCTGGTCGTCCTCGGCGGGGTCCGCCGCGGCATCGAGGCCGCGACAAAGGTGATGATGCCGCTCATCGTCGTTCTCCTCGCGGTACTGGCGGGGTGGGCGGTCACCCGACCCGGTGCGGGAGCGGGGCTGTCGTTCTACCTCCACTTCGACCCGGCACCGATCAAGAACGATCCCATCGGGATGCTCCGCGCCGCGGCCGGACAGGCGCTGTTCACGCTCTCGCTCGGCGTCGGGACGATGATCACCTACGCCTCGTATCTGGGCGAGGACAACAGCCTCCCGTTCGACGGGAGCGTCATCGCCGTGCTGAACACCGCGGTCGGTGTCCTCGCGGGACTCGTCGTCTTTCCGCTCCTGTTCGCGTTTCAAGGCGGTCTCACGGAAGTCACGAGAGGCGGCGAGTCCGGCGCGATTTTTATGGGCGTCGCCGGGGCGTTCCGGGAGATGCCGTACGGTGAGGTCGTCGCCGTCGGCTTCTTCGCCGCCATTCTGTTCGCCGCCCTGTCGAGTTCCATCAGCATGCTCGAAATACCCGTCGCGTATCTCGTGGACGAACAGGACGTCTCCCGGCGGAACGCGACGCTCGGCCTCACCGCGCTGGTGCTCGTCACGGGTGCGGTCTGTGCGCTCACCCCGTCCGTGTTCACCTTCGTCGCGGGAACGCTGGTCGATCTGATGCTGACGGCCGGACTCGCCGGATTCCTCGTCTTCACAGGGTGGATCCTCGGCAAGAACGCCCTCGCGGAGTTCGACTCCGGCGCGGGTGGGATCGCGCGGTCGCTCGGAACGCCGTGGCTGTGGGGCGTCAGGACGATTCTACCGCTGTTCTTGCTCGTCACGCTTGCGCTGAACCTCTACTCGTTGTTGTCAGGCTGACGAATCCTTCCCCGGCACAGTACGGAAACCTTTTGCGCCCGCTGGTACTGCAATTCGGCAATGACAATGCGTCCGGGTGTTCAGCGATGACGATGGACGAGCGCATCGACGAACTACGCGAAAAACGCCGCGAGGCGGAGCAGGGCGGCGGTGAAGAGCGCATCGAGAAACAGCACGAGCGGGGTAAGATGACGGCGCGCGAGCGCATCGACTACTTCCTCGACGACGACACCTTCAACGAGTTCGACCAACTGCGAACCCACCGAAGCCACAACTTCGGCATGGAGGAAAAGCAGGTGCCCGGCGACGGCGTCGTGACGGGCTACGGCGAGGTCAACGGCCGAAAGGTGTTCGTGTTCGCCCACGACTTCACCGTCTTCGGTGGCTCGCTCGGCGAAGTGTTCGCCCAGAAAGTGACGAAAGTCATGGACAAGGCGATGGAAGTCGGCGCGCCCATCATCGGACTGAACGATTCGGCCGGTGCGCGGATTCAGGAAGGTGTCGAATCCCTGGCTGGCTACGCGGACATCTTCCACCGCAATCAGCAGGCCTCCGGCGTCGTGCCCCAGATTTCGGCCATCATGGGGCCGTGTGCCGGTGGTGCAGTTTATTCGCCCGCCATCACCGACTTCATCTTCATGGTGAAGGACACGAGCCACATGTTCATCACCGGTCCGGACGTCATCGAGACGGTCACGGGCGAGGAGGTCACCTTCGAGGAACTCGGCGGCGCGACGACCCACACCGGCAAGAGCGGCGTCGCCCACTTCGCCGAGAACAGCGAGGAGGAAGCGCTCGACGACATCCGCCGCCTGCTCTCGTATCTCCCGCAGAACAACGTCGAGGACCCCCCTCGAATGGAACCGTGGGACGACCCGGAGCGCCGCGACGAGGAACTGAAATCCGTCGTGCCCGACCAACCGCGCAAGCCGTACGACATCACGCGCGTCATCGACGGCGTCGTGGACGAGGATTCGTTCTTCGAGGTACAGGAAGACTACGCGAAGAACCTCGTCGTCGGCTTCGGCCGCCTCGACGGTCGCTCGGTCGGTATCGTTGCCAACCAACCCCGCGTCAACGCGGGAACCCTCGACATCGAAGCCAGCGAGAAGGGGTCGCGGTTCGTGCGCTTCTGTGATTCGTTCAACATCCCCATCGTGACGTTCGAGGACGTGCCCGGCTTCATGCCCGGCACCGACCAAGAACACGGCGGTATCATCCGTCACGGTGCGAAGCTGCTGTACGCCTACTCGGAGGCGACGGTGCCGTTGTTGACCGTCATCACCCGCAAAGCCTACGGCGGCGCGTACGACGTGATGGCGAGCAAGCACATCGGCGCGGACGTGAACTACGCCTGGCCGACCTCCGAAATCGCGGTGATGGGTCCGCAGGGTGCGGTCAACGTCCTCTACAGTTCGGAACTCGAAGAGGCCGACGACCCCGACGCACGCCGCGACGAACTCATCGAGGAGTACCGCGAGCAGTTCGCCAACCCGTACACCGCCGCCGACCGCGGCTTCGTGGACGACGTCATCGAACCGCAGGAGACCCGCCCGCGCCTCATCGACGACCTCGACATGCTGATGAGCAAGCGCAAATCCCAACCCGAAAAGAAACATGGAAATATCCCACCTCTGAGGACGTCTCCCTCTCGATTCCGCCGGACGCCTCCGAGGAGGAAGCCGCCGCGATCATGGCGGCCATCAACGTCATCCTCCGCGAACGGGAAGCGGCCGCGGCGGCGGAGGACGGGGAACCCGACTGGGACGGCGAGCGTTGGCAGTTCGCCGGACGGATGGCCGGATTGCAGAACCGTGATGTGCGTGTCCCGATGAACGCGCCCACGGACGCGTGGAGCGCGGCGGGGCGGACGACGCGGTTCTGATCTTCGACGCTGTCGAAGAGTCACCCGAGTAAACCGCTGATTTGGAGCCTTTTTTTGTGGTGTGAACGAACGTGATCTGCTCTCTGGGGACGGCGACCCGACCGGTTTCACTTCCGGTATGATTTCAGGAGACAATAACTGGATTCACTTGTACAGGAAGGGAGAACTGGTCGATATCTCTTTGTCTCACTGCTCCATATTGCACTAAGCGAGAGTAGATATACTGGATCCCGAATGATCGACAGCGGAGGCAACGGTCACGGTCTTGGATGGCAAGAAGTCGCCGTTCCAGGACCTGTATCGAGGAGAAGAGACAGACACTGCATCCGGCTTAGAGCCACTCATCGGGAAGTTCGTCGGCATGATTGTGCATCAATTCCAGGAGGGGCTGAATCTCGTCGAAGCGTGGGCCCTTTCGCACCGTATTCGTTTCTTGATCCCACTCGATGAACCCTGCATCTTCCAGTTTCGGCAGGTGGGTATGCGTCATTTGGATCTGGAGCGATTCCAGGTCTTCATCTTCAAACTTGACGTTAGCTGGAATCTGTGGGTCATCGTCATCCTGTGGATTATGTTCTAACAACGCGACAAGCAGTCGTCGACGGTATTTGTTTGCGATCGCGTCTAACACACTATCCAGGGATGCGGGCGATGAAGTTGAGGATTCAGTCATAGTTGGAATGGCTTCGATCGTATTTCTCGGGTGGTTCAGTGCTCTTGTCTACGGAAACAGTGGTAGCCAGTGGTTCGACGTGTGCAGCGAGTTCATCGACAGAGACCGGCCCATCGTTTTGAAAGAGGTGGAGCAGAATCTGGCGGTTGGGGCGCTGGCTGAGGAGAGTGAGTAACTCAGCTAACGCCACAGTGTCGTCTGAAGCGGAAGCCTGGCTCGACGATGAGTAACTGCGTGAATCGTTTCGAGACCCATCAGAGTCCATATCTACAATTCGTCACGCAGTTAAGAAAGAATCACCACGCAGGAATGCGAACACACGGCAGAAAATTTCGAACTATTGCGACTCAGAGACAGAAACCCATCACACAGTGACTATGTCGGTACCGGCAGTGGCTACATCTCGACCAGGTGGGGGAGTGAGTGGCACGTATGAAATGTAAATATGAGAGTCACCGGTCGCAATAATGTGAACGGACACCTCGACGGATAAGAAGGCGGCTTTAGTACTTCGTCCCTAGTCGAAGACGACCTCCAAGAGCCTGCGTTCAGCACCGCGAAGGTGATAATTGAAGGTTGACTGCGAGAGGTCCAGCGCTGTGGAGAGTTCGTTGCCGGTTTGGAGTCGAGGTGATTCGAAAAATCCACTGCGATAGGCCAACTGGAGAATCTCCTGCTGGCGATCGGTAAGTCGCTCGGTGAATGCCGTCTGAAGCGTGTGAGTCGTGTTAGACGATCGAGTGTGTGTTCGTCGAGCAAGTAGTTCAAGATCGGGAATCGCCTGTTGTCCCGTCTCAAAGAACCTGCGGATATCAACCGACGTGGGAACGTCGAGAACAAGCGTTGCGGTCCCATTATCTATGGTGAGCGAGCGCATCATTGCATCTCGATTGCGGAACCACGAGGTAAGCGTCGATTCAGCCAGACGCGCTTTGAACAAGCTCTCGTCTTCACGCTCGGAGAGACAGATCAGCTCTCCGATGGCGAGTGATTGTTCACCAGCAGTCACCAGCGCACCGGACGAAACGTCCGTTGCAGTGAAAAACACGGTTGTCTCACCGTCTGCTCCCGGCACGAGACCCGTAATCTCCATCACACACCCTGTTTCCTGGGCGAGCTGGCACAGGGGTGTGTCCGCTGCTGTCGAGCGGAATGTGAGTTCGACGACGCGATTCATGTGATGGGCTTCTCTCGTCTCAACAGCATGAATCGCATTGGCGATCGTCCGGCCGAGTTCGACGAGCACATCGATATCGCGCTCGTCGTGTTGGGGGGTCCCGTTGTAGACAGTCACGATGCCGTACACGAAGTCATCATACACGAGTGGGAGACAGAGACATGAGCGTGCACCAAGGTCAAGCGCGACCTCACGCCAGGGAGCAGCTTCTGCATCGGTCGCAATGTCGTTTACAACCTGTCTCTTTTTGGTTTGGATTGCAGCCGTAAACGGACGCCTCTCGGACACCGGTCCGTCAACTTCCGTCGTCAGGTCGTCCAGCGAGCGACTATCGACGCCCGCCCACGCACGTGGGTTGACCGCGTTGTCGTCTGCATCGAATTCACCGATCCACGCAAACTCGAAGAGTTCGGAGTGGGCCAATCGCTCACAGACAGCCTCATCGATTACATCGACTGTCTCGGCCTCCACGAGCGCCTGATCAATCTTTCGAATGAGCGTGTTGAGCCCGTCGAGGTGCGTCAATTCCTTGTTCTGCCGTGTTAACTCTTCTTGGCCGTCGGCGCGGTCCCATGCGGTCTCGATGGTCGTGGAAACCGTCTCCAGGAGGTCGAGCTTCTGGTCGTCGAATATCTCGGCCCGTGTCGAGCCAGCACAGATGACGCCATGTCTCCCCAATGGTATGAGGACACGACTTCGGAGTGGTGGCGCCACTGGCTCGTTCTCGGGGATGTCGGTGTCATTGACAACATCAATATCGTCGCCGATGAACGTCTGCCAGACCCGCTCGGAGAACTCCGCAGGTAAACGTACTGAATTTTCGGGCATTTCGGGGGCTGTCTGACTGGCATATTCGTCGAGTTCGCCGACCGTTTTGTCGTAGCGCCAGAGCGCAGCGTACTCGACGTTGAGGACGTCTCGAACGATGTCGGCGGTCCGATCCTTGACCCCCTCTGGATTTGCATCGATCAATTCTTGGCTCGCGTCGTTGAGTCGTTCGAGGGCGATCTGGAAGCGTTTGGAATCGCTGATATCCTTGAACGCGATGGCAACCTTCCGCTCTTCCGGATCGCCGACGCGAAACGCATTCACGTCGTACCATCGGTCGTTGAGGTGCTTCGCCGGGTTCGTGAACCGCTCCGGTTCGCCCGTCTTCGCGATGCGCCCGTAGGTTTCGAACCAGTGGTCCTCGTGGTTCGGTTCGAGTTCCTTCATCCGCTTGCCCTCTGCGTCGATGAGTCCCGTCTGATCCTCGAACGCCGGGTTCGTCTCTAGGAAGCGGTAGTCCACCGGCTCGTCCTCCTCGTCGAACAGTACCTCGATAATGCAGAAGCCTTCGATGATCGACTCGAAGAGCATGCGGTAGCGCTCCTCGCTCTCGCGTAGGGCTTCTGTGATTTGACGGTGCTCGATGAGGTCGGCGGCCTGGCGGGCCAGGACGTCGAGGCGACCGAGGTCTGATTCCGAGAGGTCGCGTGGGGTCTCCCAGTGGGTGGAGAACATCCCAATCATGTCCCCGCTCCGCGAGACGAACGGGGTGGTCTGGACCGCCTGGATTCCATTTTGACGGAAGGTCTCCAAATCCCCCGTTCCAGCTATGAATTCGCTTGATTCAACATCCGATACGATAACGCGCTCGCCGGTTTTGAGTGCCTTGCCACAGGCGGTTCCATGTTCGGGAGTGACTCGTTGCCACGCTGCTTCGGTCTCCGCGGTGAACCCCCGGTTAGCGACGAGTTCAAGGTCGTGCCGGTCGGGGTCGTACAGCTGGACGCTCCCGAAGTCGGCGTCCATCATTTCGCTCGCGGCATCGAGAACGTGCTGGGAGAGAGTCTCGATGTCGTCCTCTCCGATCAGTGTGGTACTGATGTCCTGTAACTCTCGGGTGGCCGCCAGTTCGTCGGCGAGTTCCTGCTCGGCGCGGGTACGCTCAACGGCCGCCCAGGTCCGCTCGGCGGCATCCTCTAGCAGTGCCCGCTCACCGTTAGTCCAGTGGCGTGGCTTGGCCATGGCGGCTGCGAGCGCCCAGATGACGTCGTCCTCACCCTCCCGTAGCGGTGCGACCAACAGGGACCGCAGGTCATATCCGGCCAGCAGCTCCTTCTCGGAGTCCGAGAAGTGCGGATCGTTGTCCGCGTCCTGGACGACCATTGGTTGCGTCGCGAGCTGACGCATCGTTTCGGGATACTCCGAGAGCTGGAACACACCCGCCATCTCCGGAAGGTCCGGGCGAATTTGCTCCGGGCCAACCGTAGAGATTCCTCGCTGCTCGAACACCTCGCTGATCCAGCAGCGGTCGAGATCCAGATTCTCAGCGAGCATTTCAACGGCCCGGTCTTTGATCGACTCCGCATCGGGCTGCGCCCGCAGAGCATCGCTGAACCGGAGCAGGAACTCCTGTCGCTCCTCGCGCTGCTTCTGCTCGGTGATGTCGATACCAGTCCCGAAAACGCGAACCGCCCGCCGGTCGTCCCCATCTTCCTCGAAGAACACCTCACCGTTCGTGAGCACCCACCGGTCGCTCCCGTCGGGACGCATCGCTCTGAACTCGAACTCGTAGTTCCCGTCGGATGCGGACTCGAACACCTCCTCCAGCCGGCCGACGACAGAGTCGAGGTCGTCCGGATGGATGCGCTCTTCGAGCAACTCCGCGCCGACGATGATCTCGTGCTTGTCGTATCCGAACAACTCGTTCATTCGCTCGTTTCCTCTCACCCGATCCGTCTCGAGGTCCCACTCGAAGACGGCGATGTTCCCGATGTCGGCCGCGAGTCGAAGCCGTTTTTCGTTCTCACGCAACGCTGCTTCGGTCTCCTTTTGTTCAGTGATGTCCTCAATGAGAACCGCGACCTGCCGACTGTCCGAGCTGCCATACGGGAACACACGGACGTCGAACCACCCGTCGATGAGTGGCTCGCCGGTCGTTTCGACCCGCTGGGACTCGCCCGTCCGAGCGACCTCGGCACAGACGTCGAACCCGGGGAAGTCGCCATCCACATCCATATCGGACCAACGGGCACCGACCACGTCGGTCACCCCGGTCAGTTCCTCGAACGTAGGATTGGCCTCCACGAAGCGGTAGTCATCCGGCTCCCTCCGCCCACCGACGGTGCCGCCCGTCGAAGCTTCGTCGGCGGCCTCGCCCTCCTCGGGCAGTTCGACGATGCAAAAGCCCTCCTGGATGGACTCGTTGATCGAATCGAACAGCGTGCGATAGCGTTCCTCGCTCTCGCGGAGCTCTTCTATGGCCTGTTCGCGTTCGATCTCGGCCTGCTTTCGATCGGTGATATCGAAACTGACACCACGGAGGACTGTCGGATCGTCCGCGGACGCTCGGCCGCGCCAGGAAATCCAGCGAGGCGTGTCGACTCCTTCGAGTTCGACCTCGTCTTGAATCTCTTCACCCGGCTCGAACGAGAACTCCATCGTGTCCTCGGCCTGGTCTGTGCCCTCGTCTGATTCCTTCACCAAGAACTGCTCGACTGGAACTGGCTCGTCTGTCGGTGGCAAGTCGAATAGCGACAGCATCGTGTCGTCGCCGTCCACCGTTCGGGCCTCGAGATCCCACTCCCAGGTCCCCATCTCCGCAGCATTCAGGGCGACCTGTAATCGCTCGTTCGACTCGCGGAGAGCCGCCTCGATTTGTACCCGGTCGGTGATATCGACAGAGATGTTGAACACGCCACCAACCGAGCCATCCGCGAGCGGGATCGGGTTGAAACTGGAATCCCACCAGACGTCTTCTATCGCGTCACCACGTTCGATTGGGAGGTATTGGTCTTCGACTCGAACTGGTCCCTTTCCAGCCATGACCTGCTCGTGCATCGGACCAAGAAACTCCCACGCTTCCGGAAACACGTCGCGAGCTGGCCGTCCGAGCGCGTTTGGGTGTTTCTTTCCGATCTGTTCTCGTGCGGCGTCGTTGTAGAGCAGTACGAGATCCTCGCCCCAGTAGATCCCGATGGCCTCGTCCGCACCCAGCATGAGGTCGACCGCCACCCGCAATTCAGTGGGCCACTCCGCCATCGGCCGAGTGACGTCTCGACCCAGTCAAATTCGCGGATGCGCTCGGTCATCTCGCTGTTGGAGAGAAATACAGGCGACTGTCCATCACGAAGTGAAACGGGGGCAGTCAGATCCGACACGCCACCGTTTTGTTGGATGGCATCGTCGACAGGTCGCCAAAAGACCCGGCCCTTCGCGCCGACCTTCTTAGTGTTGATAGCGTCGTCCTCAACGAGCGCGTTGAGTTTGTTGTAGATCGTGCGGTCGGTACAGTCGAATTCTTCTGCGACCTCGGGTGTTGTGAATGGTGTGCCGGGGGGACCGAGAGTGTCGAACACTTCGAGGACGGCAGCGGGTGAGGGTGCCGATGAATTCATAGCGTCGTGTTGGCGTGGCGCAAGCAAAAGGATTCGGTCAACCGAAGCAGACAGGTCATGATCCACAAAAAGCGATTTAACCGACGCTGACGAAGCTACTCACGATCAGGGTGGCACAGTTATACTGCTCTTTTGACGCGAGGCGAATTCGGAAGTAACTCTCGCCTCGAAGGACTCACCACAGCAGAGAACCCGGTCAAGGAACAAAGGGAGATGACCGACGACGAGGATGATTCACTGCCGGAGGGGTTCGAAGATGTGTTTCACACACGCTTTTCGAGCGATGAACCGCCGAGTGAGGCAATTGTCCGAGCACTCTCAGTCGCCGAGGGAGTTGTCCCAACGGAGCTTACGTTACTGTATGAGTCGATTGATCCTGAGGCACTCGATGCACTGTTCGGGACGCCGATCATTGGGGAGAAAGATGGGGGTGTGATAGTCAAGTTTTCTGTCTCTGGCCATCGCGTGATCATCAGGAGTAACGGGAGTATTACTATCCTCGTTAAGACAGACGAAGAGTGAGTGGGAACGAACGGTGCCTCCGTTGATTAATTTTCACTGTCTTCGATACTCAGAGCGTGGAAGCGGCTGATTACTCGATTAGACAAAGAATGGTTTACGGAGAGAGACGACTTCTGGATTCTACTGCCGCTTATACTGCCCACAGGAAGTAAATCACCCAAACCGGCCAAATTCAAGAAACCGACCTCGCTGTCGTCGCACGTTCTACTTCGGTTATCGAACCAATCGTTCATCTCGAAACGGGGCGAAATCCCAGAAATCGGACTGCTTTGTATCCAATCGTTCGGAGCAATCGGACCGACCACCGATTTCAACGAGAGTTGAACTAACCAATGCACCACGAACGATTCAGGAATTGAGAGGGATATCGGGACATGTCCACTCCCACGTACGTGAACGGCAGTGGCGAAACACACCGCAGGACGAGAAGCACTTCCAGATACTATACTCGACACACCGCCAGCATGTGCTCCGAGAAATCGACCACCGCACGGTCCTCCCGGAGCAACTTGACGAGTCGCCGAACGTCCTCGACGGCCTCGTCGCTCGCCTCCGCTAACTCCGGTTTCATGCGGTTGGCAACGCCCTCAAGACCGACCAGTTGCTCGACTTCGAAACCGGCGTCCTCCAACTCCGCTTCGAACTCGTCGGCGCGGAAGAAGTGACACTCAGCCCAGCCTTCGCCGTTTGCATACTCGTCCACTCGTTCTTCGGTGTATTTGCCGTCCTCGGCGATGGGAACGAGGAGGCCGTGCGACCAGTCGAGGTTGAACTTGAGGATGTCGCGGATGGGCGCAAACCTGCTGATGACCGAGACGAAGACGGGTGCGTCGCCACCCGCGACCCGTCGGAGTTCGGCCATCGCGCGTGCGCGTTCGGTATCATCCACGACGTGGCTCAGGGGACCACCGAGACAGCAGACGGCGTCGAATTCATCGTCTTCGAAACGCAAGTCGCGGACGTCGCCTTGCTCCGCAGAGATTCTGTCTTCGAGGCCGCTCTCGGCGGCGTTCTCGCGGGCGAGTTCGACCTGCGTCTCGCTCACGTCCACGAGCGTCACGTCGTACTCCCGTTCGGCGAGCCAAACCGCGTAGCGCCCCGCCGCGCCGCCGACGTCGAGAACGCGGCCCGATTCGGGAAGATGGTTGTCGAGGTAGTCCACCGTGTTCTCGAACTCCATTCGGGTGACGGGGTCGCGCCCCAGTCGCTCCCACTCGTTTTCGCCGTACTCGTCGTAGTAGTTTCGAGGGTTCATGTCGCTCATCGGCGACCCTCGATGGTTGATCGTCGGTTGGCGTTACTGTCGATACGTCGGCCTGTTCGGGTGCTGGTGTACATTTGTCGCTGTGGGGTGGTTGCTGATCGAAGACGAGTCATCGAATCGCCCGGTTTCACCCCGAGGCCGCGTCAGCGGCGAAATCGGGACTCCACCCGGCGAAAAGCAGGTGCTGGTCCGTGATTCGGCCCAGCGGCGGGTGGAGTCGGTCGTTGCACGCCCGAGATGTCAGCGCGTAATGAGAAAAAGCTACCGCTTCGAGGGGTCGTGGGACGGAATCACCACCCGTCAACCCGTGTGTGACGCTCCCGTTGACACTCGTGGGCGACCCTGAACCGACAGAATGAGGTTACCCACCCGAATACGTTCTCACAAGAATGTTCGATACAGTTCTGGTCGCAAATCGCGGGGAAATCGCGGTCCGCGTGATGCGCGCCTGCGAGGAACTCGGAATCGACACGGTCGCCATCTACAGCGATGCCGACCGAAACTCCGGTCACGTCCGCTACGCCGACGAAGCCTACAACGTCGGCCCGGCCCGTGCCGCGGAGTCCTACCTCGACCAAGAGGCCATCATCGATGCCGCGAAGAAGGCGGGCGCGGACGCGATTCACCCGGGCTACGGGTTCCTCGCGGAGAACGCCGACTTCGCCGCGCTGGTCGAAGCCACGGACGGCGTGACGTGGATCGGCCCGAAGAGCGAGTCGATGGAACAACTCGGAGAGAAGACGAAGGCCCGCAAAACGATGCAGGAAGCCGACGTGCCCATCGTTCCCGGGACGACCGACCCTGTCGAGGACGTGTCGGAGGTCACGGAGTTCGGCGACGAGTACGGCTACCCCGTCGCCATCAAGGCGGAGGGTGGCGGTGGCGGCCGCGGGATGAAGGTCGTTCGCGGTCCCGAGGAAGCCGAGGATCAACTCGAATCCGCCCAACGCGAGGGTGAGGCGTACTTCGACAACGCCAACGTCTACCTCGAACGCTACCTCGAAAACCCGCGTCACATCGAGATCCAGATCATCGCCGACCACCACGGCAACGTGCGCCACCTCGGCGAGCGCGACTGCTCGCTGCAGCGACGTCACCAGAAGGTCATCGAAGAGGGGCCGTCGCCCGCGCTCTCGGACGAACTTCGGGAGGAAATTGCCGAATCGGCCCGCGACGGTGCGGCCGCCGCCGGTTACTACAACGCGGGAACCTTCGAGTTCCTCGTGGAGGAGGACGAGACGCGCGGTCCCGGCGAACTCCTCGACGTGGGCACGGACTTCTACTTCCTCGAAGTCAACACCCGGATTCAGGTCGAACACTGCGTCACGGAGTGGTTGACGACGTCGACATCGTGAAGTGGCAGATTCGCGTCGCCGCCGACGAACCCCTCGGCTTCGAACAGGACGACGTGGAACTCGAAGGCCACGCGATGGAGTTCCGCATCAACGCCGAGAACGCCGCGAAGGACTTCGCGCCCGCGACGGCGGGAAACTGACGACCTACGACCCGCCGGGAGGAATCGGCGTCCGTCTCGACGATGCGCTTCGACAGGGTGACGACCTCGTCACCGATTACGACTCGATGATCGCGAAACTCATCGTTCACGGCGGCGACCGCGAGGAGTGTATCACCCGCTCCAAGCGCGCGCTCGCCGAGTACGACATCGAGGGAATCCCGACCATCATTCCGTTCCATCGCCTGATGCTCGACGACGAGGAGTTCGTCGCCGGGACCCACACCACGAAGTACCTCGACCACCACCTCGACGCGGAGAAAATCGAGGAGGCACAGGAGAAGTGGGGAACGACCGAATCGTCGGACGACGACGAGGAGGTCGTCGAACGCGAGTTCACCGTCGAAGTCAACGGCAAGCGCTTCGAAGTCAACCTCGAAGACCGCGGCGGCGTCGCCGCGGTTCCCGCGAACAACGGCGGCGGCGGCCAGAAACCCAAGCCAGCGGGCGGCAGCAGCGACGGCGGCGAGACCGTCGTCGATGCGGAGGGTGAGACGGTGGCCGCCGAGATGCAGGGCACCATCCTCGACGTGAAAGTCGAAGAGGGCGACGAAATCGAGTCCGGTGACGTCGTCTGCGTCCTCGAAGCCATGAAGATGGAAAACGACGTCGTCGCTTCTCGGGGAGGTACCGTTACGCAAATCGCCGTCAGTGAGGGCGACAGCGTCGATATGGGCGACGTGCTCGTCGTCGTGGACTGAAGACGGTCTAACTGGAACCGGATTTTCGGATTTTTCGAGTCGTTCGAGCCGTTGCTATCGATCCGTGTCGAGTGACCACATTACACACACCTGCACAACACACATTACGGAATCGTGTTTCTTCACGAGGAGATGCCGTTTCCGAACCTCGCTGGAAAGCAGGACGCCGAACCATTGGTCACGCCCGCAGAGCACTCCGAGTACAGACACACGGAGGGCGAGTCGGGGCGCGAACGACTGCCTGCGGCAGTCGTTCTCTGCTACAGTCGCACGCTGATGGACTACCTCACCGAGAGCTACGACGGCCAGCACGTCGGCAACTACTACGGCGACTTGTACGCCTTCGCGGACGCCGACTACTCCGTCGGCGTCCTCGGGAATTTCGGAATCGGCGCTCCTGCTACGGCGATGCTGATGGACGAACTGATTGCCGACGGTGTCGGGAAGTTCTTCTCCGTCGGATTCGCTGGCTGTCTGGACGAGACCATCGAGATGGGCGAGTTCATCGTCTGTGACGAGGCCATCCGCGACGAGGGTACGTCCCACCACTACGTCGAATCCGCGAAGTACGCCCACGCGAGCGACTTGCTCACCGAAGCCACGATTGAACTGCTCCGCGAGCGCAAAGAGGCGTTCCACGTCGGGCCGTCGTGGACAACCGACGCGATGTATCGGGAGACCAAGGAAGAAGTCCAACAGTACGCCGAGGAGGGCGTCCTCACCGTAGAAATGGAGGCGTCCGCGGTGTTCGCCGTCGCCGCCCACCGCGGCGTGGAGGCAGCGTCGATGTTCGTCGTCAGCGACTACCTCGGCCCCTCGGACTGGGAGCCGAAGTTCCATCTGACGCGGGAGGACATGCAACATCTCGGGGACACGGCGAAGGACGTTCTCGCCGCGAGTCCGCACTGAGTCGAGGTTCGGCGATCAATTCATACCACCCCGGTACATAATCGAAGTCGAACCCCGGACGGCGGAGAATCATGATAGACGTTGGCGACCACTACCGACCGACGGCCGACGGCGACGGGAGCGACGTCTACCGCGTCGTCGGAACGGGAGACGACGTTGTGCTGTTGCGACTCACCGACGCCGATGGGACCCGAATCCACTCCGGCGAGTTACGTCACTGTTCGCGGGACGCGCTCGAAACCGACTGGGAACCGGCCGGAAACCCCGACGCGGGACTCACGCCCGTAGCGGACCTGAAGAACGTGCTATCCGGGTTGTACTGGAGTTTCCGACGGTTTTTCTGACCGTCGAGAGCGACGTTTTTGCGGATTCCCGACCAACGTCATTCGGGGGGAGACCATGCCAGAAGCAACGACGATATCCATCGACGACGTGACGCTCGCGGATTTGCGTGACCGATTGGCCCGAACGCGGTGGCCGGACGAAGTAGCGGGTGCAGGGTGGGAGTACGGGACGAATCTCGATTATCTTCGGAAACTCGTCGCGTACTGGAAAGACGAGTTCGATTGGGGAGAACAGGAAGCACGCTTGAACGAGTTCGACCAGTATCGGGGCGACACCGATGGAGTCGGCATCCACTTCGTTCACGAGCGAGGGGAAGGGGAGAACCCGACGCCGTTGTTGCTCCTACACGGGTGGCCGAGCACGTTCGTCCAGATGCTGGACATCGTACCGATGTTGACGACGCCCTCCGAGTTCGGCGGGAACCCGGACGAATCGTTCGACGTGGTGGTCCCGTCCCTGCCCGGTTACGGATTCTCCGACCGGCCGACTGAACGGGGGATGAGCGTCCCCCGAATCGCCGACCTATTCCATACCTTGATGACCGACGAACTCGGCTACGACCGCTACGCTGGACGCGGGAGCGACATCGGGGCGGGCGTCCTCCTGCAACTCGGACTCAAGTATCCAGAATCGATTATCGGTCTGCACCTCAGCGGGACCAACCCGCGCGTCGAGGCGGAGATGATACCGGACGACCCGACGGAGGCCGAAACGGAGTTCATCGAGAACGCGGAACGCTGGGGATGGGAGGAAGCGGCCTACGCGATGGAGCAGTCCACGAAACCGCAGACGCTCGCCTACGGCCTGAACGACTCTCCGGCGGGGTTGGCGGCGTGGATACTCGAAAAGTTTCGTACGTGGAGCGACAACGACGGCGACGTGGAGGAAGCGTTCGCGCGCGACGACCTGTTGACGAATCTGACCATCTACTGGGCGACCGAGACCATCAACTCCTCGATGCGGTTGTACTACGAGTCCGTCCGCGACGCGGGCGAATGGGGCCGTCCGGACGTGCCGACGGCGCTGTTGATGGCCCCGGCGGACATGTTTCCCACGCCGCGCGAGTGGGCCGAGCGGTTCTACCGCATCGACCGCTGGACAGAAACGGAGCGCGGCGGACACTTCCTCGAATGGGAGGAACCCGAACTGACCGCCGAGGACATTCGGGCGTTCTTCGGGTCGCTGTAGTGCGGCGATATCGCGGTCGTTCGGCGGACTACCCGAGAGAGGAAACGACCACACCGAGAGCCGAAATCACCGCACCAGCAACGACGATCAGCGTAATACGACGACTGGGTTCGAAGTCCTCGCGACCGCCGGTCAGGATTTCGTAGATGCTTCCGAGTACCAGTCCGACGCCAGCGATTGCGGCCATCCAAAGCACGATGCTGGACTCACCGGACAGGATGTCGGGGACGGAGCGTACGGCGAACGAGAGGCCGAGAAGACCCGTCGCCGCGTGGTAGAGGAGGGGACGGTTCATGATTCTAATTCGTCACGATTCGGGATAAATATTCCGTGAGCCACGCTCGGGCGAGCATCGAATCCGGTGCGAACGTTTATTTTCCGGATCACCCATGGACAGCGTATGGTCGGTCTGGAGCGCGGCACCGTCGAACTCGAACCGCACAGGGACGAGTGGCGACGGGAGTACGAGGCGGAAATCGAACGGCTTCGTTCGGTTGCCGGGAACGACGTTCTCGCGTTCGAACACGTCGGCAGCACCGCGATTCCGGGCATCGTCGCAAAACCCATCATCGACGTCCTCGCCGTCGTCGAGGACGCGTCTCACGCCGCGCGACTCGTTTCCGTGCTGGAGGGCCACGGCTACGAGTATCGACCGAACGACGGCGTCCCCGACCGCGCCTTTCTCGCAAAGGGTCCGCGGACGGAGCGAACCCACTATCTCTCGCTGACCGAAGCGGGAAGCGACTGTTATCGTGAATCGGTCGTCTTTCGGGACTATCTCCGGGACCATCCCCCCGTCGCGGCGGAGTACGACCGACTGAAGCGGGAGTTGGCCGACGAACACGGCGACGACAGGGCGACGTACACGGCGAAGAAAGAGCCGTTCGTTCGGTACGTGCTCGAACGTGCGAGGAAAGAAGGAACGTACTGATTCTCAGTCGTCGGCTGTCGAACGAGTTGCGTCGATTTCGTCCCAGTCGGGTTGTTCGACGTGCTCCCGCCAAAAGGACTCCTCGGCGTATTTCGGTTCTATGGCTCGATAGCCGAGCGCCCGACCGATGGGTGCGAAAATCGTCGTGAGAACCTTCATGACGGGGCGAGGTGGCGAGGTAAAGTAGGTGTCCTCGGCGGTCGAGTCGGCGAGCACCATCCCCCGCAGGAACTTTGGCTGGCCGTCGTCCCGCACCGTTCCCTCGTGGGCCAACCCGAACAGGGTCGTGATGACGCCGCGCGTTTGGTCCGACGGGCGGATTTCGACGGTGAACGACGCGAGCGAGTCCGAATCGTTCCGGAACGTGTGTGGCGTGCCGGGGGAGACCGTCACGCCGTTGCCAGCGGTCAGGGTTCGGTCCTCGCCGTCGACGGAGAACACGACTTCCCCTTCGACCACGACGAACCGCTCGGCGCAGTTCGGATGGACGTGTTCGTCCGGGCCGCCAGCACCGGCGGGAACGATTCCGAGACTGATGCTGTACTCGCCGTCGGTTTCGTCGGCGGAGACGAGCCCTGCGCCCCACTCACCCGTCACCGGGTTCGACCTGAGCGGTCCCGTCGCTTCGCGGAGTTTCGCCAACGTCGGGCAGTCTGAATCCACCTCGATCCTCGGCCCGGAATCGTCCGGCGTTCCGTCGACGAGCGTCCGCCCGAACACGATTCGATCCATACCGCAGGATGGTCAACGATCTATATATTCATATCCACGCACGAAATCAACCCACAGAAAAGCCGCTACCGTTGCACGGAAACCGTCGTGCTCGAACGAATCCACGCCTGGTGATTCTCCGGGTCGTAGAACATCGCCACGGTACCGTATTCGTCCTCGTATTCGCTGTATTCTATCTCGTTGGGGGGTGTTTCGTTCATTCTCTGTTATCGGTCGTTTCGGTGTCTATTCCACTCGTTTCGGCAGGCGGGCGTACAGAACGGATACAATCGAAGCGTTCCGTTCGAGTCCGTGTCGGCGAGAACCGGATGCCACGCTTCGATATCGATGGCGTCCCCACAGACAGCACAGTTTTGCTGGTCGCCTACCGCTTTGTTTCGTTCTATCACAGTTCGTCCATCAGTTCTCTTCGGTTACCTCCACCAACCCGTTGCTGTGGACTCGAACTTCATAGCCGTCGAGCACGAACTCGACACGGCCTCCTTTCGTCTGCCGATGAAAGAGCGAATCGAGCGCATCCGGATCGATCACGTCGTACAAACAGGTCGAGAACTCGGTCGCGTCCTCGTACCCTGCCTTCTCCATTACCGCCGAAAGCACGTCGAGACTCAGCCGGTCGTCGTCTCGCAAGGGTTGTCGTTTTACTTCCGTTTCCATACTTGCTCGGAAGGTGTACTATGTAAAGGCACTTCCAGCTAGATTGAACGTGAGGTATTACGCGGGAGGCTATCTATCTAGACACGGTCGCCGCCGGGTTACGATTGTAACAATCGCTGAAGCAGTTTCCGTTCGGCCGCTCGCAGATGGTGTTGGAACGTCGGCTGTGAGATATCGAGCGACCGACCGACCTCCTCACCCGTGCTCTTCCGTGGCGAGTCGAAGAAGCCGCTGTAGTAGGCCGTCTCCAGCACCTCCCGCTGGCGGTCGGTCAGCGTCTCCGCGAGCGTGGTATTCAGGTCGTCGGACACGACCGGCTTCTCCCGATGTCGCCGACTTCGAAGGGTGACGTCGGGGAACCGTGTTTTGAGTACCTCGACGAACGTCCGAACGTCCGCGTTCGTCGGGAGCCTGACGACCATGGTTCCGGGAAGGGGACCGACCACGAACGCCTCGGGAACCGCACCGTGGTCGAGGAGCGTCCCGATGAAACTCGAATCCGTCAGCGTCGCGGCGAACAGCGACGCGCCGTTTCGGCTACTCACCTGCTCTATGTCGATCACTTCAAGCGATTGGGCCGCGACGGTCGACACGTCGTCGGCCGGGACGTCGCGGACGGTAAAGAACGTCGTCACCGTGCCGTCCGACGTCGAGACGATACCCGTGAATTCGACGCGGCAATCCAACTCCGTCGCGAGTTCCACGAAGAACACTCCGGGGTCGCCGATTTCGAATTCGAGTTCGACGACCTCGCCGCTCGTCAACGCCTTTTTCGTCTCGACGGCGTTGATCGCGTACGCGATCGTTTGGCTCACGTCTTCGAGGACGGCCCGTTCCAGTTCGTCGAACGTCCGTGGCTGGTCCGAGTAGACCGAAAGCACGCCGTACACCGCGTCACCGTAGCGGAGCGGGAGCGCACAGGACGACCGGTATCCTCGTTTCAGCGCCTCGCTCTGCCACTGTTCGGAGAGCGATCCACGGAGGACGTCCTGAACGACCTGTGCGCGCCCGGTTCGAAGCGCGGTCCCCGCGGGGTCGGCCGTTTCGTCGTTCGTGTTGATGGTAATCGCGTCGAGGTATCCCCGTTCGACGCCCGCCGATTCGTGTGGAACGACGGTTGCCGTCGCCGGATCATCCATCCCGATCCAGGCGAACCGATACGGTCCGCCACTGGTCAGGCGGCTACAGACGGCGACTTCGATTTCCTCCCGCGTTCTCGCCTCCACGAGCGCCCGGTCGATGCGCCGAATCCCTTCGTTCAGTTCGTTGAGTCGTTCGAGCGCCGCGTTCTGTCGGCGGAGCGTCGTCTCCTGTTCCTGCAGTCGACGCTGGCGCTTTGCCCGCCCGAGGGCCGACTCGACGGCGGCGGCACAGAGTTCGGCGATATCGAGCGCCGCGTCGCCGGTGATCGACGTTATGAACACCCCGTGTGTCCCGAGCGGCAGCGAAACCAGTTCGCCGTCGAAACGGGCCTCGTTCTCGGTAAACGAGGTCCACGCGATGCCGTCCCCGTCCAACACCTCGTCCGGCAGCGGGCCACCATCGCTCGTCTCCGCCTCCGGGAGGAGCGCGCCCGTGGAGTCGTCGTACAGCGCGATGGTCGTCTTCGGAAGGTGTAACGACCGCTCGGCCGCCTCGACAGCGACGGTACACACTTCGTCCGACGTTTCCGAATCCAACAGTTCCCGCGTGACGTCCGAGAGCGCGGCGAGGGCGTCTTCGTGTCGTTTCCGTCGGGTTACGTCCGTCGCAACGCCGATAACGCGTTCGACCGCCCCCGCCGCGTCGAACACGGGTTGATACACGATGTCGTAGATCGTACCCTCCATTTCGCTGGTCGCACACACCAACTCGCCCGAGAGCGCACGACGGCAGTTTTCGAGGATGTCGGGGTGGTCCTCGTATCGGTCGTCGATCGATTGGCCGACGAGTTCCTCGGAGTCCAATCCTGCGGTCTCCACCCCGCGTCCCTCCGCGAGTTGGAACGTCCCGTCGGTATCGATGACGAAGAAGATCACGGGAACGTTGCGGACGATCATCTCGTAGCGTTCGACTTCCGACTCCCGTTCGTGGCGCTCGGTCACGTTCATGTGAGCGACCACGACGTACGTGTCCTCGCCCTCGGTCACGTCGACGGCGCGCATCACGAACCACCGGCGTTCGTCGGGCGAATGGCACGGATATTCGAGGCTGAACTCGGATCGGTCACCCGCCAGGATGGCACGGATACCTGCCGCTACCTCGTCTGCGGTCCGGTCGTCGGCCACGTCACACACGTCGAGATAGTTGACGTCGAGCGTCGTGTCCGTGAGACCGTTTCCTCGGCCGAACTCCTCCCACGCCTCGTTCGTGGCGATGATCGTGCCATCCCCGTCGAGAACCGCGACGTTCACCGGGAGTATGTCGAGTGCGAGTTGATCGATATCGGTACGACTCACGGTATTCTCACCCCCCGCTCATCATGCCAAATTAGGCTTCTGCGGGTAAAACGGTGGCGCTAGAAACGGTACTCCGTCACCAACTCGTCTAGCGATTCGTGTCGATGCGTCGTGTGCGGTGCGGTCAGTGGAGAGACGCTGACTTTCCCCTCGAACACTGCACGGCGGTCGGTTCCTTCGGCGTCGGGGAGCGTCTCGTCGTTCATCTGCTCCCACGTCCGGTCGTGGAGCGTAATGACGCCCGCCTCGTTGGTCGTGTCCATGTCGTAGACGTGCGACGGTCGCGTGACTTCCATCGGGACCGACTCGCCGTTCGGCATGGGTGCGTTGACGTTCAGGTACTCCGCCCCTTCGAACACGCCGGATTCGAGCGCATGTTCGGCGAGATAGGTCGCGGCGTCGGCCGCCACGTCGTACTCCTCGATGCTCGTATCGTAGGGCCAGAGGTCGTTGGGAACGTGAAGCGAGACGGCGATGGACGGCACGTCGAAGAAGGCGGCCTCGACTGCGGCGCTGACGGTGCCGGAACGCCCGAGGACGTAGGCCCCGAGGTTCGCCCCGTTGTTACATCCCGAAACGACGAGGTCGGGGTACGGCCCGATTTCGGTCAATCCGGCGACCACGCAGTCGGTCGGGGTTCCCGTGATCGCGTAGCCGATTTCGTGCTCCTCGACTTCGACCTCGTAGGACATCGCCCGCCCGACCGCGCTCTGGTCCGTCGCGGGTGCGACGGTGGTCACGTTTCCGACCTCCTGTAGGCTCTCGTACAACGCGCGGATACCGGGACTGTCGATGCCGTCGTCGTTCGTCAGAAGAATCTCCAGCGAATCGCCCATGAAGTGGTGGTAGGAACGGGAACGCAAAAGTACTCCGCTCGGCCGCAGTGAGACCGCCGTCGATCAGGACGGAACCGTCGGAAAAAGAGGACAGAACCGTCGGAGAAACGACTGTGGCGAGGGAGGGTTTTTGATCTTCGAAATCTGATAACTGAACGTATCCACACCGAACGACCCCACGATACCCGGGGAATCATTTGCTCTACTGTCGTGTCTCGTTAGTACTGGCGCATTTATGAGATATTATAATACAGTATTGATGGTTAACGAACCACATGGATTTATGCTCTGACACTCACAGTATCCAAACGGACATGGCGGAGGGAAATGTCACAGACGCTCACACACTCGAACTCAACTACGAGTACGCGCAACACAACGTTGACGTGCTGTCGATCTGGTTCGAGTGCGAGCCACGGAAGACGGTGGAACTGCTAGCAGAAAACGGGATACCGCTGTCGCCGAACGACGAGGGTAAGTTCGGCTCGTATTACAACTTCGTTCGGGAGTGCGTGGAAGCGAACTAGCGGCGGTCCACGACCGTCCGCTCGTCCACGACGAGGTTGTACGATTTTTCGTCATCGTTCCAGAGCACTAGCACGTCCTCGAAGGCGAGAAGGCTACCGTAGGCCGCTTCACGAAGCGTTCGATTGAGCGACGTCTCCCTCGTTACCACGGCGAAGTTCCCGACCGACTCGCTTCCGTCGCTCACTTTGAACACCGGATTTTCCCCCTCCTCCGACAGCGAGTGGCTGAGCTTCACCGCCACGAGGTTCACCCGCTCGGTGACGTGTCGGTCCATTTCGGCCATCTTCGCGGACACCGACCGGTTCGACGTGAACTCCCGCCGCCTGACGTCGTCGGTTCGCAGGATGACGTGTGAGTACTGCACGTCCACGTTGACGAACTCGCCGTCGCTGTCGAGTTCGTCGGCCGTCACTACCTTCGGCGACGAGTCCGACTCGGTTTCCCGTACCCCGTTCGATTCGTACGCATCCGCATCGAGTCCGTCCTCGGTGGCGTCGGGTCCGCTTTCCGACCCGTCGCCGTCGCCAGAGCTCTTGGCCCCGTCCACGTCGTACCCGCTCGCGTCGATGCCGCGCGAACTCACGTCGGCGGCGCGCGAATCCGTGTCTTCGTCCGGGTCCGCGTCGAACTCGTACTCGCTGGCGTCGATGCCGTCCCGGTTCGAGACGTCCGTCGTGGTCGTCGCGTTCGTTCCGTCCGCTGCACTCGCCGCATCCGCCGTGCTCGCCGGTTCGTCTTCCGTCCCAGTTCCGCTGCTTCCGCCGTCCAGCCGCCGCTGAAACGGCGGCACCGCCAACTCGGGTTTCACGTCGAACGACCAGCAGTCGTCGCTCGGCTCCTCGCCGGACCACAGGCGCAGCGTCGGCGAGAACACCGTCGTTCGGTCGGAAACGCTCCGCTCGACTTCTCGGAGACCGATACTGGCGTTCTTGTCCGCCGGGGCGATGGCGACCATCGCCCCGTCCGGCGCGAGGAAATCCAGATACTTCCGGACGACCGCTTCCGGGTCGTCGAGTTCGCTCAGCACGTTGCCGAACAGGACGAGGTCGAAGCTCCCTTCCGGGGGTTCGAACGCCTCCGCCGTCTCGCGGTGCACCGTCGGGTGGAAGTTCTCCCCCGTCTCCTCCAGCATCGCCGAGAGGACCTCTGCGGCCTCGCTCGGTTCGACGGCGTGGTACTCCACGAACGTCTCGGACGGGAGGAAATCGTGCAGGCCGAGCGCCGGACCGCCGACGCCAGCGCCGACGTCAAGCACGCGCAGTTTTCCGGGCAACAACCCTCGTCCCGCGAGTTCCGAGAGGACGTACTGCGCCACGGCGTAGTAGTCCGGCAGGTGGTAGATGGCGTAGCCGAGCGCGACGCGATAATCGTACTCGACCGGGTTTTGCGCGAAGTAGTCCTCCTTGAGGCGCTGAATCGTCCGCCGCAGTTCGTCGCCCGACTCACCGTCCGGCCAGCCCGCACCGAACTCCGCGACCAACAGGTCCTCCAGTTTTCTGCCGTACGTCTCGGGGAACGATTCGACGCCACGAAACTCCGGACGAACCGGGTCGTCCGAGGCGGGTTCGAAGGTGCCGTCCTCGCGCTCCACGAACCCGAGCGGTTCCAACTCCTCACGGAGCACCTGCCGAACGACCGCCGGATGGGGCGTGCCTTCGACGTACTCCGCGATCTCGTCCGGGTCCACGGGTCGCACGTCTTGGAGGTACTTGGCATTCGAGAGCACCTGCTCGCGCTGGTCCGGGTTCATTCGTCGGCCTCCGTCTCGCTCCCTCGATCCGTCTGCCGTCGCGGAGCTTCGCCGCTTCCCGATATAGGCGCTCGAACTCGGCCGGGTCGGCGTCGGCCAGTCGCTCGGCGGCGTTCGCCACGTCCGTCGCGCCGTCGAAGCTGGCCTGAATGTCGGCGTAGACGCGCGATTCCCCGTCGGTGACGTGGTCCGCCAGGGCGGACAACTCGTCGTAGACGGGCGTCCGAAGACCATCGGGAACCGAATTCGCCGACAGCGCGAACGCGAGGATGGCCGCGTGCGTCCCCGCCTGCACCGTCGTCATCGCGTCGTCGTGTTCCGCCGCCGTCGTCTCGACCAGCGTGTTTCCGCGGGAGTCGATGGCCGCGAGGAGGGTGTCGGTGACCGACCCGGATTCGTCGGTCACGACCGCGACGTTCCCCGGCGCGGTGTCGGCACCGAAGAGCGGGTGGAGGCTCACCCGTTCCAACGCCGGTGCGTGTTCGGCCATCGCGTCGAGCGGGGTGGCCATGATGCCCGTCACGTCGATGATGGCCCGCTTGGCCTTCGGTGCGTGGTCAACAATTGCTTCCGCGACTGCGGGTATCGGGACGGCGAGACAGACAGCGTCGAAGGTTTCGTCGGTGTCCAGCGCGACCGCTCGCCCACCGACCGCCTTCGCGGCGTCCTCCGCCACCCTCGGCTCCGCGTCGCGAACGCGAGGTCGGCCGGTATCGACTCGGCGAACCAGCGACCCATCGCGCCCGCCCCGACGACGAGTACGTTCATTGGCTTCGGGTTGGGACGGTTCGCCCAAAAGGGGTTCGTTTGCTCGGGTTCGGTTCACTCCGAGCGATCAGGTCGTCGCGGGAGTTCGACGATACCGAGTTGTTCGAGCAGTCAGCGCGTCGTCGTTGACGTAGCGTTCCGCCAGTTTGTCGTCCCGCAGGTGGTCCACGACGATACCGGTGACGTCTATCTCCTTCCCCGTCGGTTCGTTACCCATCAGTTCTCCGTCGTTCGTCGCCCGCGTCCTGTACCGTGTCACCACGACGTCGTCCACCGCGTGCATCTCCTCGACGTGGTGTTTCATCCCCGAGAAGGCGTCGTGGAACCCCGCCACTAACGCTCGATACTCGGCGGGGCCGCGTGCCGGTTCGTCGAGCATCGGATTGTGAAAGACGAAGTCGTCGGTCACGAGGTCGGGAATCGCGTCGAGGTCGCCTTCGCTGTCCCACACGTGCTGAATCTCCCGCCGGACGAGCGCTTCATTGTCCGCCGTTTTGATACTCATATTATCTCCCCTCCACGCCCGGACGGTGGGAGCGAGCATAAGCCGAACACATCGTTCGCTCGAATTCGGCCGTTGAACGGCGGGAAACGTCGCGTGATCCGACAGCGGGAACCTCGTTTCGTGAGTCAAAAAACAGGTCGGGGTCGGTTCCGCCGTCCCGATTACTCCTCTATCTCCCGCATCTCGGGCGGCAGTTCGATCACGCCGAGTTGGACGAGCATGCCGAGTTCGTCGGCGTTCTCGTATCGTTCGCGTATCTTCCCGTCCTCCAGTCGGTCGATGATGATGCCCGTCATCTCGATGCGTTCGTTGGTCGGTTCCTTGCCCATCATCCCGCCGGTGTTGGTCCCCCGCATCGTGTACCGAACGACCACCTCGTCGTCCGACGAGATGACGTCCTCGATGTCCATGTCGAAGTCCGAAAACATCTTTCGGGTCTCCTCGGCCATCTCGCGGTACTCCGCCGGACCGTTGATCTCCATCATCGACGTGTGATAGACGAAGTCGTCCGTCACGGTGTCGTCGATGGCGTTCAAGTCGCCGTCGCTGCTCCATACCTCCTCGATGTCGCGGCGGACGACCGTCTCGTTGTCTGTTGTTCCGATGCTCATGGTGGTTCCCCCGCAATCGAACTACGGCGAGTACGGGAATAAAGCGCGCTATCGTTCAACCGGAAACGAAGGGAGGACGTGCCGTAACGCGGGGTGGTTCGGTGGATAGCCCGGATTTCCGGACGCTCCACGCTATCGTTTCGCCGGGTGGTCCTCGGACAGATACCGGCGACCGAGCATGTTCTGCCTGAGGGTTTCGCCTTCGTACTCCTCGCGAACGAGGCCGCGCTCCCTGAGTTCCGGTACGACCAGTTCGACGAAATCCCGGAGCGTCCCGGGGCGGACGATTTCCTTCAGATTGAAGCCGGAGACACCCGTCTCCGCGCGCCACGCCTCCAGTTCGTCGGCGACGGTTTCCGGGGATCCGACGACGAGGGGCGAGGTGGAACCCAGACCACAAAATTCCGCCACGTCGCGAACCGTCCAGTCCTGTTCCGGCGCATGCTTGGTCAGGGCGTTGACCGCGCCTTGCATCGCGTCGGTTTCGATGTGTTCGACTCGCTGGTCGGGTTCGAGTTCCGAGAAATCGATGTCCATGAAACCGCCGAGCAGGGTCAGCGTCGCATCCGTATCGACGTTTTTCCGATATTTATCGTACTTCGCCCGCGCGACTTCTTCCGTCTCGCCCACAATGGGCGCGATGCCAGCGAAGAAGGCGAGGTCCTCGCCGTTTCTCCCGGCCGCGTCGGCGCGCGCCCGCACGTCCTCGACGTAATTTGCGACGGCATCCTTGGTGGGTTGGCTGACGAACAGCGCCTCCGCGTTGTTCGCCGCGAACCCCCGACCGCGCTCCGAGGACCCGGCCTGATACAGGACGGGTGTCCGCTGTGGTGACGGCTCGCAGGAGTGCGGGCCGGGCACCGAGAAGTGCTCGCCCTCGTAGTCGATGGCGTGGACCTTCTCGGGGTCGGTGTACCGCCCCGCCTCTCGGTCCCGAACTACCGCGTCGTCCTCCCAACTGTCCTCCCATAGGCGATAGCAGACCTGCATGAACTCCTCGGCGCGGTCGTAGCGCGCGTCGTGTTCCATTCGCCCGTCGAGACCGAGGTTTTCGGCCGCGCTTTCGAGGTACGACGTGACGACGTTGAACGCGAGTCGGCCGTCCGTGAGGTGGTCCAGCGTCGAAAGCTCGCGAGCGAGTTGGTACGGATGGACATAGGTGGTCGAGCGCGTCACCGCGAAGCCGAGGTCGTCGGTGACGCTCGCCATCGCCGGAATCACCAGTTCCGGATCGTTCGCTGGCGTTTGGATCGCCTTCTCGATGGCCGTTGTTCGTTCCCCGCCGTACACGTCGTAAATCCCCCGCACGTCGGCGAAGAACACGGCGTCGAAGCCGCCCTTCTCCGCGAGTCGAGCCACCTCCTGCCAGTAGCTCATCTCGGTGTAGCGGTGTGACTGGTCGCCCGGCGTGCGCCAGTTGCCCGCCGTCACGTGCTCCACCGAATTCATCGTGAACAGGTTGAAGTGGATGGTTTCGTCGCTCATTGTGATTCGGTACGTGGTAGTCGGAACGTCGGGGCAAATGTAGGCGGGACCCGGCCAACTTCACCGTCATCTCATACGACAGCGACGGGGAGAACGATGGAAGTTTGTAGAGTAGTTCGATTGTGAGTTCCCGATTGGAGTACGGCAAGACGTATCTGCTGGTTTTACGGTCGCAGTAACTGAGAAGCAGACCTCGAAAGCCCCCGTCCGTCCGCTACGACGTTGATTTCGTTGCTTTGTGATTGCAGCCGTTGGGACGACGACCCCGAAAGCCCCCGTCCGCTCGCGGTTGCTGTGCAGGATATCCGCGCTCTCCGCAACACCCGCCGCGGATAGGGCCTGCACAGCAACAAGCGAGCGCGAACGGCCGGCCCCTTTCAGTCCCACCCCGACCGCACCGCGACAGCCACACCCTCCCCAGCCGATTCCTCCGGTCGCTGTCGCTCCCTCCGTCATCCCTCGCACGCTGTCAGCGGGACGGGTCGGCCAGCAGTTCGGCCGACCCGTCCCGCCAGCGCGCGCCACCCGGTTGGACAGGCGGGCCGATACGGGCCAACCGCACGGCGCACGATGTCTTCGTGAGTGAGAAGGAGCGAGCGAATGGCTCGTCAGAGCAGAGCTCTGACGGTGGCGCACGCCAGTGCGCCCGCGCGAGGGACGAGCGACCAGCGGGAGCTTTCGAGGCGGTCTACCTTCCAGAAACTGCACTGATAACCTCACCAAACACCGCTCTGCGTAACGAACGAGAACGTTCGACGCCGGACGAGAAAATAACGCTTCAGCCACCAGTCCAGAGCAGTACGATTCAGTTCAAATCAGTATGGTTCAGTATCTCACTGCCGCTGGTCGCTCGAAAAAACACCACTTAGCCGTGGCACGCCAATCGACCGCAAACGCGCCAGCCAACGGCTGTGAACGCCAAAATTGCGAAAAAACCAGATCCAAAAATTGCGCTAGCAGGAACAGTAGTACTCGGTGCCACCGAACTCGGTTTTCATCAGACGACGCACCGGCCCCACGTCGCTCGGCCGATACACGCCGGTGGTCAAATCTCGCTCCCGTTCGAACCGACCGGAGAGCAACGACTCCCACTGGTTGTCCGAGAGAACGTCCGAGAAACCGGAATCGCTTGCCAGCAGTTTCAGGTAATCGGCGAGGTAGACCCACGTGGCGTCGTGCGTGCCGTCGAATTCGAATTCCTTCCCAGTGGCTTCGGCGTAGGCGGCTCCCGGAAGGTCCGCACCGGCCTGAACGGGAAGCGAGATCCACTTCCACGGGCGGGTGTTGATGTCGAGGAGGACGTACTCCTCCCGGTTCCGGTCGTAGACGAACTCGGATTCGCTGATGCCGTGGTAGCCCGTCTCCTCCAACACCGTCAGCGCGCGCTCCTCGATTTTGGGGTGGTCGGCCTCGCGAACGAGACACGACGTGCCGAACGCCTGCGGGTAGCGAACCCGCGCGTTGCCGACGAAGGTAACTGGGGAACCCGATTCGGGAACGTAGGAGGCGAGCGAGCAGTCCTTCCCGACGGCGATGTCCACCTTCTCCTGTGCCATGACGTTGATCCCGGCGTCCTCGGCCATCGCGGCCACGTCGGCCAGTTCCTCGCGGTCGCGACTTCGATGACGTTGGTGCCGACGGCCTCCTCGAACTCGCGTTTGAGCGCCGGTTTGACGACCAGCGGGAAGCCAAGGGCGTCGGCCGCGTCGTCGGTACTCGTCTCGGAGAGGCGGTACGTTTCGGGGTACGGGACGCCCAACTGCTCGGCCTTCGCGTACAGGGATTCCTTGTCGAGCACGGCGTCGATGGTCTCCCGCCCGGCGAACGGCAATCGAACGCCCTCGGGTTCGGTTCCGGCGAAGGCGTGGACCCACTCGTCCATGCAGGGGAACGCAACGGGTTCGTGACCCAGTTCGGCGGCGAATGCTTCCACGTCCTCGCGGAAACCGTCCGAATCGTCGAGCGGGTAGGTCACCTGCCCGGCGAAGTCCACGGTGTCGGAGTACGGTGCGACGCCCTTCCCGTTTCGGTCGATGGCGATGACGGGAACGTCGTGTGCGGCGAGCGCGCGGGCGACGCTCAAACCGGTTACATGTGCGTTGCAGACGATTGCCGGTGGGGTGTCGAACGTGGTCTCGGCGAGCGCTCGCCGAAGCCCCTCGAAGGAACGAAATTCGTCGGCCATGGTTCCGCTTTTCGGAGCGCGGGCTAAAGCGTGTTCGACCGGGAGAAACCCGCCGCTATCTCGTAGGGGAGAAACGAAAACGGCTGGACAGTGGTCGACCTACTCGTCGTCCACGACGAGTTGAATCGGGTAGTCGGTCAGGTTCTCGTAGCCGTCCTCGGTGACGACGGCGATGTCCTCGATGCGGACGCCGCCGACCGCCGGGTCGTAGAGTCCGGGTTCGATGGTGACGATGTGGCCGGGTTTCAGTTCGCCGCCGCTAGGGCTGACCTTCGGGAGTTCGTGCACGTCGAGGCCGACACCGTGTCCCGTACTGTGGATGAATCCCGTCTCGGCGTTCGGGTTGCTTCGGAGCGTGTCGTAGCCCGCGTCCTCGTACACGTCGCAGACGGCCGCGTGAACCTCCTCGCCCGTCGCGCCGGGTTCGAGGGCGTCGAAGGCGGCGTCGAACGCCTCGTGGGTGAGTTCGTAGTACTCCCGAATCTCCGCCGAAGGCTCGCCATTGACGAACGTCCGGGTCATGTCGGCGTGATACTTCGAGGACTTGTCCTTCGGGAAGATGTCGATGATGATGGCCTCGTCGGCGGCGAGCGGTCCGCTCCCACGGTTGTGCGGGTCGGCGCCGCGGAGCCACACGCCACGATGGTCTCGTCCAGCGCGGCCCCGTGGCGCAGCAGCGTGACCTCTATCTCCTCCTTCACGCGCTCGCTGGTCAGCGGTTCGCCCTCGTAGTGGAGCACGCCGTCCTCGACCGTCGCCGCGGCGATCAGGTCCTCGGCCGCGTGCATGGACGCCTCGTTGGCCTTCTGTGCGACGCGGATGTGTTCGACCTCGTCGTCGGTCTTCGTCGAACGGATTCCCTCGACGACCGCGGTTTCGTCGGGCGTCACCGTCACGCCGTGTTCGCGCAGGCCGTCCGCGATGCCGACCGGGAACCGACTGGGTACCGCGACCGATTCGACGCCCTCGTCGGCGAGGAATTCGGCGAGAACGTGGTACTCCGCCTCCTCGGAACCGTACTCCGCGACCTTCGAGAAGTAGTCGTAGTCGGACATGCGGGAGACGCTTTCCGCGTTGCTCTCCTTTTTGGCCCGCCCGTACTCCAAACTGGAGACGAGGAGGTGAACGCCGTCCGCGTACAGCGTCGTGAACGGGTCCGGCGCGTCGAAACCCGAGAGATACAGTTGGTCGGAATCCGTCGAGTCGGCGTCGATGAGGAAGCCATCGACGTCCATCGTATCGAGCGCGGAATCCAGTGCCGAGAGGTCCTGTTCCATGTCCTTCGTCACAGAGGCAACGACCAAAACGATGTCGGAGAACGAACGCCTTTCCGGCAACATCGCCCGGAAATCGGCTGTGAGACGGCGTTACGATAGAAAACGATGGGAGCCTATCCGCCGACCTGCCACGGAAGTCGGCGGTGCGAAAAGTGCTGTCGGCGTATCCCCTCGATGATTGCTACGATTCCACCGAGAACTAGCGCAATCACCGCCAGTCCCGGAGGCTTCGTCGCGGCGAAGTACGTCTCGTGGCTGAAGGTGTAGTACGTGTCCCCTTTGACTACGGTCACCTTCCCGCCGGTGAGCGATTGCCCGTGACCCGGAATCGTGGTGGCAGTGTCCAGCGTGTACTGTTTCCCACCGATTGCACCATCGACCACGTGTTTTTGATCCTCGTTCAAATTCTCGTAGTGAAAGACGTGCTGACCCGAACTGGGCTGGCTCTTCGCCGAGGAATCGAGCGCGAACTGGTGGTCGAACGCCCCGATACAGGCCACGACCCCCCCCCGACGATGAGGAATACACCGAGGAAAAACAACCCGTAGGTTACCCACTTCGAGCGTTTCATGTTCGAAATCCGAGTTTCTGGTTGAATATAAATAATTATTACGATTGCGCAAAATCTACTAGCTTTGATTTCGGTTCCCGAAATCGTATCACCGAAATTCACATCCTCCTACACGACGAACTACCAGTCACCATGGGGGGATATCTGGTCGCAATCGACGGGTCGGGGGCGAGCATGGACGCGCTCCGGTACGCACTCGACCTCGCACGGAGTACGGGACAATCGGTGACGGCGGTTCACGTCGTCGTTCCCGAGGAAATCGTCGCGGCGGACGACGTACCGCCGACGAGTTTCGCCGAGGCGAACCGCGATCTCATCCTGTCGAACGTCGAGGACGCCGAAACGCACGGACAGGAACTGCTGGACGATGCGGCGGCGGCCGCCGAGCGCGAGGGGACGAACCTCGATACCGGATTGCTGTACGGCGAACCGGTACAGGAGATCACGGAGTACGCCGACGACAACGGTTACGACGCCATCTTCGTCGGCCACCGCGGCGCGTCCGAGCGGTTCGAAACGCTGTTCGGCAGCGTCGCGAAGAACGTGGCGGGGCGGGCGACGGTTCCGGTAACCATCGTCAGGTAGCGGTACCGTCAGCTGATGACATCCGTTCGATAAATTCAGGAAAATATTTTCCGGAGCGGTATTCTGATACCCGTTCGGGTAGACGACCCGCACATGGATGTCGAAATCTCCCAATCGGACCTCACGGGGACGGCGCGCGCACCGCCGTCGAAGAGTTACACGCATAGAGCGATTCTCGCGGCGGGCTGTTCCGGCGGCGCGCTGGTGTTCGACCCGCTGATCAGTGCGGACACGAAGGCGACCATGCGCGCCGTCGAAGCTTCGGCGGCGACGTGACGGATACCGGCGAAGCGATCGAAATCGACGGCTTCGGCGGCGAACCGGGGACGCCAGCGGACGTGCTCGACTGCGGGAACAGCGGGACAACCACGCGACTCGTCTCGGGGACCGCGGCGCTGGTCGATGGCATCACCGTGTTGACGGGCGACGCCTCGCTCCGCTCGCGGCCGCAGGGGCCGATGCTCTCGGCGATAGAGCAACTCGGCGGGCGGGCCGAAAGTAGCCGCGGAAACGGGAAGGCACCGCTCGTCATCAAGGGCCCGGTGTCGGGCGGGACGGTCTCGATTCCCGGCGACGTGTCCTCCCAGTACGTCTCGTCCCTTCTGATGGCGGGGGCGCTGACCGAGGACGGGGTGGAAATCGAACTGGAGACCGAACTCAAGTCGGCACCGTACGTGGACATCACGCTGGAACTGCTTTCCGACTTCGGCGTCACCGCGAAGGAGCAAGCGGACGGCTACTCGGTCGCTGGCGGTCAGTTCTACGAACCGAGCGACGGGGAGTATCACGTCCCCGGCGACTTCTCGTCCATCTCTTACCTGCTCGCCGCGGGTGCTATCGCCGCCGAGGACGGCGAGAGCGTCCAAGTCGAGGGCGCGTATCCGAGTGCACAGGGCGACACATACATCGTGGACGTGCTGGCGGACATGGGCGGGGACGTCGATTGGAACCGGAACGACGGCGTGCTGACGGTCAAACAGTCGTCGCTCTCGGGGACGACGGTGGACGTCGGGGACACGCCCGACCTGCTCCCGACCATCGCGGCGCTCGGTGCCGCCGCGGACGGTGAGACGCGCATCGAGAACTGCGAGCACGTCCGCTACAAGGAGACCGACCGCGTGACCGTGATGGCGAAGGAACTCTCGAACTTGGGAGCGAAAGTCGAGGAAGAAGACGACGCGCTCACCGTGTACGGCGGCGAGTCCGACCTCGTCGGGTCCGTCGTGGACGGCCACGCGGATCATCGGATCGTGATGGCGCTCGCCGTCGCCGGTCTCGCGGCCGACGGGACGACGATGATAGCGGACGCCGAACACGTCGACGTGTCGTTTCCCGACTTCTTCGAGGTGCTCTACGACCTCGGCGGCGACGTGCAGCGCTAATCAGAAGGTCGTTTCCGATTCGGACGTTCCCGTTTCACTGGTCGTCTCGTTTCCGACGGGCATCTCCGTCTCGGTGACCGGTTCGTTCCCGGACGTCGTCTCGTTTCCGGAGGACGTCTCGTTTCCGGAGGACGTCTCCGTCTCGGTGGTCGTGTGCTTCTGACACGTCGAGGTGATACCGACACCGTCCTGACCGGCATCGACCAGAATGACGTTCGTGTCACAGCCCTCCATCGTCCACTCCGCGGTGCGCCACATTCCGTTGTCGAGTTGAACGTTCACTTTGTACGTGCCCGCTTCGAGGATGTTTCGTCTGTTCGCGACCCAGCCAGGAAAGAGATAGAAATCGGATTTGTATCGTTTCTTCCCCCGTTTTCCTTTTATCGTCACCGTGACGACCCGCCGTTCTTCGAAGTAGTTACGAACGCGCAGGCTCACCGGTTTCGAGGCGTCCTCGTCATCGAACGGGAGGCGGCCAATGCAGCCCGCGAGGCTGCCAGCGAACCCCGTCAAAGCGAGGAAGCGACGCCGATTCATCGCCTCCGTGTTGGGGTTCCGGGTATAAATTTTCTTTCGGCCGCCGTGGCGAAACGTTCCGCGGTCTGTAACCTCTAAATGCCCCGGTCACACAGACACGGTTATGAACGGAAACCGATTCGGACGCCTCTTTCAGGTGACGACGTACGGCGAGAGCCACGGCGAGGCGATGGGAGTCACGATCAGCGGTTGTCCCGCCGGTCTCGAACTCTCGACGGAGGATGTACAGGCCGACTTGGACCGGCGCAAACCCGGCCAGTCGATGATAACCACCAGTCGAAACGAACCCGACGCAGTAACGATCAACAGCGGGGTTCAGGACGGCTACACCACCGGGACGCCCATCGGTATGGTCATCCAGAACAAGGACGCCCAGTCCGGGAAGTACGAACCCTTCATCACCGCGCCGCGCCCGAGCCACGGCGATTTTACCTACTCCGCGAAGTTCGGCACGCGAAACTGGGGCGGCGGCGGTCGGTTCGTCCGCGCGCGAGACGGTGAACTGGGTCGCGGCCGGAGCGGTCGCCAAGAAAATCCTCTCGTCGGTCGGCGTCGAACTGAAAGCCCACGTCAACCAGATCGGCGACGTTCGGGCCCGACGTGACGTTCGAGGAGATGCTCGAACACAGCGAGGAAAACGAGGTCCGCTGTGCCGACCCTGACGCCGCCGAGGAGATGCGCGAGTTGATCGACGACTATCAGGAACAGGGAGACTCCATCGGCGGGTCGATCTACTTCGAGGCCCGTGGCGTCCCGCGTGGATTGGGCGCACCGCGCTTCGACTCTGTCGAAGCACGACTCGGACAGGCCATGATGTCGGTTCCCGCGTCCACCGCCTTCGAGTTCGGACTCGGGCGGGAGTCGCGCGAATGGGCAGGCCACGACAGAAACGACGAATGGGAGTTCGACGAGAACGAGGATCCGAAACCCATGGAGAACCGTCACGGCGGGATTCAGGGCGGCATCACGTCCGGCGAACCGATTTACGGCGAGGTCACGCTTCACGCACCGACGTCCATTCCGAAGACCCAGACCACGGTCGATTGGGAGACTGGCGAGGAGAAGGAAGTACAAGTCATCGGCCGACACGACCCCGTCCTTCCGCCGCGCGGCGTGCCCGTCGTCGAAGCCATGCTCGCGTTGACGCTCGTGGACTTCATGCTCCTCGGTGGCCGAATCAACCCCGACCGACTGGACGCACAACCCGGCGAGTACGATACCGACTACCATCCCAGTCGCCCCGAGTAGTCGTCCCGGGACGTAATTTTATAACGTTTGAGGGAGAGAATATCATCGTATCGTAGATGAACAGAACGAATGCGGGCGGTGACAACGGAGAACGAGGGCCGACGCTCGTCACATCGAATCCTCGTGGATACCACACCTGTTATGATACCACATCGAGAGCGCTCAGCGAAGTCGTCATCGAATCGATTGCCGCGATTCGAAACGTGGACCCGACCGCCACCCGAATCCCGTTGATGGAGGTGGTCGATCCGGATGCGCTCGACGCACTCTTCGCCGATACCTACCAAGGGGAGGAACGAGCAGACGGTCACATCGTGTTACCCTTCGACGGACTCACCGTGTTCGCTCATTCGAACGGACACGTCTTCGTTCGTGAAACTCCCAACACGGTGAGACACTGATACCGGGTCCCATTCCACGAACACAGTATCGGAAGCGACGACTCGGGAAACGATAACCGATGTACGACTCGAAAGACGGACCGAGCAATCGTCCGCTCGCGCACGAAGCCAGATTCGGTCCGCCTAGATTTATTCACGGACAACTTTATTACGAATTGATGCGTATGGCGCGTACGGATAGCATTGGTACTACGGTAACATGGGAAACATTGTTATAGCAATGTCGCTGTAAATATCCATGAAATCACCGATGTCACCCGAATTCGCGGACGGAGAGAATCGCCGTCCATAACGCCGAAGACGGCGTTGTGAACGGCCGAAAAACATCTGCCGCCCCAATATGACCCATAGTAATGATATACCACATCGTATCCCACCTCCAACGGGTATCGGACGAGTCGAACAATCGTCGAACGTATCGTCCATGACCGACACAGATCACGATTTCGAGACCGGAAGTAGCGTCCTCGTCGATACGTCTGCCGCCGACTGCGAACGGACGAACGGTCTCTCACCCCTCCACGACGAAGCGGACGCCTTGGTCGCGGTGACGTACGACCGATCCGCCGATTCGTTCCTGCGTGCGTGGCGACGACGTACCGGAACGGTTCCGGAGTTCGTTCGGATCATCGAAGTCGGGCGAACGATGCGCTCGACGGCGGACGGATCGACGATGGACGACTCGACGGCGGATACCCCGCCCGACGAGCGATCCGCGCGAGTCGTCGAAACCGTCGAACGGCCGAACGACCTCGACGGGGTTCGGGAGGCGATTGCATCCGCACTGGCGGCGTCGGACGGCGAGACGGTGCTCGTCTTCGACTCGCTCACAACCCCGACCGAACACGTTTCGCTCCACGAGATGATTCCATTCTTCCACGACGTTTCGAACCTTCTCACGGATGCCGACGCAGTCGGCTACTTCTACTGTGAGGAACCGTCGGAGATTTCGGCGGTCGATATCTCGGCTGTCGCCCCGTTTCGGGCGCTCGTGGACCAGACGGTCGAACTGAACGGCACGAACGACGCGAACGACGCGGCAAGTCCACAGCCTGCGCCCCGGGACGGACCGCCGCTCGATACCCTATTCGAGGCACTCAGTTCGAGACGCAGACGTGACGTGCTTCGGTACCTCCTCGACACCGAGGATGCGGTCGACATCAACGAATTGGCGACTGCAGTCGCACGCCTCGGACCGGGCGGAGGATCGACGCATAACCAACACCGCAAGTACTACTCGACGCTGTATCAGCTTCACCTCCCGAAACTCGACTCAGCGGGCCTCATCGACTACGACGAGCGAAACCATCGCGTCTCGGTTCGGGACGGTGCACGATGGGCGGAGTCGTTTCTCGCGCTCGTCAAGGAGTAGCCCCTTTTAGGCTCGCGGCACAATCGGGGGTATGAACGCGAAGCAGGAGGAACGCTCGAACCCGTTTGGGATGGATGAAGCCTGCACGAACTGCGACCTGTGTGAAACACGCGAGCAGGTCGTCCACGGCTACGGCGACGTGGACGCCCATTTTCTGTTCGTCGGCGAGATGCCCGGCGACGGTGCGGACGAAACCGGCGTTCCCTTCACCGGCGACGCGGCGGGGGAGCGACTACAGGAGATTCTCGGACGACTCGGATTGAACGAATCCCCGCCGGACGCCGAGGAACCGGAGATCGAGAACGCGTTTCTCACCTACGTGACCCGCTGTCGTCATCCCGAGCGGGGACCGACGGACGGAGAAATCATGACCTGCGAGCCGTATCTGAACGCCGAAATACGGATGATAAACCCGGAAATCCTCGTCCCCATCGGGGAGGGCGCGCTCGCGGAAATCGCGACCGAATACACGACGAAACCGGCGGCCGACATCGACATCGTAGCGGACCACGCGACGACGATTCGCGGACGCGGGTTCGAACTCGTCCCGATGATTCGGCCGGAAAACCAGACCGAAGAACAGACCGAAGCGTTCGTCCAGCATTTCCACGAGTTGATGGACACGGATTATCGCCAGACGAAGGGACGACAGGGTCGATAATCGAGGGGGAATCGAAAAACGGACCGAATCGGTTACCAGTACGGGTTCTGCCGCCAGCGCTTCGACCGACCGCCGACGTGTGCGACCCCGGCGATGAGGACGGCGAGCAGCGCGACCGTTACGATTGCTGCAGTGCCCGAAAGCGTGTTGATGACGAGGGAGACGAGCGCGCCGACGACGAGTAGCGCGAGAACGGCGACGCCGAGCAGACCGAGGGGTTTCGTCCAGTCCATGGTCGAAATCGGGTCGGTGGAGGCATAAAATGGTGCCTTTCAAGGCGCTCCCGAACCGACGGGCGGGTATGACCACCATCGCCGTGTTGGCCGACCCGCCACGCGAAGGGTTCGTCCTCCCGGAACTCGCCGAAACGTCGCCGCTCTCCGCGAGCGAGGCGGCCGAACTGTACGCCGCCATGTTGAAGGACACCTTCGTCGCCGTGGCGAACAGCGGCGGCGAACTGCTCGTCAACTACCGACCCGACGAGGCGATTCCGGACGAGTATGCGGGCGACGAAAGTTCCGAGGAGGAGCTACGTGCACTTGCCGACGAGGCGCTGGAAGGGACGGACGACGTGCGTTTCGAGGTACAGGTCGGGGAGACGCTCTCCGGACGCGCCGGAAACACGGCGACGCACTTGCTCGAAGAGGAAGAGGTGGCTTCGGTCGCTATCGTGGACGGTACCGCGCCGATGCTCACGCGAAAGGAGATCGACAGCGCGGCGATGAAACTCCGGCGGAGCGAGGTCGTCCTCGGCCCCGCCGCGGACGGACGCCTCTACTATCTCGGCGCGACGGACACCATCGACTTCGCGGACGTGTACACGCCGCCTGAGCTCGAAACCGCGACCCGGCGCGCCGTTGATGCCGGTCACGACGTGGACTACCTGCCAGCGATGACGAGCGTCGAGACGGGGGCGGATTTGTGTTCGTTGATTCCACTTCTCAATTCGCGCATCGCCGCCGAGCGAATCGTCCCGGTGAACACGGCGTCGTATCTCCACGAACTCGGCGTTCGCGTCGAGGAGAGGAACGGAAAACGGACGGTAGTTCGGTAGCGGGAGCAGGAGAAGGTGCAGGTTCGTTAGTCGGCCGACGCGACGGCACTCGGTTTTTCGCTCGAATCCTCCGATCCGATGCGCCAGCCAGTGGCCGCCATCACGAACAGGATGATCGGCGAGAGGAAGCCGAAGAAGTAAAACGGCGCGTAGCTGAGCGTGGGCACGCCGAGCGCTGCTGCCATGTAGATGGCTCCGGCGTGCCACGGGATGAGCGCACCCGTCGGCGTTCCGGCGGCCTCGACGGCCCGCGAGAGTTCGCTGCTATCTAGCCCGTGTTCGTCGTAGACGTTCCGGAGCGTCATGCCGGGGACGACGATGCTCATGTACTGCTGGGCCGTGAGCAGGTTCGTCAACGTGGCCGAGATTCCGGTTCCGAAGACCAACCAGCCCGTGCTGTTGAGCCCCCGGGAGAGGTAGTACGCGAGGGTGGCGAGGACGCCGGTCTTCTCCAGCAGTCCGCCGAGCGCGAGCGCGAGCACGACGACTGCAATGGTCCACGCGGACCCGCTGATGCCGCTGTTGGCGAGCAGGTTATTGACCAGTTTCATCCCCGTTTTTGGGGCGGTTCCGCTCAGAGCGACGTTCCACGCGGCGGTGAACGACATCCCCTGCACGAGGATGGCCGTCCCAGCGCCGGAGAAGATGCCCGCGATGAGCGACGGGAGGGCGGGATAGCCGTAGAGCGCGAGTCCGAAGGTGACGACCAGCGGGACGAACACCAGCGGCGAGATGGAGTACGTTCCCAAGAGCGCGTGCTGGATGGCGGCGGCCTTGCCGCCCTCGGTGCCACCGCTCGCTTGGAGACCGAAGAACGCGAAGAGGACGACCGACAGGCCGAACGCCAGCAGCGTCCCGGTTCGCATCCGGTTGATGTGGTCGTACAGTTTGGTGTTCGTCACCGCCGCCGCGAGGTTCGTCGTGTCCGAGAGCGGCGACTGTTTGTCACCCGCGTACGCGCCGGAGAGAATCGCTCCGGCGGTCATCGGCGCGGGAATCCCGAGCCCTGACCCGATACCGATGAACGCCACGCCGAGCGTCCCCACCGTCGTCCACGACGACCCGATGGAGAAGGCCACGAGTCCCGACAGTATCGCCGTTATGGGCAGGAAGACGGACGGGGAGAGCAGTTGCAGTCCGTAGTACATCAGCCCCGGAATCGTGCCGGAACTGATCCACGTGGCGATCAGCGCGTAAATCGAGAACAGGATGAGAATCGCTTGCAAGCCCATCATCAGGCTGTTGGCGAGTCCATCGTACAGTTCCTCCCAGGAGTAGCCGAAGACGTAGTACCCGACGAGGCCGGTGAACGTGATGGCCCAGAGCAACGGCATGTGCGGGTCCATCCCCAGCAACGCCGACCCAACCGCGAGAAAGACGATGGTCGCAAGGACGGGTAAAAGCGCCTGTTTGAACGTGGGTCGCCGCTCCTCCGGCAACTCCTCGTACGTCATCGGCTCGAAATCCAATGATGGCATCGTACTCCGGGAAATGCACCTGGGGAATTAAACGCTTATGGTACGATGTCTTGGGATAATATTTCAGCCGCGCAATTCGTTGCGTCGGATACGTCGTTGACCCGAGACAGGCTGTACGTAGAAGCGGTGCCGAGTAGAGCGAACCGTGGTGGGATGGCAGAGCGGCCTATTGTGCCCGGACCGAAAACAGGTCAGTTGGATTCTAGCCGGAGATTTCGAAGATGGGTAGCTGATACGACCTCTCGCCGAAAAATCAGGCCACAGTCAGTGCGAACCCGAGAATAAAGGCTACCAAGGCAATCAGAACGAGAACGGTAGAAACCGTTTGACTGGACGAATCCGTTTCGACATCGAAGCCCCACCTACCGGATAGAATACCGATACCGACGAAGATAGCTGCGAGGCTCCCTACCATCCCGCTCACTGACGACAGAGACGGATGACTCAGGACTGATTGATCGAATGACTGGCTTGCAAGTAGAAGTCCAGTAACGAGTGGTGCGACGCCGACTGCTTTCTTGGAGGACATGGTCGAAATTCTCGTTCGCGGACAATAATTCTACCGGGAAACCCGATAACCAACCGGGGGGACTGTACGGAGATGGGGAGCAGATGGAAGTCGATCATCCCCCCGAGTGATCCATTTGGCGGGTCGTTTCCGGTCGTTTTTGTCCGCGATTAGCCTCCGGTCATCGTGCTGTCGTCGGGTTGGTTCGGGAATGAGAACGATACCTTCAACTTTCTCCACCTCACACTTGGTGATACACCCCACGAACGGCGGTTTCGTGGTTTCCGAGTTCGTTCAGTCGGGCTTCGGTACTGCGAACCGTTATCTCTCGCTTCACGTCCTGAAGGCGTAAAATCGCAGCAGGGCATTGGGGTAAATCGACACTCTCGCGGTGGGATGGCAGAGCGGCCTATTGCGCCTGCCTTGAAAGCAGGTGGCGTCATGCCTCATGGGTTCAAATCCCATTCCCACCGTTCTCAACGCGAACAAATCCGTGAGCGTTGAGTACGACGAATGGGATTTTGAATTAGACCGAGAACCTGCGCACTGCACAGGTTCTCGGACGTTGTTCGAATCGGGTTCCCACCGCTTTTTACGCGATTACCCGACGAGCGCCGCATCCCGGTGCTCGTCTCGGCAGAGCGGGAAAGCGGCATCCAAATCCGTAATTCGGGAGCCGTCACGGACCGACGGCGACACGAAACGTCTCACCGGGATCGAGCGGATAGTTGAACAGTTGTTCATCTGTTCAACTATTGGTCTCACGGTATCTCGCACGATTAGTGGAGACACGGAACAGGAGTCATGTTCGGAATGGACCGGAGATTTCGCACGACGTGCGGAACACAGGTCGATGAACGGGTCGGACGGGAGTTTACAACAGTTCTGAAACGGTCGGCGTACGGGAAAATCAGGGGAAACCGGCGGGTCAGTTCGACTTGGAAGCGGGGGCGAGTTTCTGGGCCGAATTCACGTCGTTCGACTGACGGTCGTTTTGTTTGCCACCTTTCTGCTTGCCGCCCTGAACGCGGACGATTTCGATGCCCGAGAGCATCGGGTCCTCCTTCTCGTGGATGAACTTCACGTTGGCCACGCCGTCGCGGACGGTCACCGTGTACGACTTCATCGTGCCGCGGTTGTGACCGAGTTCCTTGAACATGTCGTAGTTTTTGAGGACGCGCTTGCCCTCGATTTCGACGTCGAACTTACGCGGGCCTTTCTTCTTGTAGCTCTGTTTGTCGAAGTAGCTCTCGACGAAGTACAACCGGACCTCGTACCGGCCGTTCTGCACCGGGAACCGATACTGCATCTCGGTGTCGTCGCTCGGCTTTCCATCGACGTCGGCGTCGTACCGCCGACTCTGGAACATGGCTTTGGGCGTTCCGGACGGGACGGCGGACGTCATCGAGATGTAATCGTTCGTGCTGTTCGTGTGGCTACCACTGATACGCGCGTTGTTGAATCGCGACGGGCTATCCTCGGTGTCCGCGAGCCAATACCGACCGCCGTCGGAGGATTTGAGCTGTGGGCCACCGACGTTGACACGATAGCGGACCGTCTTCTGCAGTTGTGTCGTCTGGGTGGTCGAAGTGGTCGACGTCGTTGTACTCGTCGTACTCGTCGGTGTCGCCGTGGTTTTCGGCGTAGTGGTGGCTGATTTCGTCGTTTGGGTGGTCGTCGCCGCGGTGGACGTCGCCTCCACGCTGGTCGTGGCTGGCGAGGTTCCCGGTGAAGCGTTCGCGCCACCGTTCGTACTACCTGCTGGTCCGAGGATTCCGCCGGGAATCCCCGCGACGATGATGAGACCAGCAACGAAGAAAACGACGCCGCCGCCGATGAGTATTCCCTGGATAAAACCGCCGGATGAAGAGCCTGACATGATTCTCATCTCCCCCGTATGTGCCGCACCATATATCCAGAAGGTCAGGACCCTATCCAGTTAATTATACACCAGCTAAAGTGAAATCCACACGAAATTAGTTATGTGACGTATCCCGCGTTTCTTAAAGCAGCATGAATTAGCAAGCAGAACAGCGAACTGGATACTGTTGCTTCTCACTCGGGTGAGTACGATTGCAGAGATTGCACTCCCGACCAGCGAGTTTGCACTCCGCGAAACGTTTTCGCAGGTGCCCGGTGCGAGGTTCGAAGTCGTGGGAGTCGTCGCACACCAAGCGGAATACGTGATGCCACAGTTGCGCGCGACCGCGACCGATATTTCGACCGTGGAGACGGCGTTCGACGACGATGGAACCGTCACCGACGCCAAACTATTGACGAAGTTGAACGGTAGGGGGTTGTTTTCCATGCGGTGGGGTGCCGACGTTGCCGAAACGCTTTCCGTGATTTCGATGGGCGATACGACCGTCCTTACCGCACGTGCCGCGAACAATCGGTGGAGTTTCCGTATCCAGTTTGTGGACCGCGACACGCTTTCGACAGTGTACGAATCCTGCCAAGACACCGGCATACCGATCGAAGTACAGAACGTTCACAAGCGAACGACGCTGCTGGACGAGTCACACAAGCTTACCGAACAGCAGTACGAAACGTTGCGAAGCGCGATGGACAGGGGGTACTACGAGATACCGCGAAACGCGACGACGAAGGACCTCGCCGAGGAGTTGGGTGTTTCACACCAAGCCGTGTCCGAACGACTGCGCCGCGGACATCGTAGTTTGGTCGAGACGGGGCTTACCGCGCCGAGCGAGTAGGACAGAAAGCAATCCTTTTTGCCCCCTCAACGAAACGTGCGAGCATGGACTGGCCCCACGACCCTGACGGTGAAGAAGGGAGCGAGGGAGGACGGAAGTACGGTATGGCTATCCTCGCGAAGAAAGTAGACGAAGACGAGGATTTCCCGCTCGAACGCGAGGAGTTCGTCGAAGCACACGCCGACGAACCGATCCGAATCAACTACGAGAAGGTCGTCAGCGTCGCCGACATCTTCGACCACGTCGAGGAAGACGAGTACGAGACGATCACAGATTTCCACAAAGCAGTCGGCAAAGGAATGCGATCCGGCGGGTTCTGGGACTACCACCCGGTCGGAGAGAACCCCGAAAAGAAACGAGCGTAACGCGTAACTCACTTCGATTCTTTCGACGAGCGCCATCGTTCGCCGCCACCGTTGGGTGTCGCAGCGGGTGGCTCGTTCGCGTCACTTCGGCCGCTTCGTTCCGGACGGCTATCTCGCTCGGGTCGGTCGGTCTGATCGATTCGTTCCACGTCACGGTCCGGCAGACGGAGTTCCTCCTCGACTTCCCACGCGCGTTCCGAACGCGTCTCCGCACGGACCTTCTCTTCGAGGAGGTTGACCGCGACCCGGTTTGCCCCCTCGGGAATGATGAGGTCGGCGTGTTTTTTCGTCGGTTCGACGAACTGCTCGTGCATCGGTTTTACCGTGGAAAGATACTGGTCCATGACGCCTTCGAGGTCGCGGCCGCGGTCCACCACGTCCCGCTCGATTCGGCGGAGAATTCGAACGTCGGCGTCGGTTTCGACGTATACCTGCAAATCGAGCATCTCGTTGACGTCGGTGTCGTACAGCGCGAGGATTCCTTCGAGCACGACCACGTCCGTCGGTTCGACGGTGACGCGTTCGTCCTTCCGGTTGTGAACGCTGAAATCGTATTGGGGCATCTCGATGGCCTGTCCGGAAAGGAGCGAATCGAGGTGTTCACGCAGCAGTTCCCACTCGAACGCCGACGGATGATCGTAGTTCACCTCGGCGCGTTCCTCGAAATCGAGGTGCGAGAGGTCCTTGTAGTAGTTGTCCAACGGAATCCGGGTAACCGAATCGCTCCGGGATTCCGTGACTTCACGGGCGACTGTCGTCTTCCCCGCGCCGGTACCCCCGGCGATACCGATGACGAACGACGGAATACTCATTGTGGGGTGCAGGGGAAACGACGATTTGAATCCCCCGACTTCGGGATTAGTGTGGAATCTGATCGGTTCGGTCGAGTCTCATTTTTGAGACGCAAATCACGATTAGGTTCGCTTATAATACCGTGTGCCCAACTCCCGACCAACAGTGACGAACGCCCAACTCACGTTGATACAAATCGACAACTACGGGCCGTGGACCGTGACGCCGGAACCGCGTCGGGAAGTCGACCTCCAAACGCTTCAATCGCGATTGTACGCCGACCTCTCCCAACTCATCGGTAACCGGGACGGGTACGTCTTCTTCACCCGTTTCGACAACATGGTGGCCGTGACGAACGGTCTCTCGTTGTCCGATCACGCGCTCGTGCAGGAATCGGTCGGAAATCGCTACCCCGTAACCGTCAGTTTGAGCGTCGCCACCGGAACGAGTCCGATTCAGGCGCTCGAAGATGCGACGGAACTGCTGCAGGACGCCGGGAGCGCGCAGGATCATTCGCGCCGCGAAATCCTCGACGGGCGGACGATCGACGAGGAGTTCAGAACCGACGACGACGTGCAGCTCGCTCACTTCGACGTCAACGACATGACGGGCAACTACACCGACGAGGTGAACGCCTTCGACTCCTTCATCCACATCGAACAGGGCTACGCGGAACTGATGCGATACATGCGCGAGGCACACGACGCCCTGTCGTTCTTCGTCGGCGGCGACAACGTCATCGCGGTCTGCCCGAACATGGACGAATCGGACTACGAGGACGTCATCGAGCACGTCGAGGAGACGGTCGAAGTCGAACTGAAAGTCGGCGTCGGCACGGGGCGAGTCCCGCAAACCGCCGGAATGGACGCGAAGCACGCCTTGGAGACGTGTCGAGCGACCGGAAGCAGGATCGAATTCGAGTAGTCGGACTCTGATAAATCGATTCGAATCGGATTCGAATCGCATCGTTCGTCGGCGAAAAATCGGCTAGTACCTTTCGCTGGACGTGGGAATAAAGGTGCCGGGGATACTTTTTAGAACGACCATGTCAACTGTTCACACATGGATGCGGAAGTTATCGTGCGGGACGTGATGACGCGGGAATACGTCGGCGTCAGTGAATCAGATTCGGTTCTCGGAGCGGTTCGTCTCATGCACGACGAAGGAGTCGGGAGCGTCGTCGTTCTCAGGGGTCACGAACCGGTCGGTATCATGACCGAATCGGACGTGATCGCCCTCGTCGCGAACGAAGACGACCCGATGGAAACGACGGTTTCGGAAGCGATGTCGAAACCCGTGCTCTCTGTGCAACCCGACCGGAGTGTAGCCGACGCCGCGGGGATGATGGCTCAACAGGGGATTCGCCGGATCATCGTCACCGTCGACGACGAACTGCTCGGGGTGCTCACCGAACGGGACGTGATTTCGGCTTCGACGTCCCCGTCGAGCATCTCGCGAACACAGGAACGGGAAATCGACCAAGGGGACCTCGGAAACCGGATGGGAACGAACGGCGGGACCGAATACGAGGGTCAAAGCATCTGTGAGGTCTGTGGCGCGCTGACGCACGATCTGACGAACGTCAACGGCCAGTTGGTCTGTGCCGACTGTCGCGAATTTTAGCGATTCGAGTTTTCCGAAACCCGAATCACTCCGGGACCTATTAAAATTATTAATTATTAATATTTATAGTCAATATCTGCGAGTGTTAATAATCTGGAAAGGTAGATTTATATCGCCTGAGTCGAGACCCATGGCTGTCCATGCGATATGATATCGATCGACGTGACGTGCTGAAGGGACTGGGTGCAACCGGAATTGCCGGTCTCGCAGGCTGTATCGGCGGTGGCGGTGCCGGCGACGACAGCAGTACCAGCAAGAGCAGTAGTGACGGAAACGGCGGCGGAGGCGGCGACAACAGCGGTGGTCCCGACGTTCTCAACGTCATCGGCTACCCTGAAAGCGGAATTCAACTGTTCCGCGACTACTACCAGAGCACCGACGGAAACCAAAAGATAATCGTCCCCGACGGGTTGCGGGATTCGACGCTGCCCAAAAACGTCGGCAACGATATGGCGAACCTCACTGGAACGGCCCCTGCGGCGTCCGGGCCGAATCAGAAGGCGTTCAATCAGATGTACAAGGACGAGTACAACCGCGAACCGGGCGTGTTCAACTCCCACTCCTACGACGCGGTCGCCGTCCTCATCCTCGCCAACGTGGCGGCGGGGGCGAACGACGGGGGCAAGATCCGCGACCAGATGCGACGGGTCGCCAATCCCGGCGGACAGAAGTACGGACCGGAGAACTTCGTGGACGCCGTCAAAGCTGCCGCACGCGGCGAAGACATCAACTACCAAGGCGCGTCCAGCGTCGTAGACTTCGATAAGAAGGGCGACCCGGCGTCCGCGGCCTACGACGTCTGGAAGTTCGATTCGAGCGCCGACGGCGGGATCAAGACGGAGGACACCATCACCTTCGAGGGAGAACCGAGCGGCAAGATGGCCGATAGCTCACCCGGTGGGAAGAACCGAACCGCCAAGGTCGGTATCCTGCTTCCACAAACAGGTGACCTCGGTTCGACCGGGAGCCTGATGATCAAAGCCGCGAAGATGCCGGTAAAGCAAGTGAACGACGCGGGCATCAGCATCAAGGTCAAATCCCAGGTCGAGGACTCACAGACCAAGAAACAGGCATCGCTCAGCGGCGCGAACGCGCTCGTTAGCGCCGGTTTCCCGGCCATCTGTGGCCCGGCATCCTCAGGGAACAACATCCCGGTGAGCCAGCAGGTGTACATCAAACAGGGCGTCGTCGGTTGTTCGCCGTCCAGTACGGCGCTGACCGTGACGAACTTGGACGACAACGACTTCGTCTTCCGGACCGCACCGAGCGACCTGCTGCAAGGCAAGGTGATGGCGCAAGTCGCATCCAAGAAGCTCAGTGGCAAGACCGCCTCGACGCTGTTCGTGAACAACAGTTACGGCCAACAACTGTCGGACAAGTTCTCCAAAACGTTCACCGACAAGTACGACGGGGAGGTGCTACAGAAGGTGTCGTTCAACAAGGGTGAATCTTCCTACACGTCCGTCATCAAAAAGGCGACCGGTTCGAGCTAAGCTCCCCTCTCGTTCGACCGTTTTCGATGGAAACCGTCGCCCCTACTGTATCGGTCGGCATCCGATGAATCGAGCGACATCTATAATGATAGTTTAAGATACATTTTTGCCTCGGAACGTTGAGACTCCCACCGGGTATGAGTCACAAAATCGACCGCCGCACCTACCTCCGAGCGGTAGGTGCAACGAGTACCGTCGGGTTGATGGGAACCCTGCAACAGGGGGGTGGGCCGGACATGCTCACCGTCATCGGCTATCCGGAAAGCGGGATTCAGCTATTCCGCGACTTCTACGGGACCGGACAATCCGTGCCCGTCCTCGTTCCGGACGGGTTACAGAGCGCCAGTCTACCGAAGGAAGTCGGCAACGACATGAAAAACGTCACCGGGACGGCACCCGCCGCCGCCGGGCCGAACCAGCAGGCGTTCACGAAGCTCTTTCAAGAGCAGTACAACGCACCACCGAGCGTCTTCACGGCCCAATCGTACGACTCCGTCGCCATCCTCGTCCTCGCCAACGCGGCGGCGGGGGCGAATGACGGGACCAAAATCCGCGACCAGATGCGTCGGGTCGCCAACCCACCCGGAAAGGAGTTCGGTCCAGCGAACTTCGTGGACGCCGTCAAAGCCGCAGCGAACGGGGACGATATCAACTACCAAGGCGCATCGAGTTCGACGAACTTCGACGTACACGGCGGTCCGGCGTCCGCCGCCTACGACGTCTGGAAGTTCGCACCGCAGACGCCGGACGGCATCAAAGTCGTCAACACGCGGGAGTTCACGAGCAAACCGGGTGGACCCGAGGCGAACAGCGCCCCGGGTGGAATGGGCCGAACGATCAAAGTCGGAATCCTGCTCCCGCAGACCGGGGACCTCGCGTCGGTCGGTGGACCGATGGTGCAGGCGTCGCAAATTCCGATCAAGCAGGTGAACGACGGGAACGTCGACCTCGAAGTTCAAACGCAGGTCGAGGACACACAGACCGACCGACAGGCGTCGCTCAGCGGCGCGAACGCGCTCGTCAACGCCGGTTTCCCGGCCATCTCCGGCCCGGCGTCCTCGGGGAACTACATCCCGGTCGCGACCGAGGTGTTCGTCCCGAATCAGATCGTGGGCTGTTCGCCGTCGAGCACGGCGGTCACCGTCACGAACCTGAAGGATAACGACTTCATCTTCCGAACCGCACCGAGTGACTTGCTTCAGGGTGCGATAATGGCGCAGATTGCGGCGGAACGACTCGGGGCGAAAACCGCCGCGACGCTGTACGTGAACAACGATTACGGCCAGCAGCTATCGAATCAGTTCACGAAGAAATTCACGTCGAGCCAAGGCGGTTCGGTGAGCAAACAGGTCGCGTTCAACAAGGGCGAATCGTCGTACACGGCCGTCATCCAGCAAGCGCTGAGCTAAGCGCCACGGTCTCGCCCGTTTTTCGCGTGCGTCCTCGACGCGTCGCGTGTCGTCCAGTTCCCACGGCTACCGACGATCGGATTGTCGTTCGCGTTCGCGTTCGAACGCGTCACGACTGCGCTGCCGTCCGGGTTCGTCAGCGTCGCGTTCCGTATCGTGTTGTCGTGTGAATCGACCAGCAGAATACCGTCCTCGGTCGAGCGAACGACCACGTCCGTCACGCTTCCGTTTCGGACCCCGGCCAGCGCCACGCCGATCTTACTTCGCACGACCGAGACGTTCGCCAGCGACACGTCTTCGGAGTCGGAGACGAACACGCCCGACGAACTCGTATCGCGGACATCGCTGTCCGAAATTCGGCTCCCGTTCGAGTCGCTCATCGCGATTCCCGTGAACCCGTTCGTCGCTGTCACCCGCCGGAGACACGTCTCCGGGGAGCGTAACACCGAGACCCCGTCCGCGGTTCGCCACGTCGTCACGTTCGCTACCGTTCCGGCGCTGGCGTTCTCGTATTCGATGCCGAACGTCCAGTTGATGGCCGTGACGTTTCGAACCGTGACGTTCCGACCCGTCACGGCGATGCCCGCAGTTCCATCCCGAAACACCCGTCCGTCCACGACGTGCCCCGCTCCGTCGAGGGTCACGTCGTCGGCCTCGATCCGAAGACACGCCCGCTGACGGGTTTCGATGTCGTCGGAGAGGACGTAGTGGCCGGAGCGAGTTATTCGCGTACAGGAATCGAGGGACGTCGGAGCAGCGTCGGCGGACTGGGACGCGGTCTCGGCGGATTGGGACGCGGAAGCCGATGTCGTCGGCACGGGTGCGCCGGAAACGAGAACGGGAGCGAGCACGAGGACGGCCACGAGTGCGACGGCCGAACCGCTCCGCCGTGAGCGAATCATGACGATGACACGCGGTGCTGGTCCTTGGCAATTGTGGCACGGTGAAACGAGAAGGTGTGGGAGTATCCGCGGGGAAAACGCCCGGACTTCCCGACGAGATTATCCGCCGAGGAACTCCTGTCGGACCTCGTCGTCCGCCAGCAGCGCGTCGCCGGAATCCATGAAGCGGTTTTGACCCTGCACGAGCACGTAGCCGCGGTCACAGCGTCGGAGCGCCTCCTTCGCGTTCTGTTCGACCATCAGGATGGCAGTCCCGTGGTCGTTGATCTCGTCCACCTTGTCGAACATCTCGGCGACGAGGTCGGGAGCCAACCCTGCACTCGGTTCGTCCAGCATCAGCAGGTCGGGGTCGAGCATGAGCGCCCGACCCATCGCCAACATCTGCTGTTGGCCGCCGGACATCGTTCCCGCTTTCTGCTCCCGGCGCTCGTCCAGTATCGGGAAGCGGTCGAACACCTCCTGCATGGCGTCCTCCGGGACTTCGTCCAGGATGTACGCCCCCATCTCCAGGTTCTCTTCCACGGTGAGCGACGAGAACACGTTGTCGTTCTGGGGCACGTACCCCAGTCCGAGGTGGATGATGTCCTCGGGTGCGTCGCCGTGAATCTCCGTACCGGCGAACGTGATGCTGCCGCCCATGTACGTCGTCAACCCGAAGACGGATTTCATCACGGTCGATTTCCCCGCACCGTTCGGGCCGACGATGGTGACGTATTCGCCGTCCTCGACGCGCATATCGACGTCAGAGAGGATCTGTAAGTCCTCGCCGTACCCCGCGTCCAGTCCGTCGATGTCGAGCAGCGCCATCAGATCTCCTCCCCGAGGTAGGCGTCGATGACTTGATCGTTCGAACGGATCGCCGCGGGTTCACCCTCGGCGAGTACTTTTCCTTGGTGCATGACGATGACGTGTTCGCAGTTGTTCATGATGACGTCCATGTCGTGTTCGACGAGCAGGAACGTGTAGCCGCGTTCACGGAGTTCGTGAACGTGTTTGAGCAGTTTCTTCTCCAGCGACGGGTTGACACCCGCGAGCGGTTCGTCCAACAGAACCATCTGCGGGTCGGTCATGAGCGCCCGCGCCATCTCCAGCAGTTTCCGCTGGCCGCCGGAGAGGTTGCCCGCGTACTCGCCCGCGAGGTGGTCGATCTCGAAGAACTCCAGCATCTGCCACGCTCGTTCGAGCACGTCTTCTTCCTGTTTGCGGACGTCGCTTCGCATCCCCGGCGTCACGGACCGCCAGAGCGCTTCGCCCTCCTGTCCCTTCGGCGCGAGCATCATGTTCTCCAAGACGGTCATCTCGGAGAGTTCGCGGGCGATCTGGAACGTTCTGACCATGCCACGGTCCGCGATTTGGTACGGTTGCATTCCCGTGATGTCGCGGTCGTTGAAGTACACCGAACCGCTATCCGGCTGATAGACCCCTGTGATGAGGTTGAACGTCGTGGACTTCCCGGCCCCGTTCGGGCCGATGAGGCCGGTGAACGAGCCCTGTTCGACCGAGAACGTCGCTCCATCGACGGCGGTGATGCCGCCGAACGTTTTCCGGAGGTTCTCGACCCTGAGCGGCGTCTCGCTCAGGTCGGCGACCTCGTTTCCGATGTCGAGCGAGTTCGCATCGTCGGTGTCTTCGGTTTCGCTCGCGGTCATTGCTCCTCACCTCCGTCCGTCGCTGCATCCGGTTTCGGACCGCCGGAGCCACCACCGGGGCGCAGGAGCGGAATGCTCGCCGCTTCCTCCTTGCGGTGGCCGAGGACGCCCTCCGGCCGGTGGTGCATGATCCAGATGAGGACACAACCCATGAGGACCAACTGGAGCGCGTTGATGTTACCCATCATGTAGGAGATGAACGGCATGATGTTGCCGTGGAATATCGGGCCGACCGCACCGGCAAAGGAGTTCGGAGCGGTGGGAACCTGAATCGATCCCCTGATGATGTTCTTCAGGTAAAGCGGTCCCTGATACAGCAACCCGGCGAATATCGCCGCGCCGAGGACGCTCCCGGTGTTCGACCCGGCACCGCCGATGATGAGAGCCAACCACACGAAGAACGTCACCTGCGGCTTGAACGAGGTAGGCGTGATGGCACCTTGGCGCATCTGCCAGAGGATACCCGCGAGCCCCATCAGCGCACATCCGAGCATGAACGACTTGATCTTGAACTGGTTGGTGTCCTTCCCGAGGGAGTTCGCGACCTGTTCGTCCTCACGGATGGCCTTGAGCACGCGCCCGAACGGCGATTCGCCGGTTCGCTTCATCAGCCAGTAGTAGGCCACGACGAACAGCAACAGGATGATCGCGTACGTCAGCGAGTCCAGAACCGGACCGGACGAACCGCCGACGAGCGGATCGAGTGCGTGTTCTATCGCCTTGTACGGGCCGCTGTTGAACAGCGGGTCGAGAGGGTCGGTGAAATTCAACAACAGTCCGCGACCGCCGCCGGTTCCGAGCTGAACCGCGTTCCACGGCAGGGGAATCGTTATTCCCAGGTAGTGAAGCTTCCCTGGAATCGTAAACGTCTGGAACTGGTTCGACGTCACGATGAAGCGGATGATTTCGGACGTCGCGATGGTAACGATCGCGAGATAGTCGGCGCGCAACCGAAGCGCCGGAAGCGCCACCAACAGGCCGAGAATCGCCGCGGCGAGCATTCCACCGAGGATACCGACCCACAGCGGGAGGCCGAGACCGGAAACGGTCGCGGCACCGGCACTCGCACTCGCTGGCGGTTTCGAGATCATCGCCATCGTGTACAATCCGACGGCCATGAACCCCGCGATACCGATGTTGAACAGCCCGGTGTACCCCCAGTGGAGGTTCAACGCGAGCGCCAACATCCCGTACACGCCGATGAGGAACGTGAGCCGTGCGAGGGAGTTCAACTGGCCGCGAAGCGAGTAGCCGAGCAGTGTGCCTCCCACGAGATACAGCACGTAGATGGCCAACAGAGCGCCCAGGATGAGCATCGTGTCGTTGATCTCGAAATCGCGGACGCTCGAACTCATGCCGTCGTCCTCCCTGCGAACAGTCCCTGTGGCTTGAACAGCAGGATGAGGATCATCATGCCGAACGCGGCGGCACGGCCGAAGTCACTGGGAATCCAGATGATGGCGAGGTTCCACGTCAGACCGATGACCAATCCGCCGAGGATCGCGCCGTAAATCGACCCGATGCCGCCGAGGATGACCGCGGCGAAGATGGGCAACAGGAGGAGCCATCCGAACTGGAAGACGATGGTTCCGCGCCACAGCACCAGCAGGAAGCCCGAGATGCCGGTCAGGGCGCCGCCGATTATCCACGTCCAGCGGATGACTTGTTCGGTCGGAATCCCGGTAACGCGAGCGAGGTCCTCGTTGTCGGCCATCGCGCGCATCGCCTTCCCGAGCTTCGTCCGCTGGAGCAGCACGTGCACGCCGAGCATCAATCCCACCGTACAGACGAGTATCGTCAGGTCGTGTGCCGTGACCCGTACCGTCCCGTCCCACAGCAGGAGGTTCCACGACGGAATGTCCTGAATCGCCGTCGTCCCGCGGCTTTCGGCCGAGAAGACGAAGACGACGAGGTAGCGAAGCACGAACGCGACGCCGATGCTCGTGATGAGCAGGGAGATACCCTCCGCATCACGCATCGGCCGATACACGATCCGGTCGATAAGAAGCGCCAACACGACGGTGAACGCTCCGGCGAACAGCATTCCGAGGATGACGGCTACCGGCGTCGTCGCAATCGTGATACCGAGACTGCTCGCGTATACGGTTCCGCCCGCGCCGACGAGCAACAATCCCGCGATGTTGTTGCTTCCGAGTCCCGCGATGAGGTACGTGACTGCCCATCCCGAGAACGCGCCGCTCGTGATGTAGTCCCCGTGCGAGAAATTAGCGAAGTTCAGAATACTGTACGTCATCGAAAGCCCGATTCCGGCGAGGCCGATTATGAGTCCCCGCATGAGGCCAGTCCAGATGAGTGACCCGACGTAGGAGACACGAAGGTTGCCGGTTACCAAGCGTTGGATGAAATCGAAGACGAGGAGCACCGCGAATACGCCGACGACCACGAGCAGTGGTCGTTCGACGATGAGGCGGCGTCCACGTGAATAGGTCTCAGTTGCATCGTCCATTGATAACTCTCCACATGATAACCGGTTCCAGTCAGGCTATTAAACCTTTCCGACAGAGCCTCCCATCGGATTCCGGTAACGGCGGCATACTGACAAGGTCCGAAGAGGAATGTGCAGAAAGCAAATAACCCGACTATTTACTCGAAACCGTGTTTATTTCGAGGCCCAACTACCGACACACATATGCCGAGCGGTGTTGCAGGCACACGTATGTCCATACTGACCCTTGATGACCTCGCGGTTCAAGGGACGACGCTCGGCGTGCGTATCGACATCAACAGTCCGTTGACCGAATCCGGCAGCCTCGCCGACGATGCGCGGCTCGTGGCACACGTCGATACGCTCTCGGAACTGTTGGAGCGCGGTGGGAAGGTCGCCATTCTCGCCCACCAAGGGAGACCCGGGAGCGACGATTTCGCGGGTCTCTCGGCACACGCAGAGCGGTTGGACGAGTTGCTCTCCTATCCGGTTTCCTATTGTGACGGAACGTTCTCCGCGGAGGCACGTCGAGCCGTGTCGAACCTCCGCGAGGGCGAAGCGGTGGTTCTCGAAAACACCCGTTTTTACAGCGAGGAGTACATGGAGTTCCCGGCGGAGAAGGCCGCCGAAACCCATCTCGTCGACCGACTCTCCCCCGAACTCGACGTCTACGTCAACGACGCGTTCGCGGCGGCACACCGCTCACAGCCCTCACTCGTTGGTTTTCCGACCCGGTTACCGGGATACGCCGGTCGAGTTATGGAGCGTGAAGTGGACGTGCTTGGCGATATCGAAGGAACGCCACGCCCGCGTACGTACGTGGTCGGCGGCGCGAAGGTCTCTGATTCCATCGCCGTGGCCAGAAACGTACTGGAACGCGACCTCGCGGATCACATCCTGACGGCCGGAGTCGTCGGGAACGTCTTCCTGTTCGCCGACGGCGCGGACCTCGGCGAGGCCAGCAAGGAGTTCATCCACGACCAGGGGTACATCGATTACATCGACGACGCCGCCGACCTGCTCGAAACCTACGGCGACAGGATTCACCTCCCCGAGGACGCCGCCGTCGAACGGGACGGCGAACGCGTCGAACTCACCCGGGAGGAGTTCCCACCGAAGGAAGGCGAGGCCGCGATGGACATCGGCGAGGAGACGATATGCTCCTATTCGAACATCCTCCAAAACTCGGGGACGGTCATCCTCAACGGACCGGCGGGCGTGTTCGAGGACGAGACGTTCGCGGACGGCACTCGGGAGCTATACATCGAGGCCGGGAACGCCGAGTTCAGTATCGTCGGCGGTGGTGACACCGCCGCCGCGATTCGGAAGTTCGACCTCGACGGGTTCGACCACGTCAGCACCGGCGGCGGAGCGTGTCTCCGAATGCTCACCGGCGAACCCCTTCCGGCGTTACAGGCACTCTCCCAATAGATGGTGGTCATCGAGGCGGCGACGAGCGCCGACATCAACCCGGTCGTGGAGCGATGGGTGGAACTTGCACAGGACCAGCGCACGTACGATTCCCACATCCTCGCCGACGAGAATCGGGGGGCAGTTCGGGATTCGATCGCCCGACACATCATCGAAGACGGCTTGCTCGTCGCTCGCGATTCGGGCATCGTCGGGTTCGTCATGTTCGAGCTACAGACGGGACTCTATCAGCAGACGACCACCCGGGGGCTCATCCAGAACGTCTACGTCGCACCGTCGCACAGGAACGAGGGTGTCGGATCCGCGTTGCTGGACGAGGCCGAAGCCCTGCTCGCGGAGCGGGGTGCCGAGGTGTTCTCCCTCGACGTGATGGCGAGGAACGAAAATGCCCGCAGACTGTACGAAAACCGGGGCTACGAACCGCATCGAATCGAGATGGAAAAATCGGACGAAAGCGATAACCACTCAAAGGAGTAGTGATAACTGGCAGATGCGCCAAGGGAGCTTGGGTGGTTCAAGCACTCGATTTGTAATCGAGACTACGTGGGTTCAAATCCCACCCTTGGCTTCCTTCGTGGTTCGTTCTGGCACCGATAGGTGTAGCGGGTCGAAAGAACCCGAGGTTTTTGCACGGAGTACCACACTGGTATTGCTCGGAATCGGGAGTTTCGATTGGGAGCTACAGCGTTTGACAGGGCGTTCACAATACCATTGGAAACCGTCCGTTAACCCCCTCCTCGCCGACGGTAATTCCCGTTACTTCACGACGGCGTTCGATCCGACACGTCATGGTGGGAGAGATACCCTAGCACGAAAGGGGATGTGTACTTGACCGGTTCGTGAAAATACAACGTTGTGGCGAAAGATAAAAGCTTGAAGATAAACAGGAGAACGATGCTCGGAGCGACCGGCATGGTCGGTGCCGGAACGCTGTTCAGCGAGGGTGCGCTCGCAAAGGAATCGCACAAAAAACACGACGGACGGGACGAATCGTGTCGGTCGGGCGACTCGGCCGTCGAAAAACTGCTGGCACAGGCGCCGGAGAAGTTCCCCGGCGGAATCGTCTCGGTGTACGCCAAGGAGGCCGGACCGCACGGTGAGGTGTTGGCGACCCACGAGTCGGAAAAGGTCGTCAAACCCGCGTCGAACACGAAACTGCTCACGACGGCGCTCGCCCTCGAACATCTCGGACCCGACGAGCGGTTCGAAACCAGCGTGATCGGCGACGGTTCGAAGTCGGGGACGCAGTTCCACGGGGACCTCGTGATTCGCGGAAACGGGGACGTGCTGTCGCAGGACAACCTGAAGACGTTGGCGGGGCAAGTCGCCGACGAGGGAATCGAGGCGGTTCACGGCGACGTCGTCGCGGACATCACCGCGTTCGACACGTCCGGGTACGGCCCCGTCTTTTCGGTTCGCGGTCCCGGTTATCCGGAGGGATGGACGTGGGAGGACCCGCAGTACTCCTACGGCGCGCCGAGTTCGACGCTCGCGCTGTACTGGAACAAGGTCGCCGTCACGGCCAAGCGAACCGACGACGGAATCGACCTCTCGGTCGAACCGAATTCGGAGTTCGTCCCCGTCGAGTCCCACCTCTCGGAAGCGCCCGCCGGGTCGGACGGCTACTTCTACACCTACCTCGACCGGGTGAACGGGACCATCTACGCCATCGGCGAACTCCCGCCGGGGTACGAGGAGACCGACTTGTCACCCGTGATGCGCCCCGACGAGCACGCCGCCGCCGTGTTCGCGGGGTTCCTCGAAGACGCAGGCGTGACGGTGAACGGCGACGTGACATTGCAGACGGAGGAGAAAGACCGAACGGCGGCGTTCCGGACGAGCATCCGGTCGGAGCCACTCCACGAGACCATCGGGCCGATGTTGCTGTACTCGAACAACGTCGACGCCGATCAACTGGCCCTGATGACCGCCCGCCGTGCGACGGGGGAGGGGTCGTTCGACGCGTGGACGGACCTAACCGGGGCCTACTTCGAGAGTTTGGGAGCGCCTGCGACGGTTTTCCGCGACGGGTCCGGACTCTCGCAGTTCGATCTGATTTCGGCCGCCGACATGGTTTTCATGCTCGAATGGATTGGCCGGAAACCGTGGTCCGAAACGCTGTTCGGGTCGCTCCCGACGCCGGGACACGGTACGCTCGCCTACCGATTACGGGACGTGGACGTACCCGTCCAAGCGAAAACCGGAACGGTTCGGGGGACGCGGTCGCTGTCCGGTGCGATTCGCCGAACGGGCAAACCCGACGTGTTGTTCTCGATTCTCATGTCCAACGTGACCGTGGGCCTCGGCGACGCCCGGGACTATCAGGACGACCTAGTGAGAGCGCTCGTGGACGCCTGAGCGCTCGGGCACATCGTATCACGTGGGTCGAACGGTGGCGGAACGGCGGGAAACGGGGCAGTCGGTTTCACGGGGTAATCCCGCTTCGGTCTGACTGCTTCGGTGATACGAATGTCCGCGGACAGGATTAGCTATCGCTTAACGCCGTATTCCGCATTGTGAACTGTTGCTCGCCGTTTCTACCAGAATAATTATCGGACGGTTTTATACTGGCAGCACGCTTGATTCCCTTTCATGAGCCGCACCCAGAGTGTCCCCCTCTGGATGGCCGAACCCGAGGAGTTCAGGAGCACGCTCAAGATGGTGCTCAGTACGGCGTACAAAAACGACCGCCGATTCGACCGAGCGTGGACGTTCCGATACCCCGACGAGACGCCGAATCTGATGGCCGAAATCACACATCTCGAAAAGGGGGGGACCGAGGAGGTTATGAATCCACCCGAGCCGACGAAACCACCGGAGCAAGCCGTGCTCAAGGATTTCCGCGACGTGCTCGGCGATCTGCTGCTGAAAGGTTACCGACGAGGTATCGAGTTCGACCGAGCGTGGTCGTTTCGCTACCCGAACGCTGACCATCCGGATCTGATGGTCGAAGTGACGTATCTCGAAGAGCAGGACGACTGACCCGATAATTTTGTTCGTCCCCGTCCTACCGGGGGTATGGAGTTCACCGTCATTCGAGGAGACATCGCAGCACAGCGAGCGGATGCACTCGTCAACGCCGCCGGAACCAGCCTTCGAATGGGGAGCGGCGTCGCCGGAGCGCTCCGGCGCGGTGCCGACGGGCCGATAAACGACGAAGCGATGCGGAAAGGTCCGGTCGAACTCGGTGCCGTCGCGGTCACCGACGCGTACGAACTCGACGCGGAGTTCGTCGTCCACGCCGCGGCCATGCCCCACTATGGAGACGGTGAGGCCACACGGGAGAGCATCCGTGATGCGACGCGGAACGCGCTCCGTGAAGCCGACGAGCGGGGAGCCAAATCGATGGTACTTCCGGCCCTCGGATGTGGCATCGCGGGATTTAGCTTGGAGGAGGGCGGTGCGATCATCTGCGAGGAAATCCGGCGATTCGACCCGAACTCCCTCGAAGACGTTCGTCTCATCGCCTACAGCGACGAGGAGTACGAAACCCTCCGAGAGGTGGCGGCCGAAGCGTCGGATACATAGCAGAAAAGTTATGAATAGCGGCTGAAAATCACCGTCGATGACAGCGTTCAGTTACAGCGACGACGAGGTATTGCTCACGACGAGTCACGAGGTGCCGGGACGTGAAATCACGGCCCATCACGGCGTGGTCGTCGCGGACGTGACGCCGGGGCGAAACATCGGAAAGGACATCGCGGGTGGCCTCCGCGACATCGTCGGCGGGCGCTCCGGTTCGTGGGAGAAGACGCTCGAAGCAAATCAGGAAACCGCCCTCGACGAGTTGGTCGAAGAAGCGAAATCGGTCGGTGCGGATGCGGTCGTCGCGCTCGACGTCACCGACGAAGCGCTCGGCGGACAGGGCGGCATGATAAAGATCAAAGCGTTCGGAACCGCCGTTTCGCTCGACTGACAAATATTGTAACGGCCGGTTCGGTTGTCGAGGTATGACGACATACGTCGGCGTCGATTGGGCGTCGAAATACTGGGTCGCACTCGCCCTCACAGCGAAGAAATCGAAGGGGAACTTCGAGACGCTTCCCGAAAGTCCTCCGGAAGATGACAAGGGTCATCGAACGGCGGTCGTCTATTCAGACGCTTAGGAATCGTTTAACTCTACGTCTTCACCAGCGTCCCCTCCCCCGATTTGAATTGTTGCGTCCGTTTCGACCGCATCGAGGCCGTCGAGTTCACAGATGTCCGCCACGATCGGTTCCGGAACGACGACACGAAGCGTTTCGAATTCCAGTTCCGCATCGACCTCGCCACCGAGGTCCGTGACGCGAGCGGCGACCGACTCGGAATCTGCTCCCTCGGCGAGTCGAAGCAGGAGCGTCGCCGATTCGTCGGGGAACGGGTCGTCGCGCATGCCACGGACGGGATGGGATACGTAGGTCATAGGGCGGCAAGTATCTCGTCGGCGTGTCCGTCGGGCGAAACGTCCTCGAAAACGGCCTCGACGGTGCCGTCGGAACCGACGACGAACGTGTTGCGGAAGACGCCATCGAACGTGTTCCCGAACATCCGCTTCTCGCCGTACGAATCGTACGCCGAGGCGACGTCGCCGGACTCGTCGCTCAGGAGGTCGAACGGCAGGTCGTACTTCTCCCGGAACTTCGCGAGGTCCGAGACGGGGTCGTCGCTGATACCGAGAACCGGCACGTCGCGCGCTTCGAACTCCTCCCACGAATCGCGGAAGCCACAGGCCTCGGTGGTGCATCCCGGCGTGTCGCGCGGGGGTAAAAATACACGACGACGGTGGTATCGAAATCCGCAAGCGAGACCTGATCTCCGTCCTGATTCGGCAGTTCGAACGATGGTGCTGTTTGGCCGGATTCGAGCATATGGGTCGAGTTCGAAGCGAACGAGCAACTGCGTTGTGGAACTACTCGCCGATGACGACGAACGTTCGACCGCCCTTTCGCTCGAAATGAACGGCATCGTCCTCGGTTGCAGTTTGAACGTACTCCTCGACTTCGCTGGCGGACAGTCCGGATACGTCCGCCGAATTCCACGGTCGTTCCGCCGACTCTTCCGTTCCGACTTCGATGTTCATATGCTCACCATGTCCGATCGGATAATGAAAGACCGCCTAGCGGAGCGAAAGTGAAAGTAGTCGGGAAAACCGGAAGACGACGGTTCGAAGTCGGTTCGAAGTTGGTTCGAAGACAGTTTGAAGGCAGTTCGAAGGTCGTCTAAAGTCAGTTCGGGGTCGATGCGAAGACCGTTCGAACGACCGTTCAGGAGGCGAGCGTCAGCGACTCGCCGTCTTGGTTCACGAGGCCACGTTCGCGGAGCGACCGGATGACCGTGTACAGCGTGATTTTCGGCAGGTCGAGGCCGTTCTGTAGTTCGTCCAGGGTCGCGCCACCCGTCGTCGCAAGCGAGAGGTAAACGAGCTTTGAACGCGGTGAGTCGAGTTCGTCGGGCAACGGTGAGAGCGGTGTCGTTTCGATGCTCATGGTAGTATCCGGTTCGAAACATTCGACGATAATAAAATTACCTCACGACGATTGTCGAAACCCGTTGGAGGAGTCCGTTTGAAGAGATGTGTTCTCACTGCCGGGAATTCCCGGTGATTTTATGTGAAGAGCGGTGGTAGTCTTGACCAATGAATCCAGCGCGAGACGAATCCAACCGCGAGTCGAGGAAGGTCATCTCGCCGGAGGAACTCGACATCGAGGGGAGCGAGAACGTCGTTACGCTGGACGATGGACGGTTCGTCATCGGTGCATCCGGACGCCCATCGGTCCCCGACGAACCGACGGAAGCGACGACCGGAAACGCGAATAGCGATACGACTCCAACAGTCGATCCGTCACCGTCGGCCGAATCATCGCCCTCCACGGATGCCCCGCCCGCCCTCGAACCCGAACCGGACGTCGAGGATGGGTCGACGGCATCGAACGCGGACCCCTCGTCATCGACCACGACTCCGGAAATCGACTCGCGCGACGTTCGTCGATGGCTGGAAGCTGATCTGTCGGACGTGACGTCCCGATACGGGTTTCACATCAGCGCGAAATCGGAAGATTCCATCAGCCACCAACAGATGTTTTCGGACGACGTTGGGACCGTCTTCGACAGCCTCCTCCTGTGGTACGCTCAACAGGTCGATAAGGGGACAGCCGTCGAGGACGTCCTCGGAATCCTCCTGATGGAGTCGAACATCCGGGTTCGCTACTCGCCACGCTGTCTTCGTGGTCTGCTCGATACACACGACCTCTCGCCGGACGACAGTATCGCGGACCTCTTTCAGGCGATTCAGGACGCGAACGGCGTCGTCTTTCCACCGGACGTCGAGTAGTCATTCTCCGCCGTGATAGCGAGGAGTGGGTTTTATGTTGTATCGTCCGATGTATCCAATAACTGACTATGAGCGTTCAGGAACAGGAACCATCGGACGAGGAGACCCAAGTCGTCGAATTTCGACTCGGCGAGGACGTTTGCGCTATCGATATCGAACAGGTAGACAGCATCGTCGAAGTGAAGAAGGTGACGCGGATTCCACGAACGCCGAACTCCATCGAGGGCGTCATGGACCTCCGCGGCGAGACGACGGCCATCATCGACCCGAAGGAGTTTCTCAGCGTCGAAACCGGCGAGCGAGGTGACGACGTTCTCGTCCTGGACCGCCCCGACGACAAACAGAAAATCGGAATTCGAGTGGACGAGGTGCTCGACGTGACCACACACGCGCCGGAAAGGATAGACGCCAACGACGAATTGGAGAATCTCGACACGCGTGGAATCCGTGATCAGATCTCACGTGGGATCATCAAAAAGCCGAACGGCGACGACGATGACGCGCTGGATCTCGTGATATGGGTGGATGTTGACAAAATGATTAACAGCCTAAATTAACTTTCTGAAGAAATCCTCAACTGTGATAATCACAGGGGAGCATTTATTTTGCCCCCTTTCAAAAACTCTCGATAGTGAAAATTGAATGGTGAATGACGTACTAATTGTCGACGATTCAGAATTCATGCGGAACCTCCTGCGTGAGATTCTGGAAGAGAATTTCGAGATCGCGGACGAAGCCGAAAACGGCGTCGAAGCGGTCGAACTGTACAAGGAAAAACAGCCGGACTTCGTGATGATGGACATCGTGATGCCGATTCGAGACGGCATCGAGGCGACGACCGAAATCAAGCAGTACGATTCGGGCGCGAACGTCATCATGTGTACGAGTATCGGGCAGGAAGAGAAGATGAAGAAGGCGATCAAGGCGGGCGCGGATGGCTACATCACGAAACCGTTTCAGAAGCCCAGCGTGATGGAAGCAATCGACGACGTAATCTCAGCATGACGCAGGCGGTCGTCGTCGACGACTCCCATTTCATGCGGACGGTTATCACCGACGTTCTCGAATCGGACGGCATCGACGTCGTCGCACAGGCGTCGAACGGCGAGGAGGCCGTCTCGGTCGTCGCCGAACACGAACCCGACGTGGTGACGATGGACGTCGAGATGCCGAAGATGAACGGTATCGAGGCCGCCGAGAAGATCATGGAACGGACGCCGACCCCGATTCTCATGCTTTCGGCACATACCGAGGAGGGGGCGGAAGCGACGTTCGAAGCCCTCGATCGAGGGGCGATCGACGTGTTGGCGAAACCCGGTGGAGAAGTGTCCACCGGAATCTCCGCACACAAGGACGCCCTCGTCGCGAAGGTCCGGTCCGTCGTTAAGGCGGATGTCTCCGTCAGCGTACCGGACAACACGATGGCCTCCCCGGCGAATATGGACGATTCGTACGTCGAGAACGCGACGGTCATCATCGGCGCATCGACGGGAGGACCACGAGTCGTCGAAAGCGTTCTCGCCGGACTTCCCCGCTCGGCACAACTCCGGGTCCTCATCGTCCAGCACATGCCGGACAGCTTTACCACCCGATTCGCAAAGCGACTCGACAACCGAACCGAGTACGACGTGAAGGAGGCGACCGACGGCGACCGAATCGGCGCCGGACAGGCACTCGTCGCGCGGGGGGACTACCACATGGAGGTCTCGAACTACGCGAAAGGGAGGCTCCGCGTTCGACTCACGCAGGACGAGGTGCGACACGGCGTCCGTCCGGCAATCGACGTGACGATGGAGTCCGCCGCCGCGACGATTACCGACCCGCTGACCGCCGTCGTCCTCACCGGCATGGGTGCGGACGGTGCGGTCGGCGTGGAAGCCATCAAAGCGGCCGGTGGACGGACCATCGCACAGGACGAAGCGACCTGTTCCGTGTTCGGCATCCCCGCACGGGCGATCGAAACCGGGTGTGTCGATACGGTGCTTCCGGCCGACGAAGTCGCCCGTGGAATACTTTCGACCGTACGCAAACCGACGTGATTCGATATGGATGAATACATACAGGATTTCATTCGTGAAAGCGAAGAGAACATAACGGAACTGAACAACTCGCTGCTCGAACTGGAGAACGACCCGAACGACGAGGAGGCGATGGATTCCATCTTCCGGACAGCACACACGCTGAAAGGAAACTTCGCGGCGATGGGATTCCAGAGTGGAAGCGACCTGGCTCACGCCATCGAGGACCTGCTGGACGAAATTCGACAGGGGAGGATGGAAGTCACGCCGGAAATCATGGACCACGTCTTCGCAGGCGTGGACAAAATCGAGGTCATTCTCGCCGAAATCGAGGCACACGGCGAATCGAAAACCGATCCGAGCGCGACCATCCAAGACATTCGCACGACGTTGGAGGGGGCGAGTACCGTCTCCGACGAGGAAAAACCTGAGTCGACCGACGAGGCAGCAGAAACCGGTGCCGAAACGATCCTCGAACGACTCGACGACCCGTCGGTGCTGGCCGGAGTCGACCCGGTGTTCCACGCCCGAGTGGAAATGGGTGACTCGCAGATGAAAGGCGTCGATGCGATGTTCGTTCTCGGCGAGGTGACCGAGAAACTCGATCTGCTCGGTGCGGTCCCGCCCGTCGAAGCCATCGACGAAGGCGAGTACGACGACGGTTTCGACCTGTTCGTTACGGACGGCGAGGAGGAACACGTCTCGGAGGTCATCGACGGTGCGTCGAAGGTCGAATCCACTACGGTCACCGACGTGACCCACGCGGTGCCCGACCCTGCCGGAGCGGTGGGGAAGTCGGTCGATTCGGCGTCCGAGTCCGAACCGGCCGGGGTATCCGAATCGGCGGGTGAACCGACGGGGACGGAACCCGCAACCGGAGCCGACGAGTCGGATACCGCCACACCGGTGGACGAAATCCAGTCGATTCGCGTCAACGTGGACCAGTTGGACGACCTGCACGGGCTCGTCGAACAACTCGTCACCAGCCGTATCAAACTTCGACGGTCGATCGAACAGGGAGAACTAGGTAGCGCATCGGACAACCTGGACGAACTCGACAAGATAACGACCAGCCTGCAGGACACGGTCATGGACATGCGGCTCGTGCCGCTCAAGAAGATCGTGGACAAGTTCCCGCGACTGGTGCGCGACCTCTCGCGCACCCAGGAGAAGGAGATCGACTTCGTGATGGAAGGGAAGAGCATCGAACTCGACCGCACCATCCTGAACGAGATCAGCGACCCGCTCATGCACCTCCTCCGGAACGCCGTCGACCACGGCATCGAACCCCCGGAGGAGCGTGAGGCGAACGGGAAATCGCGCACCGGGACGATTCACCTGCGCGGCATGCGCGAACGCGACCGCGTCACTATCGAAGTGGCGGACGACGGTGCCGGTATCGACGCCGACACCATTCGGTCGAAGGCGGTGAGCAAGAACATCCTGACGCGGGGTGAGGCGGACGCGCTTTCGGACGAGGAGGCCTACGAACTCATCTTCCACGCGGGCTTCTCGACGAACGAGGAGATTACCGACGTGAGCGGTCGCGGCGTCGGTATGGACGTCGTCAAAAACACCATCAAGCGCCTCGACGGTGACCTCAGCGTCGAGAGTGAACTCGGTGGCGGCACGACCATCAGCCTCTCGCTTCCCGTCACGGTCGCCATCGTCAAAGTGCTGTTCGTGGAGTCGGGTGAGGAGGAGTACGGAATCCCCATCAAGAACGTGGACGAGATTCGACGGATGGGTGCAGTAAAACACATCGAAGGCGAGGAGGTCGTTACGCACGACGACACGGTGTATCCGCTCATCCGCCTCGGACAAGCGCTCGACGTTCCCGGCGAAACCAAAAACGGGGACGGGATGCTCGTCCGGGTCAACGAGTCTGAACGACAGGTCGCGATTCACTGCGATGCCGTGAGCAGACAGGAAGAGGTCGTCGTCAAGCCGTTCGAAGGAATCCTGTCCGGAATTCCGGGTCTCTCCGGGGCGGCGGTGCTCGGTGAAGGCGACGTGGTGACCATCCTCGACGTGGAGAGTTTATAATGAGTTTGCAGATAGACATTCGGAAATTGAGCCTGTTCAACAGGATGGCAAAGCAGGGTGCGAACACGGTGGCAAACCACCTGAATCAGATGACGGGAATGCAGACGGAGATGGAGATAACCAAGACGAACTTCATCGATATCCGCGATATCCGCAACCACATGGGCCACGAGAAGCAAGTCGGGATTCACATCGAACTCGTCGAGCAGCCCTACGGATACATCCTGTTTCTGTTTTCGGTCGGGAGCGCAAAAAAGCTCGCACACGGCATGATGGGTGGCATGGGTGACCCCGCGGAGAAGGGGTTCAGCGACATGGAAAAGTCCGCCGTTCAGGAGATCGGCAACATCATGACCAGCGGATTCATCGATGGCTGGGCGAACGTTCTCCGGACGACCATCGACTTTTCGACGCCGACGTTCACGTACGGCCCGGCGAGTCGAACCGTCGAGTCGCTGGTCGGCCATCGAGACGACGACGTGGCGATGGTGCTCGACTCGCGGGTACGGGTACCGGATTCGAACGTGGAAGTGAAGGTGTACACGTTCCCCGAACTCGAACAACTGGTTCGGATGATGCGCAAGATAGAGGTTTGAGATGGAAGTCGATATCAGAAAGCTCGAAGCGGTAAACAGAATGGCACACGAGGGGGCAGAGCGGGCGGCCGCACACCTGTCGGCGATGGCCGAAATAGAGACGTTCGTGGACGTTACGCGGACGTACGTTCGCTCGGACACCGAGACGAACGAGGGTGGCGGATGTGTCGGCGTCGTCATCGAACTGGACGGCGGACTGTGTGGACGGACGGCGTTCACGTTCCCTGCGAAAAGCGTCGAGCGGATGCGTGACGCGCTCGCACCCGGAATGGAGGACATGGACGAGAGCATCCTTCGGGAACTCGGAAACGTGATGGCTGGCGGGTTCGTGGATGGATGGGCCGACTACCTCGGAACGACCATCGACATCTCGCCGCCGACGTACGTGGACGGCGACCCGACGCTGCTCCTCGACGACGACGAAACGTTCGTCTTTGCGAGTTCGATCTGTGCGGTGGACGAATCGATTTCGTTCCGCGTTCACCTCTCGCCGGGAGTGGGGGAGTACGATACCCTGCTCGCCGCCGAAGGCGAACCCGTTTCCGTGGAGAACCTCTCGCACTTCGACGAGATGACGCGAAGCGGTGCGACGACCGTCGCGGAGAACATCACGGCGATGACGGGTATCGAAACGACGGTCGATATCACACACGTCAGCTTCGTTCCCGTCCAGGAAGTGCCGGAGTCACTGGGAGATAGGACGTACGTCGGTGTCGTCATCCAACTCGAAAACGCCCCCGGTGGGTTCGTCCTGATGCTGTTCGACGAATCGTCCGCACACGGCGTCGCTAGCGCGTTGGTTCCCGGCGACGGGGAGGATGGTGAGTTGAGCGAGGCGGAGCAAAACGCAATTCAGGAACTCGGCAACATCATGGCGAGCAGTTTCATCGATGGGTGGGCGAACGCGCTCGAAACGACCATCGACATCTCGCCGCCGACGTTCGCCTACGACATGGGCAGTGCAATCGCGGACCCGTTGGTCGCCCACCTCGGGCAGAATCAGGAGTTCGCGTTCGTTTCCGATGCGACCATTCGTGCGGCGGACCAGCCGTTCGACTGTTCGCTGTACGTGCTTCCGGACGAATCGGAACTCCAGGACGTACTCATGTCGCTCGATTCCGACGCGACTGCGGAGCGAAAAACCAGCGCAGGACGATTATGAAGGTGTATCGCAGCGAGTCGCATCGGGGGGGTGGTCCGATAAAGGTCGGTGTCGCGGATTACGCCGTCACACCCCACGAAACACGACTCACGACGACCGGACTCGGATCCTGTCTCGGCATCGCGCTGTCCGAACGGTCCAGCGGCGTCGCCGGTCTCGCACACGTCATGCTCCCTTCCGCACCCGAATCCGGCGGGGACGACGCGAAGTTCGTGGATACGGCCATCGAGAGGATGCTCACGGAGATGATCGATGAAGGAGCGAACGCCGACTCCATCGAGGCGAAGATCGCGGGCGGGAGCAACATGCTCGATCTGTCCGGAATCGGACGGGACGTCGGAGCGCGAAACGTCGAGGCGAGCAAGGAACTGCTCGCCGACCGGGAGATACCCATCGTCGGCGAGGACACGGGAGGAAACCACGGACGCTCGCTCGAACTGCACACGGGGACGGCCGTCCTCGTGGTCAAGAGTACCCACCGAGGGGTGAACCGAATTTGAACTCGTTCGACACCCTGCTCTCGTTCATCGAGTCGGAACTCGGCTTCGCGACGAGCCACTACGATTCCTCGTATCTCGATCGGCGGATATCCTCGCGTATGCGTCGGACGGGAATCGAAACCTACGATCGCTATCGACAGCGACTCGAAACGGACGCGGACGAACGAACCGCACTCCTCGATGCGCTATCCGTCAACGTGACGAGTTTCTTCCGAAACCCGGACGTGTGGGCGGAAGTTCGACGTGTCCTGCGATCGCTGACCGAGTCCGGGCGTCACGTAAAACTCTGGAGTGCGGCGTGTTCGGACGGACGGGAACCGTACTCGCTGGCGCTGCTCGCGTTCGCGGATTCGGAGATCGACGAGACGAAGATACGGATAACGGCGACCGATATCGACCGCGAAGTGCTGGCGAAGGCACGCCACGGAGTGTACCGGAGCACTCGAACGACGGACATCGCGGAGCAACTCGAACCGCTCGACGGTTACGAGCGGTTCGTGCAGCGGGACGATACCGAGTTTCGGGTGCCGGATCGGGTGAAACGGTTGGTCGAGTTCGAGCGGCACGACCTGATTCACGGTCGTTCGAAGTCGGATTTCGATTTCGTTTCGTGCAGAAACCTGTTCATCTACATCAACGCCGAGCACAAACTGCCGATGCTCCAAACGATCACCGACTCGCTTCGAACGGGCGGGTATCTCGTTATCGGGAAAACGGAAACGCTACCCGATGTTCTGAAGGAAGGATATGACTCGATAGACAAACGTCTCCGTATATATAAGAAAACAATAGAAGTAGAGTGATCTCTAAACCTCATTTATAGGGCATTTAACGATTATTCTGCGCCATACCTCGTCCCTCCATCCCCGAAATGTGTTCTATCCATCATGGTATCAATTTTGATAACTCAGGCAGAAGATTAATGTGCTGGCGTTCGGTGGTGTGCATAATGAGACTTATAACTCTTGCTCCCAACCTCGCTCCGCTCCTGAGTGGGTCGGTAGCCATGGGTGCCATGGGAATCATGGACTTCATGGAGGATGACGAGAGTGCCGAGGGGGAGTCGAACGGCGACGACCTGTTCGATGATGACCTCGGTGGTGACGACTTCGGTGATTTGGACGACAGCATGGACGGCGGTATGGACGACTGGGGCGACGGGGGCGGTGACGGGTTCGGCGACATGGGTGGCGGTTCGACACAGGAACTCGAAAATCGCCTCCAAGACCTCGAAAACGAGGTCGGAGACATCGCCTCGACGGTCAGCACCGTTCGGAGTGAAAACGAGCAGATAAGCGAGAAAGTGGACGACGTCGAGGAGAACGTCCGTAAACTGCTCGAAATCTACGAGATGGTCACGCGCGGCGTCAATCCGTTCGTTGACGACGTCCCCAACGGCGGCCTCGGCGGCGACGCGTTCGGTGGCGGCGGTAACGACGGGTTTGGCCTCTTCGACGAAGAGGAAGAGGACGACGATGATGACCTCGACGACGATGTCGCCGATGCCGACGCCGAGAGCTTCTTCGATGATACGTTCGACGACATCGAGGACGACGACATGGACGACCTCGGGATGGACGATATGGACGAGATGGAAGCGGACGAAGGGATGGAAGACGACGAAAGCGACGGACAGGCGGGCGGTTCGACATTCCAAGAACTCAAAGACGAGTACGAATCCGGGGAAGCCGAGTGGGCCGAAGAGGGAGATTCCGACGAAGCGGAGTCGGAAATCGAGTTCGACGTCGAACCCGAGGAGGTGCCGGAGACGGAACCCGATCATGAACCAGGAACATCGGAAGCGCTCGATACGGGCGAGTTCGAATTCGAGGAACCGGCTCAAACGGACGAATCCCAAGCGGCGGAGACGACGATGGCGATGCGAAACGGCATGCAAAAGCCGTATCTCGCCACCCTCCCCGCGGGCTACATCGTGGACCTCGTCGTGATGGAGTGGTTGGAATTCCTCGTCGAGGAGTTCGGCTCCGAGGACGCCGTTCGGACCATCGGATACTACGAAGACATCGATTGGATCAGCGAACCCGTCGAGGAGCAACTACTCGGGTTCGCTCGCGGGATCGCCGACGTGACGGACGTGGACGCCGACGCGACACCGGCCACCCTCAGTGTGGACGACCACATTCGGAGTCTCTCGTTCATGAGCCAACTCACCGGAGACGCAATCGAGCAAAAAGTCGTTGACCACTGTGCAGGGATACGGGGAGAGGGCAATGGGCTTCAGCGTTAGTGGTTCCACTGCCATCATCTTCCTGGCGATGTTCCTCAGCTTTGGAATGTTCTACTCGTCGGCCTACAACGGTTTCGAGCGGGTCAACGACGCCCAAACGTCCCAGTCTGAGCACGTCCTCGAACAGCAAAACACCGGACTAAATATAACAACAGTGAACTATTCCGCAGGATACCTGAACGTAACCGTGAACAACACCGGAACGACCACGCTCGATGTAAGTGATACCGACTTGTTGGTCGATGGTGTATACATCTCCGAAAAATCAGTCGCCGCACGTGACGTTGACGGCAACAACGGCACCGAACTGTGGCTCCCCGGTGAGTCCCTCCATTACAGGATCAACGTCTCGACCGGTCCGAAGCGTGTGAAAGTCGTGACCGGTCCCGGACCGGCGGATACGGTGGTGGTCTGAGTGGCGAGCGTCTCCACGTCCCACCTCATCCTGTTCATCGCGAGTCTCATCATCGCGGCGAGCGTCGCCGGGACGTTCAGCACGGGCATCCAACGACTGTCCGGTGCGTTAGGTGACAGGAGTATCGACATCAGTCACAACGTCAGGACGGATATCGAGATCATCAGTGACCCTGCCAGTGGGGCCGTTTATAACGCAAGCGGCAACGAAAATATTACCCTGCTGATAAAGAACACTGGGTCAGAGAATTTAAAGGGGTCAAGCGACCAGATTGATGTACTACTAGACGGAAAGTATCAATCGAATGTCTCGGTAGAAGTCGTCGACGGCACCTACTGGGACGTCGGAAATGTAGCACGCGTTATAATCACACCAAGCACTCAATTGCCGCCCGGAAACGATCATCGCGTGAAGCTCATCGTCAACGGCGACTCGGAGGTGCTGGAGTTTAGATCATGAGTTCGAACAATCTCTACTCGCTCGGCTTGCAAGATCACGACCGCCTGAACAACGAACTCGGAGGTGGCATCCCGCGAGGGTCCATCGTCCTCATGGAAGGGGACTACGGCGCAGGTAAGAGCGCACTGAGCCAGCGGTTCAGTTACGGTCTCTGTGAGACCGACCACAGCGTGACGTTGCTCTCGACGGAACTGACGGTGCGTGGGTTCATCGATCAGATGCACTCGCTATCCTACGGCATCGAGGAGCATCTCTTGAACGAGCGACTGCTGTTCCTGCACGCCGACGTGGATACCGGAACGCGCCAGATAACAGCACCGAGCGAGAACACGGACGACGGACAGCGAAAGGAGTTGCTAAACCGGTTGATGAAAGCGGAGGCCATGTGGGACGCGGACGTGGTCATCATCGACACATTCGACGCGATTCTCCGCAACGATCCGACGTTCGAGGCGTTGGTCCGACAGAACGAGGAACGACAGGCCGCACTCGAAATCATCTCGTTCTTTCGTGACCTCGTCAGTCAGGGCAAGGTCGTCGTTCTGACCGTCGACCCTTCGACGGTTGACGAGGATGCAATCGGACCGTTCCGGGCCATCGCGGACGTGTTCATGGAACTCCAGATGGTCGAAGTCGGAAACGACGTGCGTCGAAACATCTCGGTCAAGCGGTTCGCCGGGATGGGAGAACAGGTCGGTGATAGTATCGGATACTCGGTTCGCGCCGATGCTGGTATCGTCATCGAGAGTCGTAGCGTCGCATAAAAAATGACCGAGCATGGGTCCACCCAAATCGAAGACAACCTCCGTGAGGTCGCGATGCGCCGTCCGCACCTCCGTGACTACTTGAAACGTTTCAAGCAGTTCACGGGTGAATTCCCGAAACTCATCGAAGAACCGTCGGGCGAATGGGAAGCGGACAAACCGAACGTCATCTATCCGGCGGGCGGTCCCATCTACTGTCACATCTACGGGGATATCGGTCGGGATACGAAGTACTACGCCATCGAACCGGATTTGAGCGACACCGAACAGGACCTGTTCTGGAACGTCCGGAACAAGATTCTCGAAAAGAGCGTCACGAAACCAGCGCCCGAGAGCGAATCGGAGTACGACGACAGGATCGAGGAACTCCTCCAAGAGACGGTTCGAATCGGCGAAGCGAACGACACCATCGGAACACGAATCAGCGGCGTTTCCGCACGGGACATTCAAAAGCGGATTCAGAACGTCTCGCCCCAGGACCTCGCACGACGCGTCAGCAGTATCTCCTACGACGACGTGAAGGCCGGAATTCAGGGGCTCCGTGAAAACAACGTGGTCGATGAGTTGCGAAATTTCTCCGGGATCGGTAAGTACCAGGTTTCCGGTCAAACCTACGAGAATATTCGCTATCGACTAAACCGGGATATCGTCGGGTTCGGTCCACTGGAACCCATCATGCGTGACCCGTCGAACGAGGACATTCACGTCATCGGTCCCCACGAGACGTACGTCGATCACGGAACCTACGGCATGCTCGGGACGACTGTCGATTTCGGGACGAACGGCCACTTCGACAATTGGCTTCGTAACATGGGCGAACGAATCGGGGACCCGGTTTCCGATTCGGACCCCATCGTGGACTCGACGCTTCCGGACGGGTCGCGTATCAACATCATCTACAGCGACGACGTGAGCATCAAGGGACCGAGCCTCACAATCCGTCAGAACGAAGGTACGCCACTGTCGGTTGCCCAGATTACGAATTGGGGAACGCTGTCGCCGCAACTGGCGGCCTACCTGTGGCTCTGTCTGGAGAACGAACAGACGGTGTTCGTCGTGGGAGAGACGGCGTCCGGGAAGACGACGACGCTCAACTGCATCCTGTCGTTCATCCCCCGGGACAACAAGATTTACACCGCGGAGGACACCGCCGAGGTGCTGCCGCCACACAACACGTGGCAGCAACTGCTCACCCGAGAAGGGAAGAGCGAAGCCAGCGCCGATGTGGACATGTTCGACCTCGTCGCAGCGGCACTGCGTTCCCGCCCCGATTACATCATCGTGGGTGAGGTTCGTGGTGCGGAGGGTCGGATGGCGTTTCAGGCGGCCCAGACCGGCCACCCCGTGATGCTCACCTTCCACGCGAGCGATATCGTTTCGATGATTCAGCGGTTTACCGGCGACCCGATCAACGTCCCCGAGACGTTCATGGACAACGCCGACGTGGCGCTGTTCCAGAATCGGGTCAAGCAGGGCGACAAAGTCCTCCGTCGCGTGACGAGCGTCCAGGAAATCGAGGGGTACTCGAAGGACATGGGCGGCGTGGTGACGCGCCAAGCGTTCTACTGGGATCCCGTCGAGGACGAAATCGTCTTTCAGGGGATGAACAACTCCTACGTGTTGGAAGAACAGATCGCGACGCTGCTGGGCTACGAGAACACGCGAGACATCTACGAGGAACTGGACTTTCGCGCACGAATCATGGAACGAATGATAGAAGAAAACGTCCTCGGCTACCACGAGGTGAACGAAGTCATCGAAGCCTTCCATCGCGACGGCGTCGATGGCCTTCCGTTCGACGTCCATCGGTCGATTTGACATGGCGGAGGCAGAAGTACAGCCTACGGACGCGAAGCAACTCCTCAGCTCCGCGGCTTCCTCGACCATCGAGGCCTACCAGCAGATGGAGATGCCGATGTTCCGATACATCGGTCTCGTCATCGTTCCGGCAGCGGTGTTTTTCGTCATCAGCCTCACCATCGTCTTCACCGTTCACCTGCCGGTTCTCGTCGCTCTGCCGATCCCGTTGCTTGGAATCCTCGGGTTGACGACGGCAGTCATCTACCCGAAGCTACTGCGGGACCGACGGAAAAAACAGATCGAGGACAGACTACACCTATTCATCACCCACATGACCGTCCTCTCGACGGCGAACATGGACCGGGTGCAGGTGTTTCGCGTCCTCTCGGAGGAAAAGGAGTACAAGGAGCTTGCATTGGAGATGCAACGGATCGTCCAATTGGTCGACACGTGGAACCAGAGTTTGGACGATGCGCTCCGAATCCGGGCAAGAAAAGTCCCGAGCAAGCCGCTGTCGGACTTCTTCGACCGTCTCGCCTACACCATCGGTGCGGGCGGGACGATTCAGGATTTCCTGGCCTCCGAACAGGACGTGGTCATTCAGAACTACGTCACCATCTACGAAGGCGCGTTGCAGAACCTCGAAGTGATGAAGGACCTCTACCTCTCGATGATCCTCTCCGTCACCTTCGCACTCGTGTTCGCGACGGTGCTTCCCATCCTGTCGGGGACGAACCCGACGATGACGGTCAGCGCGGTCGTCGTCATGTTCGCGTTCGTACAGATGGGATTTCTGTTCATGATCCAAACGACCGCACCGTACGACCCCGTCTGGTACCATCCGGAACAGAAGGATCGGACGGCGTCCGAGCGGAAGGTTCGTCTCAGCGTCATCGCCGGAATCGTTCTGACCGTCATCTCCATCGCTATTTGCCTACTCATCCTCCTCGGACGCACGTCCGTCGATCCCAGTTCGATTCCACTCCCCATCTTCGCGGCGCTGCCGACGACGCCGCTCATACTGCCCGGCTTGGTCGTCCGGCGTGAGGAGGGCAAGGTCAAGGAACGCGACGACGAGTTCACGAACTTCATCCGCGCGTTGGGTGCGAGCGAGACGGCGAAACAGAGCACCACCACCAACGTGCTCGAAACGCTCCGAAAGAAGGATTTCGGCGCACTTACGCCCGATATCAACGACCTGTACATACGATTGAGCATGCGAATCGAGTCGGAACTCGCGTGGCGGCATTTCACCGCCGATGCCCGTTCGTATCTCATCCAGAAGTTCAGCGAGATGTATCTCATCGGCAGACAGATGGGTGGTGAACCGAAGCACCTCGGGGAACTCATCAGCGGCAACATGAACGAAGTGATGCAGTTGCGCGAACAGCGCCAACAGTCCACGATGACGCTCATCGGTGTCCTCTACGGGATTACCGCCGCGTCGACGTTCGCCTTCTTCATCGGTCTCGAAATCGTCACCATCCTCTCCGGGATGTCCGTCGACCTGAACACCTCGCAACTCAATATCGGGACCATAATTCACACCGGAGTGTACAACATTCCGATGATAGAGTACCTGCTCGTCATCATCATCCTGCTTAATTCGGTGCTCTCCTCGCTCATGATTCGTATCGTCGATGGGGGGCACAAAGTGAACGCGTACATGCACTTCGTGTTGCTCACGTGGGTGAGTGCGCTCATCGCGTGGGTGACTCGCGTCGTCGTGCAAACGTTCTTAAATGTATGAGAAATTACTTATGAGTCCAGCACACAGAAAACGAAAGAGAAAGCGAATCGTGGAGCAAAGCCATGTCTGAAACAGTTATCGCCGATTTCGTCGCAAGATTCAGCCTCGACACGCGGGAGTCGCTGGAACCGGTTCGTGGACGAATTGTCCTCAGCCAGAAACGACTCGTGTTGGCCGAGAGCGGATCGAAGACGACGATACCGTTACGTTCGATCTTCGACATCTCTGTCGGTCACGTCCCGTCCGACCTCGAAGGGTTCTTTCAGGATACCGTCACCGTCGCATACGAAGCGGACGATGGTCGCCACACGGCCGTCATCGAAGCCAAAAACGACAACGTCGGGAAGTTCAAGGTCTTCCTTTTCAAGGCCATCCTGAGCGGCACGCCCGTCACGGTGAAACACCCGGCACGCGTCGGTGGGCGCGTCACCGACCAGCGGTTCGAGACCGGAAAGCTTCGAATCCAGTCCGGAACGGTAGAATTTATCGGAATCCCCGACCCGTTCGCGGTCGACCTCTCGGGCGTGAGTTACTTCCAGAAACAGGACCGCGACGTGGGCGGAACCACACGAACCGTCGTCGCGATCCGCCACGCCGACAACGGGCAGACAGTCACCTCGGAATTCGTCGTCGCCGCCGACCGCAAACTCAACCTGCTCGGACGATATCTGCGTCTCGAATACGCCGAGATCTCCCAACAAGCGGAGCGGATCGACGTTACCGAACAGGAGATGGAAGCCCTCGTCGCCATCTACTCCGGCGCGAACAGCGGCAACCTCGCTGGCGCGCTCGGCATCGACGCCGGAAGCGCATCGATGGTGCTCACCGAAATCGAGAAGAAAGGGCTGGTGAACCCGGCCAACGACGGCCTCTCGCTGACCCCCCCGGCGAAGATGATCGTCAGCGACCGTATCGAGAAAGTGAACACGTGAGAGCAGTGGCGGACACTGGATCCTTATTTCTCCCTCCATCCCACAGAGTAGTAATAGATCGATTCGTCTGTGGCCGTATGGAAGTCGCAATCCTCTCGGACATGCACATCCCCGGCCAAAAAGAGCGGATTCCCGACGCGTTCCGCGAGCACATCGAGGTAGCGGACCACGTCATCCACGCTGGCGACTTCGGCTCCGAGGAGGCACTCGCCGACGTACGGTCGCTGACGTCCGATCTGACGGCCGTCTACGGCAACGCCGACCCGAACGACATCGACCTCCCTCCGGTCGCATCCGTCGAAGTCGATGGCCTGACGTTCGTCGTGCTCCACGGCATTATCAACCCCGTCGAGCGAGCGGTGTCCAGTTCGGAGGGTGTCGTCATGAACCGCGACGATTGGCTGGACGCTATCGCCGACACGACGCGAGCGCGGGCCGACGAACCCACGGTCGGCATCGGTGGCCACACCCACGAGGTCGAGGACACGGTTCACGACGGGATTCGCCTGTTGAACCCGGGGTCCGCGACCGGTGTCGGGCCGGACATCGACGCGACGATGATGACCGTCGAAGTCACCGACGGAGACCTCGACGTCACGCTACACGAGGCATAAAAAAGCATAAACAGCAGGCTCGGACGGCCGTTATTTCTCGCTGATGGACTCGCTGGCAATGTTCCGCCCGCGTGTCTTCAAGCTTACTTCACGGCGCTTTCTGACCTCGTCCAGTACTTCGAGTTCGATGAGTCGCTCGAAGATTTCCTCGACTTTGTCCACGTCCATGCCGAGGAAATCGGGAATCTCGAACGATGAGACGCCGGTGTACAGCGCCATCAGAACTTCTTTTTCGGTCTCCGATAGCTCGGCTCCCGATTTGCTCTGTTGTTCGCCCTTCTGGAAGAGCGATCCGAGGAGCGAACAGCGACGTGACTGCCCGGAGATGTACGTCTGAACGCTCGTGCTTCCCTCCGAATGTTCGACTTCGAGGACGGTTCTGGTCTGTCCTTCGACGGTTCGCTTTGCGGTATCGACCTGCCCGATATCGTCGAGTTCGAGTTGGACGAAGATGCCGCTGGCCACCGCGATTCCGACCTCGCCGACTTCGATTTTTACCCGTGCACGCTCCCAGTCCGTGTTCTGCACCACGCCCCCTTTGACCGCCGGGTGCTTGACGAGGATCATCGACTGGTTCAACATCGCGCCGTACAGTTTCGCCTCGAACTCGTCGATTTCGAGCTGTGAAGAGACGAGAAACACGTCGCCGTCGAACTCCAAGCTGATGTAGTCGGACACACTGGCGACCGACTGGTTCACGTCGTACCGGCCGCTCATGCCGCTGACTTTCGAAAGCGGAATCGATCGTTTCCCCCCGTTTCCGGCGAGAACGAGCCGTCGATTGGAGAGCAGAATGCGTCCGCTCGTCCAAGCGGCGTCCTTCAGCTTTTGGCCGCCTTTCATCGCTTGGAGGAACTTTCCTCGCGTATCTGTAATCTTGTATTCGCCTTCACTCATGAGTGAGAGAGATGGAAATCGTCGTCGTTAGTTCGATCCCGCAGTGAGGTCGCCGACGCGGTCCGCGAGTTCGCTGATCGCTGTCGTCTGTTCCATGCTGGCCCCGACGATGTCCTCGGTGGCGGCTTCGACCTGTTCGGTCGTATCGCGCACGTCCTCGACGGTCGCCATCACTTGTTCGACGTTAGCGGCCTGTTCATCGTTCGCCTCCGCGACTTCGGTCACGCCGACCGCGGCCTCGTCCACGGCGTCCGCGATCTCTTCGAGGGCGATGAGGGCGTCCTCGATTTCCTCGCCCGCGTACCGAACCTGTTGGTTCGATTCCTCGACGGCGACGACGGTCTCGTTGGCTTGGGACTGGATATCCTCGATCCGACCGGCGATTTCCTCGGTGTGTTCGCGCGTCTGATTCGCCAGTTCCTTGACCTCGTCCGCGACGACTTCGAACCCGCTCCCGGCGTCTCCGGCACGGGCAGCCTCGATGTTGGCGTTCAGTGCGAGGAGGTTCGTCTGGTCCGCTACTTCGGCGATTACCTCGATGACGCCTTCGATCTCGGCCATCTGTGATTCGAGTTCGGTGACGGTCTCCACGAGGTCGTCGCTCATCTCGATGACGTCGTCCGTCGCCTCGCGCGCACCCTCGCTGGAATCGAGACCTGTGTCGGCCGCCGCTTGCGCCTGCTCCGCGGCGGAAGCCACTTGGTCGGAGCTCGCGGCGACCTCTTGCATGCTCGCGCTGAAATTCTCCATCTCGTTGGCGACGATGGTAAGGAGTGACGTCTGTTCCTCCACACGCTCCTCGATGGTGTGAGCTGAACCCGAGGCTTTATCGACCGATTCGGCGAGTTCGGACGCCTGCTCGTCCACTCGGTCGTGAGCAGTTCGAACCGCTCACCCATGTCGTTCACTTGATCGACCACCGAGATGAGCCGATCGTCGATCACGTCGTACTCGTCGGTGTAGTTGGCGCGAGCCGAGAGGTCACCATCTCGCATGGCGGACAGGGTGCTCCCGAGTTCCTCGACCAATCCCCTCACGCTATCGTGGCGACGGACGTCCTCGGTACGGTCGTGCACAGTCTCAACCACAGCGATCAGTTTTCCGTCCTGATAGAGCGGTTTGGCTGCGAAGGCGATCTGCCGCTCTTCTCCGCCCTGTGCCATCATCTGACTCTCGTCGCGGTAGAGTTGATTATCGTCGGCGTCCCGGTCGACATCGAATTCGAGATGTGTGTTCTCCGGAGCGTCGAGGATTTTGTCCGCGAGCGTCTTACTCCGGCGGCCGTCGGGATAGAACGCGGTACTCGCCCGTGTCGACCCGATGGCTTCCTGGCGCGGCGTGCCGGTCAGTTCTTCGAGGGAACTGTTCCACGCCACGACTTCGTGGTCCGCGTTGAGCATGAACACCGGAAGACCGATCCCGTCGAGAAGCGCTTCGTCGTCGACGTTGAGTTCGTCCTCATCCTCGTCTTCCTCGGCCGGGAGCAGGGACTCGTGTGCCTCCAGTCCGGATTGCATGCCGGAAACGCCTGCCCATATCGCGTCTATGAGTTCGGACTCCGCTCGTGTGAGTTCGTCGGAAACCGCTTCGTTTCCGTCGCCGAGTCGGTGATCGAGCCGGTCGAAGGTCGCTTCTACCATCGTTTCGAACGCGGCACCGTACGTCGCGGCGAACGTCGCCCCCGGAACACCCGCCTCCGCGTGTTCACGTCCGAGACGAGGCGCTTCCGCAATAGTCGCCTCACTGTTCGAAAACAGTCCGTTCAGATGGTGGGCTTGTGCCTGTTGCAGTTCGTCGCTGGCACCCGTCCCACTGTATACGTCCGCTACAGAATTTGTCGAAATATTGTCATTCCTTGAGACAGTAACCTTACTAGTTTGTGCCCCTCCATCGAACTTGATGCGTTTTTGGGACTCTCCAGAGGTATCCGTATCCCGGAGAACGTCCTTTAAAACCCGGATGAGCGAGTCCGTAACCATTGTTGGCGAATCAAGACACTAGCCGAATATAAAACTTTAGTAAAATCTCAGAATAGATAATGATGCCGTCAATATGTAGATACTATTTCTTACACTACGCCCTCCCACCGAGTTTCGAAAGTGCGGAGAAGGCACGCTTTCGGACCTCCTCGTCGTCGGTCGTATCTACGAGATCATCGAGTCGTTCCCGTGAGCGTTCACCCCCGACCTTCCCGAGACCGAACGCGGCCATCGCTTGTGCATCCGTCGTCGCTTCGGAGTCGGAGAGCACCTCCAGGAGCGCGGTTTCGACCGATTTACCGCCGATCTCTGCGAGACTAGTGACGGCGAACTGTGCCGTCATACCGTCGTCGGCGTCCAGCACTCCCACGAGTGTCTCGATCGCTTCCCACCGGTTTTGGGTACCTGTCACCCGACCAAGCAACCAAGTCGCGTTGCGGCGCTGGTGTGCCTGTGATCCCTCTTCGATGATCTCGACGAGCGACGTGACGACGACGCGATGCTCGCTCGTACTGAGCTTTTCGACCATCGTCTCCCGGAGCTCGTGGCTCTTCTCCGGTGGTACGTTCGAGAGCAACTCGATGAGGGAGAACACGGCCGCCTTTCGAACCGCATCCGATTTATCCCCTAGCAGTTCGATGAGGGCGTCGAGAGGTCTCTCACTACCGAAGGTCCCGAGCGATCCAGCGGCGATTCGTCGCACCGCTTCGGCAGGGTCGTTGAGCATACCGAGCAGAGCGGAAAGCGCCTCGTCCCCTTGCATCCGACCGAGCGCTTCAGCCGTCTCCCGACGGACTTCGACTTCCTCGTCGGTTCGTCGCTCGGCGAGGTGGGACACTGCTCGTTTGTCCTCAAGCCGTCCCAGTGCACGCGCGATACGCGAGCGAACTCGGGGATCCGGGTCCGACAACTGGCGAATCAGATCCTCGGTCGCGGAGCGGCTCCCGATCCGTCCGAGAACGTTCGCGGCCGCCATTCGAAGCTCCGGTTGATCGGACGTGAGCGCGTCCGTGAGTTCCTCCGCTCGCGCCCACTCAGCTCTACTTCCGCTGATCTCCTCGCCAACGATGGCAGCGATGAGCTGTTCGACCGCTTCCCGTTGGTCGAGGGCGTCGATGGCGGCTGCTCGAACCGCAGCGTTCGGATCGTCCTGTGCGGCCGTCGTCAGTGAGTCCACGACCTCGTCGTCCGGGACGTCGAGGTCGCCGAGGATTTCTGCGGCTCGCTGTCGAATGGTGTCGTTGTTGCTTTCGCCGAGCACCGTGACGAGGCGTTCAGCGTCGGCCTCTTTTTCGAGGGTAAACAGCGATGTCACGGATTGGAATTATTGTAGGGGATGAAAAATCTACCTTTTCAAAGAAACGTGGTGACTCATGATTGGGGAAGGTTGCACTAAAAAGGAAGAGAGTACCTGGTTAGACCGTCACCGCGCTCTCCTGGGAGAGCGATTGCGGGACGTTCACACGGTAGAGCGTGACTGCACCGTACTGCGTGGTGAGTCGAAGTTCGGCCGTCTGACCCTCGGAGAGTCCGTAGACGTTGCTACCAGCGATTCCCGACGCGTTCAGGGAGATCGTGAAGCGGTCGTCCTGGCTGTTGAGAACGGGAACCGATTTGTCGCCGTCCTTGATCGCCGAGACGGTGAATTGGGTACCGTTCGCGTTGCTGCCGTTCACGAGCGTCACTGCCTTGTTCGGGCCGATCCACTCGATGGTGGCCGTGGAGAGATTGATGTCGTCCGACCCCGATCCGCGCATGACCGTCAAATTGACCGTATCGACGTACTCCTTTCCGTTCGGATCGTAAGTACCGGTGCCGTCCAGCGTCGTCACGTTACCGAAGCCGGAGACGACCTGAACGCGGTTGGAGACCTGTGCCGTGCTGTCTTGGCCCGTCTGCTCGGATTTCGACTGGAGGAAGCCCGCCGTGTTGATGAGCACACCGGCCGCGATCGCCGCGACCAGCACCATTGCGATGAACACGATGAGCGTTCCGATACCGACCTGACCTCTGTTATTGAGGCGCTGTTGAATTGCGTCTTTCATTTTTATTAGACCGTCACCGCGCTCTCCTGGGAGAGCGACTGTGGGATGTTCGCGCGGTAGAGCGTGACTGCACCGTACTGCGTAGTGAGTTTGAGGTCGACCGTCTGGCCCTCGCCGAGCGCTTTCGCGCCGATTGCCGTCGCGTTCATCGAGATCGTGAAGCGGTCGTCCTGACTGTTGAGGACCGGTGCGGAGTCGTCCTCGTCCTTTATGTCCGAGACGTTGAAGTAGTGGCTGTCACCGGGCGTCATGCCTGCGGATTTCGCATTCGTCGCGGACAGGTTTCCTGCCACGAGCGTCTTTGCCTTGTTCGGACCGATCCACTCGATGGTGGCCGTCGAGAGGTTGATGTCATCGGAACCCGACCCGCGCATGACGGTCAGGTTGATGTAGTCAACCTGTTCACTCGACGTCACGTTACCGAAGCCGGAGACGACTTCGACGCGGTTGGAGACCTGTGCCGTGCTGTCTTGGCCCGTCTGCTGGGACTTCGACTGGAGGAAACCCGCCGTGTTGATGAGCACACCGGCCGCGATTGCCGCGACCAGCACCATCGCGATGAACACGATGAGCGTTCCGATACCGACCTGACCTCTGTTATTGAGGCGCTGTTGAATTGCGTCTTTCATGATTTCTCACTTCATGTCCGAACCGAAATGTATCACGGTTCGGACTCTATGCGGAACGAATCAAAGGATTGTATTAAATCTACGTATCCAATTATCAGGTGTGATATCGTTCTTAGACGGCCAATAATGGCAATATAATCCAAAATGAGGCCATCAACGGAGAAAATTCGTTCTGGTCGCTTATCCGTATATAATTAACACTGCCTAAGCAGTCATATATTCATCAATGGCAAGTTTTCGTCTAATCTGAGGAGAGGAGATCACCTTCGAACCCGTACATGAACGCACTGACGGTCATCGCGATGGCCGTAAGAACGACGAAGGGAAAGCCGATGAAGAGCTAGAACAGCGTTCATCGTTCGGCCCGGGAATACCACTGACGGCGAACGTAACCATCGAGAACTCCGAGATGGCAGGTATGACGCCGAAGAACACGTGCTTATTGGCGGTACGGTTACCGTTGCTCCTTCAGGTCGCGCCACACGTCTACCAATGCGTTCTCGACTTCGGGACGGTCACCGACGGACACGTCGATACCATCACTCTGAAACGAGATCGACACGCTATCGATGTCACGCCGATACACTTTCGTTCGGCGGCCTTCGTTCGAGAACTCGCGCCCGATCAGTTCGAGCAGGTTCGCCTCGGTGAGTTCTTCTATTCGGCGATAGCTGGTCGCTATCGGGATACCAAGCTCCTCGCTTAGCTCCTGTGCGGATTTCGGTTCGTGTGTTGCGTCGAGTATTTCGGCGTTGTATTTGTTACCGAGCACCCGCAGCAGTTCCACAGACCCCATCGGTTATCGACTTTGATAACAAGAGCATAAAAAGATACCGTCACTCTCGTCACAGAAACTTAATTTGAAAGTATTAGAATTGTAGAGAGGTCGCGCCGAAGTGAAACGGAATTTTCGTGAGATGGCCTTCAGCGGAACAGTAAAGTGGATCCCCAAAGGAGAACCACTCATGTCAAAAAGCGTTTCTGAATTACAGGTGTTAGTTTTTCGTCTCGAAGACAAACAGTACTGCATCGATATCGCGCACATCGACGAGATCGTGGACCGTCACGAGTTGACGAAACTACCCGATTCGAAACCCCACGTCGAAGGGGTCATGGACCTTCGGGGGACGACGACGACCATCGTCAACCCGAAAACCGTCCTCGGGCAGACCGGATCCGGGGCAGGTGACCGGGTGATCGTTTTCGAGACGGAAGACGAGCGAAGCATCGGGTGGGTAATCGACGAGGTGAATCAAGTCGTCAGCCTCGACGATGCCGACGTGGACGAGTCGGTCGAGAGCAAGTCCGTCCACGGCGTCGTTCGACAAGACGATGAGTTCGTCATTTGGGTCAAGCCATCCGCCATCAACATCTGAGCCCACAGGACACGGCGAAAATTCAGCTCTCATATTTTCTTGTCACGGTCGTCCATCGAACTTTTTCTTGTAACGGCCGTCCATCGAACTCGTTCACGCCGATGAGGGTCCCCGTAGGACGTCTGTATCCTGTGTTGTCAGGTCCAGTTCGACATCCGTTCGCTTCCGTCAGTAACGGAACGAAAGTAGCCGGTCCGTACCGAGTGGTACCGAGCGTACTGCCTGCAAAATGCCTTCTCGGCACCCATCTAGCGGAGACGAGTACGACACCATTGGAAGGACCTAAGACCGGCCTTCGGACCGGTCAGAGGGCGTATAACAAAGAGGTAATCCGGGTATTCGTAATTACCGTTCACCCCCGAATTGGAGACATCGGGGTACTGGACATAGCGGAGTTGCCTATGAGATTCCCGAACGATAGACGAACAGATATCGGAAGTCGTACCGTCCAATGGAACCACCTGCGAACGCTTCGTCGGCAATGAGTGACAACAGGGAGGTATTCGACTAATGTGTGGTATCATCGCCCGAGTTGGCGAAACGCAAGACGCGGTAGACGAGTTGCTCGTCGGTCTCGAAAACCTCGAATATCGAGGCTACGATTCGGCCGGACTCGCCGTCAAAAACGGGGGAGGCCCAGCGGTCTTCAAACGTGAAGGCCAGATATCTCACCTGAAGGAGATGTTGATAGACGAAGTCCCGTCCGGCGGCCTCGGCATCGGACACACCCGATGGAGTACGCACGGACCACCGACCGACGAAAACGCCCATCCGCACACCGGGTGTGACGAAAAGGTCGCCGTCGTTCACAACGGCATCATCGAGAACTACGAAGCGCTCCGAACGGAGCTCACCGAACGTGGTCACACGTTCGAAAGCGACACCGATACCGAGGTGATCCCGCATCTGGTCGAGGATCATCTCGAACGCGGTGCGACGCCGGAAGAGGCGTTCCGGCGGACGATCCGACAGCTCTCGGGGAGTTATGCCGTCGCGATGTTGGTCGAAGGAAGCGATGCCGTGTACGCGACTCGGTCGGGGTCGCCGCTCGTCCTCGGTGTCAGGGAAGGAACCCACTTCCTCGCCAGCGACGTCCCCGCCTTCTTGGATTTCACCGACGAGGTGATCTTCCTCGACGATGGTGATGTCGTCGTCATCGAACCCGGCCAGCACGAGATAACGAAACTCGATGGAACGCCGGTCGAGCGCACCAGTCAGACGTTCGATTGGGACCCACAGGATGCCGGGAAGGGTGGCTACGACCACTACATGCTGAAGGAGATTCACGAACAACCAACGTCGCTCCGTCAAACGCTCCGTGGGCGTGTCGACCAAACGACCGGCGATATCTCGCTGGAGGATTTCCCGGCGGGGACGTTCGAGGACGTTCGACGCGTTCAGTTCGTCGCCTGCGGGACGTCGTACCACGCGGGTCTCGCCGGAAACAGCTTCGTGGAACGTCGCGGCGTCCCTGCCCAGACGTTCCTCGCAAGCGAGTACGCCGTCTCCCCGCCACCGGTGGACGAGGAGACGCTCGTCGTCGGTGTCACCCAGAGCGGCGAAACGGCGGACACCCTCTCGGCCTTGCGACGGGCGAACGCGAGCGGTGCACGGACGCTCGCGGTGACGAACGTCGTCGGATCCACCGCCGCACGCGAGTGTGACGACGCGCTGTTCATCCGGGCCGGTCCGGAAATCGGTGTGGCCGCCACGAAGACGTTCTCCTCACAAGTCGCCTCGCTGTCCCTCCTCGGCGAGCGAATCGTCCGGGATACGGTCGGCACGCGAAGCGACGGCATCGAGGAAGTGCTGTCCGCCTTTGGCGACCTGCCCGACCACATCCAACAGATCCTCGATTACACGAAAGCTCACCGCGTCGCAAAACGCTACCACGACAGCGAGTCCTACTTCTTCATCGGGCGGGGAACGATGTTCCCGGTCGCGCTGGAAGGGGCACTCAAGTTCAAGGAGATTTCGTACGAGCACGCGGAAGGCTTCGCGGCGGGCGAACTGAAACACGGACCGCTCGCGCTGGTGACGCCGGCAACCCCGGTGTTCGCCGTGTTCGACGGCCGTCACGACGAGAAGACCCTGAACAACGTCAAGGAAGTCGACGCTCGCGGTGCGCCGGTCGTCGCGGTGGCGAGCGATTCGAACGAGGCGATCTTCCAGCACGCGGACGACGTGTTGACGATTCCCGACACGCACCCCGATGCGGCGGGAATCCTCGCCAACGTCCAGTTGCAACTGCTCTCGTATCACGCCGCCGCCCTCCTCGACCGACCCATCGACAAGCCACGTAATCTGGCGAAGAGCGTGACTGTCGAATGAATCGCCCGGGTAATCCTCGCTTACCCACCCGAACGAAACTGAACGGTCGGCGCGGTTTAATCGCGTTCCGACCGGGTTTTCGACAGACATGAACGCCGTCGTCCTCTCGCTCGACGCCGAACTCGCATGGGGCTATCACGACCTCTCGGAGGTCAAGGAGAACGTCGAGACCGCACGAACATCGTGGTCTCGGCTTCTCGCTCTGTTCGACGAGTTCAACATCCCGGCGACGTGGGCAGTCGTCGGTCATCTCTTTCTCGAATCGTGTGACGGGACGCATGCGAACCATCCGACACCGACGGACGACTGGTTCGACCGCGACCCCGGTGGCAGTGCGTCGGAGAACCCGTTCTGGTTCGGTGACGGCCTGATCGATGCCATCATCGACGCCGACGCACGGCACGAACTCGGCTGCCATACGTTTTCACACGTCGAACTCGGCGACGAGGCGACGGATCGGGAGGTCGCAGTCGCGGAGACACGACGAAGTATCGAAACCGCGGACGACGCGGGGTACACCCTCGAATCGTTCGTCTTCCCACGAAACAAGATCGGGCATCGGGACGTGCTCGCCGCCTACGGACTCACCTGCTATCGCGGCCAACGGCCGGAACTCTGGTACGACGGGTCGCGCTTCCAGTCGCTCGGAAAGCTCATCGATTTGCTCGTGAGCAGGACGAGTCCGCCGCTCGTCACACCCGAAGTCGACGAGTACGGACTGGTGAACATCCCGGCATCGATGTTCCTGTTCGGTTACGAGGGACGGGCGCGAACCGTCACCGAACGGCTTTGGGGAGACCCGCTCATTCGCTCGGCGAAGCGCGGCATCGACCGCGCCGCGGACGCCGACGAGGGGGTATTTCATCTCTGGATGCACCCGAACAACTTCACGGAGGAACGGGATTTCGAGCGATTGCGAACGATCCTCGAACATCTCGCAACCCGCCGCGACGAGGCGAGGCTTCAGGTCCGGACGATGGGCGAAATCGCGGGCGCGATTCGGGGAACCGATCCCGCGACGACCCGAACGCCCATCGGTCCGCGGTAGCGGGCGGTTCTCTCGAATCGATTTTTCTCGTCGTCGCTCGGCGTTTCGATAGAGTAGGCTGTTGCTGGTCCCCCCATCGGGATACATTCCCGACCGGTCGGAGTGCCACGGGACGATTTTTCGTGTTCCAGCCGGTATTCGAGTGGAACCGTCGGAAACAGTCCCAAATACGCCGAGTAGACACACCCAGACCCCTCGAAACAAGCCCATAACAAAGCGAACCCCGATGGTGAAACCGATAGAGCCACGGGCAGGTGGACTGCCCCGGCAACGATAACTTATGTCGATGGAAACTGAGAGCCCGGAACGGGCGTTCGTCCTCGGATTGGACGGCGTCCCATGGGATTTGATTCGGCGATGGACAGGGGAAGGACAGCTACCGAACTTCTCTCGGTTGCTGGAGGAGGGTGCGTCCGGCCCGCTAACGAGTACGACACCGGATTCGACACCGCTAGCATGGCCGACGATCGCGACCGGCGTCTGGCCCGATAAGCACGGACTGTACGGCTTCCAACACCTGGAGCGGGGGTACACCCACCGGATGAACACCAGCGCGGACGTTCGCCGTCCGGAACTGTGGGACATCATCTCGCCCGCCGTCGTCGGCAACGTTCCGATGACGTACCCGGCGAGCGACATCGACGGGTCGCTCGTCACCGGGATGATGACCCCGGAGATGGACGACGGGTTCACCCAACCGCCGGAACTGGCCGACGAAATCGCGGACGAGATTCCGGACTACCAGATAGGCCTGTCGTGGGACGAGTACCGGGACCGACCCGAGGAGTTCCGCGAGGAACTGGCGAAGCTCCTCTCGACGCGTCGAACCCTGATGCAACGGTTGATGGAGGAACAGTGGCGGCTGTTCTTTTTCGTCTACACCGCCCCCGACCGCCTTCAGCACCTCATCTGGGAGGACGACGTGCTTCTCGAACACTACCAGCAACTGGACGAGATTCTGGGGGAGGTGATGGAGTACATCGAATCCCGTGATGCGGTACTGTTCGTCGTCTCCGACCACGGTTTCGGTCCGATTTCTCGGTTCGCCTTCCTCAACACGCTGCTCGAACGCGAGAACCTCCTGACGCGAAAGAGCGGCAACGGCACGCGGGGGACGCTCGCCAAGATGGGGCTAACGAAGGACCGGGTCGAGGGAGTAATGGCCCGCCTCGGCATCAACGAAAAGTCGCTCATCGAGCATCTTCCACGGGGATTGGTCGATTCCGTCGCCACGCACGTTCCCGGGAACCACAGCCTCTACGACGTGAATTTCGAGGAAACAGTCGCCTTCGCCCACGGGTCGGGTAACGTCTACATCAACGACACCATGCGCTTCGACCCCGGCGTCGTCGCGCCCGCCGACGTACCCGCGCTCAAGGAAGAACTCCGAACGCTGTTCGAAGGGGTGACCGACCCGGAAACGGACGACGCCCCACTGAACGTCCACGACGGGGACGAGGTGTTTCCGACGGACCCCTATTCACCCGACCTCGTGGTCAAGGGCATCGAGGGGTACGAAACGGCCGTGTCGCTCACCCGTTCGGTGTTCAGGGACAGCGGGAGCAAGGTCGCCAGTCATCGCCCCGAGGGAATCTTCTTCGCGTGGGGGGCCAGTATCGAAGCGGAATCGACGGCGAACGAAGCGACCGTCACGGACGTCGCCCCGACCCTGCTTCACGCGTTGGACGAGGCGGTCCCCTCCGACGCCGACGGTCGCGTGTTGAAGGAGATTTTCCATCCCCACTCCAAACCGGGACGTCGGGCCGTCTCACAGCGTGATTACGGTAAATCCGGGGAGACCGAAGCCGTCGAAGCTGACTTCGACGGCGTGGAAGATCGGCTCCGCGGTCTGGGGTACATGGAATGACCGGTGGACGACGATCGGTCGACGACTCGGTCGTTCCACGCGGACAAACGGTTCTCATCACGGGTGGTGCGGGGTTCGTCGGTAGCCACCTCGCCGAAGCGCTCGTGGATCACAACGACGTTCGAATCCTCGACGATTTCTCCGCCGGAAAGCGCGGTAATCTCCCGTCGGACGTCACCGTCATCGAGGGCGACGTACGCGACCCGGCGGTCGTCGATGAGGCCATGTCCGGCGTCGATCTCGTCTTTCACGAGGCCGCGATGGTCAGCGTCTCGAAGTCGGTCGAACGACCGCTCCGGAGCCACGCCGTCACCGGCGACGGGAGCCTGCTCGTCCTCGACTGCGCTCGGCGGGAGGACGCGCGGGTCGTCCTCGCCTCCAGCGCCGCGGTGTACGGCCATCCCGAATCCGTGCCGATTCACGAATCGGCGGGAAAGCAACCGACCTCCCCCTACGGCATCGACAAACTGACCGCCGATCTGTACGCTCGCCGATTTTCCGACCTCTACGGGCTCGAAACGGTCGTCCTTCGGTATTTCAACATCTATGGACCGCGGCAGAACCCAGAGTACAGCGCCGTCGTCCGTACCTTCTTCGACCGTGCGAACGAGGGCGAGGACATCGCCATCGAAGGTGACGGAACCCAGACCCGCGATTTCGTCCACGTCGACGACGTGGTGCAGGCCAACTGCCGCGCCGCCACGACCGACAAGGTCGGAGAAGCGTTCAACATCGGCACCGGTTCGAGCGTCACGGTTCGCGGCCTCGCAGAAGCGATCCGCCGCGTGGCCGACTCCGATTCGGAGGTCGTTCACGTCGACCCGCGCCCGGGCGACATCGACGACAGCAGGGCGGACATCACGCGGGCGAGGGAGGGACTCGGTTACGAACCGACCGTCTCGCTCTCCGAAGGCCTCGATTCGCTCGTCGGCGAACTCACGGTCTGATCGAATTCTTCCCCCCTTCAGGGCCACCATAACAAAGGTAGTCCCGCCCCAAGGGGAAAACGAGGAAGGGTGGCTCAGTGGTAGAGCACCACCAACTTGTTGGTGGGAGCTTGATAGGCTTCGCGTGGTTCGAATCCCGCCCCTTCCGTTTTCCGACGAACGAACGTGAGGAGTGGAAACGAAGGATCACCGATCGTTCTATACTCGTCAGTCATCTCTTTTGCAACGCTTCGAGCGTCTCCTCGGTGAGCGTTTCGACGACACATCCCGCCGGTCGTATCGTGTCGGTCAATCCCGCGCTCTGCCCGGCGTACAGCGGCAGTTCCTCCACGTCCCCGTTCATCCCGGGAACGGCGAGCGAATCTTCGTATCTGTGAACGGGGTCCCCAGCGTCAGTTTCCGCGACGACCTCCCCCTCCCCCGGTCGATGGCTTTCGGGTCGTCCCGCAGCGTTCCAGTCCGAGACAGTCGCGTTTTCGATCACTCGATGTGGCACCTCCGGCCATCCCTCGTCGAAGAGGTTCGAGTAGACCGTCTCGGTCTCGTTCGCTTCGATCACTCGCCGTCGATAGCGACGGTGAACGTTGGCTTCCTCGGTTGCAAGGAATCGCGTCCCGAGCCACGCACCTGCTGCGCCGAGGGTAAGGACGGCGGCGATTCCGCGACCGTCCGCGATTCCACCGGCCGCGATAACGGGCGTGTCGGGAACGGTATCGACGATACGCGGGACTAACGGCAGGGTAGCGACCTCGCTCTGTACGTGACCGCCCGCTTCCCATCCCTGTGCGACGAGGACGTCCACGCCCGCATCGACGGCATTCTCCGCCTCCTCGGCGCTGCCGACGGATTGGAGAACGGTACCGTCGCGGTCGTGAATCCGTTCGACGTACGGTGCGGCGGTCCCGAACGAGAACGAGAACACCTCGACACCGGCGTCGAGACAGGCTTCGAGATGTGTTTCCGTCGGAACGTCCTTCGCGCTCGGATCCTCGACGATGTTCACGCCGAACACGCCGTCGGTTCGCTGGTCGGTTTCGGCCAATAGCCGACGGGTCGTCGCCGCGTCCCGCCACGTGATGGCCAACATTCCGAGCGCACCGGCGTCCGCGACGGCGGCCGCCAGTTCGGGACAGGTCGCGCTTCCGATGGGCGCTTGAACGATGGGGACGTCGAGGCCGAGAGCGTCCCCGTGAGCGTCGTCGCTACTGTGGACACGATTGATCGATTAGAGATGCGCCGTACGGACCTTTGGTTCTAGGGGTGTGGAATTCGAAATCACCGTCAAGCGATCGAAGTCCGCTCCCCACCATCACGCAGTCGTAATCTGGTCGGTCGAGTCGGAGTCCAGTCGGTCGAGTCGTAATTCGGTCGGTCGAGTCGGAGTCCGGTCGTGCCGACCGACTCCGTTAGGACTCCAGCACGTTCGCGACGCGACCGATGTCGAGCAGGCCGCTCATCGTCGCCAGACCGGCCCAGACAGCGCCGCCGAGCAGCACCACCCCGGCGAGCGATATCGGTCCCGAGACGAACGGGAGGGCGAGGTACACGACGGCGGACATGGCGAACGTGATGGCGAGGACGAAGGCGGCGTGTCGGAACAGGCGCGAAACAGGGAGTTCCAATTCGTGGTGGACGACGAGCACGTTGACGGCGACGTAGACGGAAAAGGTCGCGACGGTGGCCCAGGCCGCGCCGACGGCACCGAACGACGGGATGAGAACGAGGTTGAGGACGAAGTTCGCGGCGGAGGTCGCGCCCTTGGCCCACGCCCGTTCCCGCGCTCTGCCGAGGTAGTCGAGCGCGTCGCTGGTGATCAACGATACGGCGCTGAGGACGACGTACCCCGAGAACACCTGCACGACGGGGATGGCCCCGGCGTATTTCGCGCCGAACACCTGCCTCACGGCGGGACCGGCGAGGAGTGCCAATCCGGCGGCGGCGGGAACGTAGAGCAGGAGCGTGTGTCGTAACGTCGTCCCGTAGAGACTCGCGGCCGCGTCGCGTGCGTCGTCGGCCTTCTGCTCGCCGTAGGTCGGCGAGATGGTGAATCCGAGGGAGGCCGCGGGGGCCTGAAGGAACGTGGCGATGTTCTTGGCGAGGTAGTAGGAACTCACCGCGACCGGACCGACGATGGCCCCGACGAGGATGGTGTCGATGCGCTTGTCGAGGACGTTCGCACCCTGCGTCGCCGTGAGCGGAATGCTGTACCTGAGGACGCGCCGAGAGAGTCCGTCCTCGGGTTCGTCCGCGTCGTCGATGGTCGAGTAGAACTTCCAGTAGAGGACGGCGAACCCGACGACCGTCGCCACCGCATAGCTAACCACGTAGCCGAGGAGCGCGCCGCCAGCACCGCCGAGGACGACGACGCCGATGACGACGAACACCAGTAGACTTACGCTTCCCGTCGCCCTCGTCACGGCGCTCCACGTCACCCGATTGAATCCTTGAAACACGACGACTGCGAACGTGGAGAGCGAGTAGCATGCGATGTACGCCCCGCCGAACACCATCAGCGGAGCGAGTTCGGGTTGGTGGATGAGACGGGCGATAGTCCCCGAAAACAGGGTAAACGCCCCGGACACGACGACGATAGCGATGACCCGATAGCGAAGCGCCGCACGGAGAACGTAGGGGACCTGTCCCGGATCGCGTTCCCGATATTCGGTGACGTATCTGGCCGCCGATTTCGAAGTGCCGAGGTCGGCGAACAGTCCGGCGACGCCGAACACGGCGAGCGCGCTCCCGAGGAGTCCGTACTGGGCAGGTGTGAGCAAAAATCGGGTGAGGACGAGGACTAACAACCCGCTCGCAACCATGTGAACCGCACGAGCACCCAACGATGCCTTGAACCCGCGTGCGAAGGTTTTCGTGTCCATTATCGGATGAAATTCTGCGATCTGAATCCCGTCATTTGATGTAGTAGAGGTCGAAGCCGCCACCCGATTGTACCCTGTCCACGCCGGGCTGACTTTCGAGCGTTCTGAATCCGCGCTCCGGGAATCGAAGCCCGCGATACACGGAGAGTTCCCGCGCTCTGGCGGCGTCGGTTATCGGGAGGTATCGCGGCCCATCGAAGACGTGCTCCAACCGTCCGGCGGTGAAGTTCTTCTCGGTAGCGTTGTAGTTGCCGTAAATCCCTTCGCCACGGAAATCGGCGCGCCTGCTCGCCTCGTAGCCGAGAATTCCGTCCGAGTACCGCTTGCCGGACGCTCGAAGTCCGGTGAATTTCACGTCACCTCGATGTGCGAGCGCAGTCGAGAATCCCGTCATCTCGCCGTCCGAAACCTGTCCGGACGTCTGGTACATATAGGGGGAGTGGAAGATTGTCACCAGCGAGAGGACGAGCATGATGGCGAAGAGTATCACGATGAACCCGGACACCGGGCCGTCGTTCGGTAGTCTTCTTCCCGCCGCGTCCACCCCACGGGCGAGCGCGATGGCGCCAAGCATCGTAACGGGGACCATGAGGAATCCCAGTATCCGAAAGTGAAACTGAGCGTAACTGGCGATGAAGAAGGCGACGAAGAGGACGAACAACGGAACGGTGCCGATGGCGAGATACTTGCTGAACGCGTTCGCGTCCGTTCCACGAACGCGGCCGAGGAGGCCGCCGAGCATCAGGATGCCCGCCAGGAGGAGGAAGACGAAACTGACGAGAAACAGTTTCAAAAAGAGCAGACGGATGCTGCCGCCGAGTTGGGAGAGGCTCGCGGCCGCGTGTGCGGAATCCGCGCCCGCAGTCGGATCGGAGAGCAGGCTGTTGATGAGCGCGTGCACCGCCCCGCCCGACCGTTGATGAAACGGTGACCACGCGAGAAACATCGCCCCGAGGAAGAACGTCTGTGAGTACAGCGCCCGGTGGTGTGCGATGGCGTGTTCCTTGCGGAACAGGCGATAGATGAACTGGACGACGATGACGCCACCGAACAACAGGATGACGTTGGCTGCTTGTTGGGGATGAACGAACACGACGGCGATCGACGCGAGGGCGAGTAGCGCCCCCGCCCCGGTTCCCAGAATCGGCACCCGTCGAGGGTTCGATAGGGTGACGTACTTCGCCACGAGGTAGAGTATGAGCGGGAGGAACAGGATGGCTTGCGATGTCGGGTGGGGCATGACGAAGACGCTGATCGTGTTTATCGGCAGGAGCAGGAATCCCGAAATCGCCGCGTACGTCACCGCCCTGTCGTCGTCCACCACGGCACCGACGGTGAGCGGAACGAACAGCAGATAGACGAGGACGAACGCGGAGACCATGACGAGCATCGCCTGCGTGAGCGCCATGCCGGTCGCTTCGTGAACCACGATGGCGATGGTATGCGTACCGGGGTACAACAGATCGTAGGCGGGCATGTTCCCCGAGATGATGTCCTTCGCCCATCCGAGATGTGTCAGCGAGTCGCCCGGCCCGTAGAAGTAATACCCCCTGACGAGGGGGAGCGATGCGATGGTCAGCACCGTCCCCCCGCCGAGTACGAGACCGAGCGTGCGATACCAGTCGGGTGCGGACACCGCAACCGCGGTGCCGAGGAGGAGCGCGAGGCCCGCCCCGACCCAGAAGAGGAGCGGCGTCGATCGGTAGATCGAGAGTTCGTAACCGTGCGCTGGCGATCTGTGTGCGATGAAAACCCCCGCTGCGAGCGCACAGAACCCGGCGACCAGCGTTAGCTTCTCCAGTCGGTGTGCGTAGGTCCGTGCCATTTAATCGTCACCCTCGTCGCCGGAACGGCCCTTTGTTATAGACCACCTGATTCGTCGATGTCGTGACGAACCGGGTGACGGCGGCCGAACCTGATTCGATGTGTGAGGGCACATCAGAGGACGGACTCGTAGACGGCACGGATCCGATCACCCATTCGTTCGAGTCCGACATCGCGGACGTTCTCGCGTCCGTTCGACGGACGGGGGGACGAAAGCACGTCCACCAACCCGTCCACGAGTTCGTCGTCGGACCGACAGACGTGCGACGGGGAGACGTCCGCCAAACGGTCCTCGACGTCGCCGACGTCGGTCGTCACGACCGGCAGGTTACACGCCATCGCCTCCTTGACGGAGTTCGGCGACCCCTCGCTCTTCGAGGGCAACAGGAGTACGTCCGCCGCGTTGTAGTAGGAGGCCATCTCGTCGTGTGGTACCCCGTAGACGCTCTGGAGTTCCACCGGCCCATCGACCTGCTTCGCGGCGGCCGTGACCACCCGCTCCGCTCGCGGGAAGTCCTTTACCTCCCGCATCGGCGGATAGGGAAAGAGGACGTGTTTGGCGTTTCGGGACCACCCGACCGCGTCGCGGGCTTCACCCGTCGGTTGCGGGGAAAACCGTTCGAGGTCGATTCCGTGCGGGATGACGTGGCACGGAGAGTCGAGTTCCGCCGCCATCCCGTCGGACATGACGATGACGGCATCGCAGTGGCGGGCACAGAATTTGCTCAACCAGCCGTACTCGCCGAGGAGGTCTGACCCCCATAGCGAAAGGACGACCGGCAAGCGAACCTGTGCCAGCGCCATCGGTGCTGTGAGTCCGTAGTTCGCGTGAACCAGGTCGTAGCCGTCTAAGGAATTTTTGAGGACTGTCGGGAAAAAGCGGAGGTAGTCGGTCGGCCGTCGTTCGGTGACCGATTCGTGGGTACGATGGGTTCCGGGCGGCGCGAGTGTCTCTTCGTGGACGCCGCGCGCTTCGAGAACCCGTAGTTGTTCGTTGTAAAATCGGGCTTCGACGTTCGTCACGAGGTTCAGCACCCGCAGCGGTCGCTGCTGGACGCTGGCGCTCGGCTGTGAGGTTCCTCTCGACACGTTGCTGAACCCGATGGTAGTGTCGGCCTTTGTTATCCGTGGCTTTCCCGGGGGCAGGTTCGGCGTACCGAAAATCGCCCAATTTCGCCCCCGAACGTTGCGATTCGTCCCACGGGTCGGCCGAGAAAATATATCGTCCCTGATGATTCGCGCGACGAGCGTCGTGAGTCGGTCGGCGACGGATTCGAAGCGACCGGAACGAGAAAAAGTACGAAAAACCGAATTCGATATCGGTGCGATACCGTGACCGTTCGAGATCCGCTATCGGTGCGATACCGCGACCGTTCGTTCGATACGCTGCTGTGGGACCACGGCCGTTCTCGCCACGTCCACGATGACGTCGGTGAGGTTCACCTTGTCGGCGAGATACTCGTCCCGTCGCTCGCGGAGACGGCGTTTCGCCGAGTCGTCCGAGATGGTGGTGAGCGCCTGTGAGAGCACGTCGTCGAACTCCCGGAAGTTGTAGATGAGCCCCTCGCGTTCGAGTTCGATGAAGTTGCCCATGTCCGACTCGCCGACGAAGGAGTTCGACCGGATCGCGGGCGTGCCCAAGAGTGCCGCCTCCGTCACCATCGTCTGGGTGTCGGCGACGAGCAGGGACGCCTCGGCCAGCGCGTCGTGGAGTAGGGCTGGATGGAGGTCGAACTCGTAGGAGTCTCCGGGGGCCGGGTTGCCGCCCTCGTCGGAGACGAACACAGTGACGTGCTCGGAGAGCGCGGCGATGAGTTTCCGACGCTTTTCCGGCGAGAAACCCGAGTGGCCCACGTCGTGGTGCGAGCCGAACGCGTTGAACCGGACGATGGCGTACTCCTCGTCCTGCTCGACGCCGAGTCGGTCCCGAATCGTCGGGTCGGGTTCGTACACGTCCGGGTGGAGATAGGCGAGTTCCTTGAACCCGCGGAACTCGTAGTGGTTCGCGCCGAGGTCCTTGCCGAAGGTGTGCGGCGTGAGGAACGTGTCCACGAACGGCCGGGACGCGACGTGGTCGAACGTCGTCGGTTCCGAGTCGGCGACGACGACGACCGGCGTGCGCGACATCGCCCCGGCGTGGGCCGCGTAGGAGCCGACGCCGAAGATGAGATCCGGATCGTAGCGGCGCGTCTGCCGGAAGATTTCGAGGTACTGCCCCGGCAGTTCGCGGAAGAGCGAAAACATCGTCGTCTCGCACTTGCCGTAGATTCGATACGGCAGGTCGTGATAGTCCAACAGTGCATGGGTACAACCGTAATCCCGACCGAGGACGAGCACGTCGTGGCCTTCCGCTTGCAGTCGCTCTATCGCGTGGCGATAGAGGTGGACGTGGGCGGGCGTGTTGGTGAAGAAGAGGTATCGCATTCTCATCCCCTCACGAACTGGTAGGCCCGTTTCGCGGCACTCATCGTCGTCCCGTTCGATTCGACCAGGTAGTACGGGACCAAGTCGGCCCCGAACTTCGCCTTGTATCGGCAGAGCCGCTCCGTGTTGGCCCCCATCAGGTCGTACCTCGTCACCGAATCGACCGGCGGTTCCTCGACGATGTCCTGAATGATGTTCCAGTGGACGAGGCTGTTCACGCTCGTCCCCTCGTACACCGAGCGGGCACCGCCCTGCCAGAAGTACGCCGCGTCGTTCGAGTAGAGCGCGGTGATTCCGGTCAGGTAGTTCCCCTCGTCGTCCCGAGCGACGTAGGTCTGGGCGGCGTCGTCGAGTCCCTCCCAGAGGTCCCGAACGTACTCCCACGAGAGGCCGAGCGTCTCGTCCTGTTCGTCGTACCGTTCGACGGTGTGCTCGAACACGTCGCGCGCCCCGTCGATTCCCTCGCGGGTGACGGTGACGTCGAGGTCCTCCGCGTCACGAATCTCCCGGCGGAGGCTCTTGCTGAAGGATTTCTTCACGGCGTCGGCCGTGGTCGATGCGAGGTCAAGTTCGTAGGTGAAGTACGGTTCGACGCTCAGGTCTCCCCAGGAATACGGTCGCGGGTCGCCGTAGTCGGTGCCACAGAGCATGCGGAACAGGGTCAGTCCGGACTCCATCTGTTCACCCACGCGCTGTGCGACCGGCGAATCGAAGCCGACCTCGGCGAGTCGCGCCGTGTAGTCGGTTCGGATCCGGTCGAGCACCGTCTCGGTGAACTCGCGGTTGACCTTCTCCTGCTTCCGTCGTTTCGGACTCGTCGGCATCAGAATCGGTCCCAGCCGCGGAATCCCCATCCCTGGCGGTGGCGAGAACGCGGCGGTTCCGAGCGGCCCGTTCCGTACGACGACGGGAAGCAGGGCGATAGCCTGTTGTCCCTTGAAGCCCCCGTACAATCGGAGTTCGCCCGGTGCGTGCCGCTCAATCGCCGCGAGCGCCGCCGGACGGTGAAACACCTCGAACCCGTCGTTGGGGAGCGCGTCAGCCCACTCTTCGATAGATAAACGTTCGACTCTCATTCGTTCGTCTCGTCCGACGATAACGGCGGTTTTCACTTTGTTATCCCCCGCCTGCCGCGACGAATGATCGTCCGAAAGGGGTTCAGGTGGTGTCTACTCCGGCGTCTACTCGTGTCCTGCGACCTCGACCGGTTCGTAAGGTTCTTCGAGGTATTCGACGTCGCTGTCGGAGAGATCGAGTTCGACGGCTTCGACAGCGTCTTCGAGGTGTTCGACGCTCGTGGTGCCGTAGATCGGAGCCGTGACTCCTTCCTTCGAAAGCTGCCACGCGAGGCCGATCTGGGCCATCGAGACTCCCTTTTCGTCCGCGAGTTCCTGCACGCGCTCGTTGATCTCGCGGCTCGCTTCGGAGTCGTAGAGTGAACCCTCCCCGGGGGAAGGCCGCAATTGATCCTGCTCCTCGTGCGGACGGGCGACGTAGCCCCCGGCGAGGGGACTCCACGGAATGAGGCCCACCCCCTCCGTCCTCGCGAGCGGGTTCATTTCTCGTTCTTCCTCGCGATACACGAGGTTGTAATGGTTCTGCATCGTCACGAAGCGTTCGAGGTCCAGCGAGTCGCTGGTGTACAACGCTTTCGCGAACTGGTACGCCCACATCGAACTCGCGCCGATGTATCTAACCTTGCCGCGTCGCACCGCGTCGTCGAGTGCCCGCAGAGTCTGCTCGATTGGGGTCTGAGGGTCCCAACGATGGATCTGATAGAGGTCGAGGGTATCCATGCCCAATCTATCGAGTGAGTTCTCCAGCTCCTGTTCGACGGTCTTCCGCGAGAGACCGCCCGAGTTCGGGTCGTCCTCGCGCATCGGGAGGAAAACCTTCGAGGCTACGACCATCTCGTCGCGGTCGTACTCGGAGAGTGCACTGCCGAGGATCTCCTCGCTCTCTCCCGCCGAGTAGAAGTTCGCAGTGTCGAAGAAGTTGATTCCGAGGTCGATGGCGCGGTCGATGACGTCGGTGGCCTGCTCCTCCCCCACTGTCCAATCGAACATCTCGCCTCCGCCCAAGCCGCCGAAGCCCATGCAGCCGAGACAGATCTTGCTCACGGTCGTTCCGGTGTCGCCGAGTGTTGTATACTCCACACGATTACATCGCGTACAACACGGGTGAGATTTGCCCCTACATGTAGGGTTCTCTCGGCATCGTTAAATCGAACCCGCCGTTAGAACGCCCGTGCCACGAATTCAGATCGAAGTCCACCCTCCGACTCAATGGCTCATCGATTTCTCGGAAACACGCCCGGATGACGAATTTCGAGTGCTAGCGTCGTACCCGGACGGAGAGGCAAGCGTATGGATTATAGAAGTAAAAACGCAGGATCAGGAGCGGACCGTGAAAGAAATGAGGGGGATCGAACAGTTACGTTCGTTTCGGGAGATCGGCACCGATGAGGAGGTTCTCCTGGTCGAATGCCGGGGTCCGGAGTCGGAAGTCGCGCGGCTCATGTCCGCTTCGGGAATCGCGCCACAGTATCCCACCGTGCTACGCGACGGGAGGGTTATCGCTACCCTGACCGTATCACAAGAACGTGTCTCGACGCTCACGAGCATGTTCGACTCGACGGGAATCGAGTACGTCGTTCGCTCCCTCGTCCAAACTCCAACTTCGGACGATCTTCTCACGTCTCGTCAGAGTCAGTTTATCGAGAAGGCGATGACCCACGGCTACTATGAGACGCCTCGAAACTGTTCTTTGACGGATCTCGCGTCGATAATGGACGTGCATAAGACCACTGCGAGTGAAACGCTTCACCGAGCGGAAAGCAGGATAATTGCTGAATTTGTTGCAACTCGGTCGTAAGATTCGAAAACGGAGTGAAGCGCGTTTTGACTTCTCGGTCGTCCCGTGGAAATCCGATGCGTTCACGAACCCGGTGAACGCCGTCGACGAACGTGTACGTTTGCGGGATTGAGAGGCTTCGAGGCGTACGAAAATCGCCGGGAACGCGTTATTTGCTGTGCATGCTCGCGCGACTCGTCGAGGTCCGCGAGACGGTTCCGATCCGATCAGCGAGGTCGCCCGGGGGGCCGACCCACGCACCGCGGTCGAGGGCCGACTCGATGAGGCGGCGGTAGAGGCGGCGGTGGCCGGGGAACTCGTCGGAGAACAGGCGGGGGTGCCAGAGGACGGTCATCACGGCGTCGTTCTCGGCGGCTTCGGCCAGCAGTTCCTCGCAGGCCGCCCACGCCGCCTCGAAATCGTCTCCGGGGTCAGGGATGGCGATGTCCATCATGGTGAGCGGGAAGACGACGAAGTCGTCGTCGAACGGACGCTGCACGCCGTAGCCGTGCTGGAAGCCGTACGTCGAACTCGACCCGAGGGACGCATCGTACTCCAGTCCGATGTCGCGGTGGTGTTTCCAGGTGAAATCGCCCCGGTTCAGATGGTGTTGGCGACCGCCGCGGACCCGGTGACCGAGGGCGGCCTCCAGCGCGGTCTTCTGCTCGCGGAGGGCATCCGGATCGTCGTAGGAATCGTAGGAGCCGTGGAGTCCGACCTCCCACCCTCCGTCGTCCAACTCGTGGAGCACGTCCAGGATGGCCGTGTCGAACAGGTCGTAGCGACCGAGGTGTTCGATCCAGTAGCGCGGCGTGAACCACTCGTTCGGCGGCTTCTGGAAGACCGATTCCTCCTGCAGGAAGTAGAACGCCGAGCGAACGCCCAAGGAATCCTCCAGTTCCATGATCTCCTCGAACTGCCACCACGGATTGACGCCGGGGGCGAGCGCCGAGAGATGGCCCAAGTTTCGGTCCTTGAGCGCGTAGTACGGGGCTTGCAGTCGTTTGTAGGGTCTATCCACGTCGTGGGTCAAACACAGTTCGAATTCATAGCCGGGTAACATCGGAAAGCACCTCCACGATCCGCTCGGCCGCGGTCCCATCGCCGTACGGCGTGGGCTTCTCGTTCGGCATCGTCACGTCCGACAGGGCGCTTCGAATCGCCCCGCCGTCCGCGCCGACCAACCGGTTCCAGCCGCTTTCGACGGTCTCGACCCACTCGGTCTCCTCGCGGAGCGTGACACAGGGCGTGTCGAGGAAGAACGCCTCCTTCTGGACGCCGCCCGAATCGGTGGCGACGACCGCCGCGGCGTCGAGCAGGGCGACGAACTGCCGGTATCCGACCGGTTCGGTCAGTATCAACCCGCGTTCGGCCCGGCCGTAGAGGCCGAACTCTTCGAGTCGGGCCACCGTCCGCGGATGGGCGGGGAGGACGACCGGACGCGGGTCCTCGACCAACGCGTCCACGATCTTCTCCAGTTTTTCGGGGTCGTCCGCGTTCGTATCCCGGTGGACCGTGGCGAGGACGAACTCCCCGGACCCCACGCCGAGGTCCGAGAGAACGCTCGTGTCCGCCCGGTCGCGCGCCCAGAGCAGGGCGTCGTAGCCCACGTCGCCGGAGTTGTGGACCCCCTCCGTGATCCCCTCGCGTGCGAGGTTGGCCGCGGCGTCGGTGGACGGGACGAACAACAGGTCGGCGGCGTGATCGGTCAGGATGCGGTTCGTCTCCTCGGGAATCTCGCTCCCGCTGCGCATTCCGGCCTCGACGTGCGCCAACGGCGGGTCCATCTTCGACGTGACGATGGCCGCCGCGAGCGTCGAGTTGGTGTCGCCGTAGACGAGCACCGCGTCCGGTTCCTCGGCCTCGATTTCGGCCTCCAAGCCGGAGAGCATCGCACCGGTCTGCCGACCGTGGGTGTCCGAACCGACGCCGAGGTTGGTGTCCGGATACGGGATGGACAGTTCCTCGAAGAACACGTCCGACATTCCTTCGTCGTAGTGCTGGCCGGTGTGGACGAGCACCTCCTCGTGATCCTGTCTGAGAACCCGGGAGACTGCGGCGGCTTTCACGAACTGCGGCCGTGCGCCGACGACGGTCAGTACCTTCATCTATCGTATTCCTCCGATTTCATTCGTTGCGTACCTCCAGTTCCGCGGTTTCCTCCCGGTCGAACGCCATCGCCAGCACGAAACAGATGCCGCCGAGGAGCATCGCCGTGAGTCCGTCCGACGACCCCCGCTTGCGCCGAGCCAACGAGAGCAACCCGGCGGCGGTTCCCAGTGCTCCGAGTCCGTACAGGAACGCGAGCGGGTGGAAGTCCCGGACGAGATATTTCGTCTTGATCCGCCACAGGAAACTCCACAGCAGCAGCGCGGAGAGCTTCGGGATGAACGTCGAGTACCGGATCGTGCTCTGTTCGTCGCCGTACACCGCGGGCATGGTCACGTCGGCGACGCGCATGTCGTGGACGTTCAGCCGAACGAGAAGGGCGTTCGCGAAGCCGTAATCGTCGTACACGTCCTCGATTGCGAGCTTCGACAGCGCCCTGCTCGAAATCGCCGTATAGCCGTTTTGCGGGTCCACCATCCCCCAGTAGCCGCTTGCGACCTTCGTGAGGAACGTCAACAGCCAGTTGCCGAAACTCCGCCACGCCGACATTCCCTCGCGGAATCCCGGCGTCGAGAGGCGGTTTCCCTTCGTGTAGTCGGCCCGGCCGTCCACGATGGGTTGGATGATTCGAGCCAACATCTCGGGACGCATCTGGCCGTCACCGGCCATCACCGCCGTCACGTCGATGTTCTCCTCGTGCGCACGACAGTAGCCGGTTTTGATGGCCGCGCCGACGCCCCGATTTTCGGAGTGACGGATCGGCACGATACGCCGGTCGAAGTTCGCCCGAGCGTCGTTCATCCTGCCACCGTCGTTCATCCTGCCACCGCCGCTCATCGCTCCGCCGTCGCCCGTTCGACCGCCGTCGTCCATCGCTCCGCCGTCGCCCGTTCGACCGCCGTCGTCCATCGCTCCGCCGTCGCCCATCGTCGTACCGTCCGCGACCGCTTCGGCGCGTTCGGCGTGCGACTGAATCTCGGCCCACGTTCCGTCGGTCGAGCAGTCGTCGATGACGTACACCCGGTCGGCGAACTCGGGGACAGTGTCGATGACGCCGCCGACGAGTCCTTCCTCGTTGTACGCCGGGACCACGACCGCGACGGATTTGCCCTCGTACATTCAGTCACCTCCGATGGTGTAGACGCGGTGGTCGACCGGGACAGGTCCAGACAGTTCCGGCCGTCGACGACGACCATCGGATCGAACCCGTCCCAGTCGATGTCCGCGAAATCGTCGTGGTTCGTGACCATCACTGCCGCATCGAAGTCGTACTCTCCAACGGTTTCGAGCGGGAGTTTCGTCGCCTCGAATCCGTCCGCGGTCGGGAGCACCGGGTCCACCGCGAACACGTCCGCACCGCGCTCGGTCAGGTCGGCACAGATGGGACGCGCCGGGGCGGCCCGCGTCTCCTCGACGCCGGGTCGGTAGGTTAGACCGAGGACGAGCACCCGCGAGTCCGCGAGCGATTTGCCCACTTCTTCCAACAGTTCCCCGACCTTTCCGACCGTGAACGCGGGCATCGAGTCGTTCACCTCGCGTGCGGTACTCAACAGCGGGAAGTCCATCTCGAACTGCCGGATGAGGAAGTACGGGTAGTACGGGATACAGTGCCCGCCGACGCCCGGTCCCGGCCGGTGAATGTCACAGAACGGCTGGGTGTTCGCCGTCTCGATGGCCCGGTTGACGCTGATATCCGCCGCGTCGGCTATCGTGGCGAGTTCGTTCGCCAGCGCGATGTTGACGTCGCGGTAGACGCCCTCGAACACCTTCACGGCTTCAGCGGTCGTCGCGCTCGGCACCGCGATGACCTCGTTGCTGGTCAGTTCGCCATAGACGAGTTCCGCGACGCGCGTGCTCTCATCATCAACGCCGCCGACGACTTTGGGGTAGGCTCCCCGAATGTCTTCCAACGCGCGACCGCTGGAGGTTCGCTCCGGGCAGACCGCGACCCCGAACTCCTCACGCGTGAGGTCGCTCTCGCGTTCCAACATCGGGAGCAAGACGTCGCGGGTCGTCCGCGGCGGGACGGTGCACTCGACCACGACGAGGTCGCCGGGAGCGAGTCCCTCGGCGACGCTCTCCATCACCGACTGGAGGATGGCGAGGTCGGGTTCGTCGTCGTCGGTTATCGGCGTCGGAACGATGACGACGTGAATCGCGGCGTCCCGCGCCGCCTCCGTCGGCGATTCGACTGCCCGGAGGGAACCCGACTCGACCGTTTCCGAGACGAGTTCCGCGAGGCCGGGTTCGCGCTGGACGTGACACTCGCCGCGGTTGATTCCTTCGACCACGTCCGGATCGATGTCCGCTCCGACGACGTTACTGCAAGTCTCGGCGTACACCGCCGCGAGCGGGAGGCCCATCTTTCCGAGGCCGTACACCGCCACGGGAATCTCGCCGGACAGGAACGCTTCCCGCTGCTCGTCCGTGGATGCGTCGTTCGCGTAGAGCCTTTCGGGTCGCCGCAGGCTCACCCGAGATGCACCTCCTGTTCCTGCTCCTTCGGTCCGGACGCCAATCCGTCGATCTTTCGAGCGACTTCGAGCACGCGAAGTCCGTCCTCGCCGGTGACGACCGGCGTCGAACCGGTCGTCGCGCTCCGGACGAACGACCGGAGTTCGTTCTTCAGCGGTTCGCCGTTCTCCACGGTCGGGCGCTCGATGATGCTCTCGTGCCGGTAGCGCAGGTCGCCGTTGTCCTCGATGTACTCCGGCAGCGAGTGGCGGTGAATCTCGACCGACTGGTTCGTGTAATCGACGTTCACCCGACAGTCGGCCGCCGTGATCGACAGCTTCCGGACCTTCTCCTGTGTCACCCGACTCGCCGTGAGTCCGGCGACGATTCCGCCGTCGAACTGGATGCTCGCACTCGCATAGCGGTTATCCCGCGTCCGGCCGCCGCAATCGAGTTGATATCGTCGTCCACGATGGAGAGCAGTACGTCGATGTCGTGAATCATCAAATCCATCACGGCGCTCACGTCCACCGCTCGCCCCTCCGGTGGCGGGCCGAGTCGCTGTGCATCGATGGCGATGATATCGAGTTCCGAGACGATCTCAGAGAGCGTCCGGATCGCCGGATTGAACCGTTCGATGTGGCCGACTTGAATCACCACGTCCGCGCTCTTCGCGCGGGAGATCAGATCCACCCCTTCGTCTGGATCGCCGACGAACGGCTTTTCGACGAGGACGTGAACCCCCGCATCGATACACTTCTTCGCCATCTCGTAGTGGTACGGCGTCGGAACGGCGATGGAAGCGACGTCCGCGATTTGGAGGGCGGTTTCCATATCGACGGCCTGTGTGCCGTGATTTCTGGCGACTTCGGCCGCGTTCGCTTCGTCCACGTCGTGAATCCCGACGAGATTCACTTCGGGTAGTTCGCTGTAGACGCGGGCGTGATGGCGACCCATGCTTCCGACGCCGATGACGACCGCGTTCGTTGGTTCACTCATAATCTATGATAGCGGTTGCAATCGTTCGCACGTCTTCGCCCGTCAGTCCGGGATGGACGGGAAGCGAGAGGACTTCGTCCGCCATCCGTTCCGAAACCGGGGCGTCGTGTTCGACGTGCTGGTATGCTGGTTGTTCGTGAATCGGCGTCGGGTAGTAGACGCCCGTCCCGATGCCGTGCGATTCGAGGTGGTTTTGCAACCCATCTCTGTCCTCCGTGCGAATCGTGTACTGGTGATAGACGTGGCGACAGTCGTCGGGTTCGACGGGCGGTTTGACGGTCGCGTCACGGAGGCGGTCGGTGAGATAGGCCGCGTTGGCCCGCCGCGCCTCGTTGTACTTCGGAAGCCGCGACAACTGCACCCGACCGATGGCCGCGGCCATGCTCGTCATCCGGAAGTTGTGACCGAGACGAACGTGGTCGTAGCCGCCGTCCGCGGTGCGACCGTGGTTGACGAAACTCGCCGCGCGTTCGGCCACGTCGCGGCGGTCGCTCGTCACCATTCCCCCCTCCCCCGTCGTCATGTTCTTCGTCGGGTAGAAGGAGAAACAGGCCGCGTCGCCGAACGATCCGACCGGTCTGCCGTCGTACTCGGCACCGTGTGCCTGTGCGGCGTCCTCGATCAGTGCAATGTCGTGCGTTTCGGCGATGTCCTGCAGATGGTTCATCTCCGCCGCCAGTCCGTAGAGGTGCACCGCGAGAATCGCGTCAGCCTCGTGTTTTCGGACCGCCTGCTCGGTCGCGTACGGATCGAGCGTGTACGTGTCCGAGTCGATGTCGGCGAAGACGGGTTCCGCCCCGGCGAGCCGAATCGCGTTCGCGCTGGCGACGAACGAGAACGGCGAGGTGACCACGCGGTCACCCGGGCCGATATCGAGGGCCTCGAACGCGGCGTGGAGGGCCGTCGTTCCGTTGCTCGTCGCGACGCCGAACTCCGTCCCGCAGAAGGCGGCGAACTCGTCCTCGAACCGGCGTACTTCCGGCCCGTCGGCGAGTTGCCCCTCCTCGATACAGGCGACGGTCGCCTCGATTTCCTCGCGCCCCAGTTCGGGGTTCGCGATGGGAATCATATGTCGTTCCCTCCCGAGAGCGATTCCGGAAGCGGACGTATCTCGGCGGGCGTACCGACGGCGAGCGTTTCGGGTGGCACGTCGTCAGTCACGACGGCACCGGCGGCGACGAAGGCCCCCTCGCCGACGGTGATGCCGGGGAGGAGGGTTACGTTCGCGCCGATGGAAACGTCGTCTTCGAGCGTCGGCCCTTCGAGGTCCGTCGATTGGCGGATGGGATACGGGTCGTTCGTGAACGTCGCGGCCGGTCCGACGAACACTCGGTTCCCGACCGTGGTGTTGGTCGGGACGTAAACGTTCGTCTGCATGCTCACGTGCGAGCCGATGGTCGTTTGCCCGTCGATAACCGTGTTCGTGCCGACGATAACGTCGTCGCCGATGGTCGTCTTCTCCCGCACGAGGGCACCGTGGCCGGTCGTGAAATCGCTCCCGATGGTTACGTCGTCGTAGATAACCGTTCCGGACCGGATGGTCGCACCGTCACCGATAGTTGGTGGTGTCGAATCCGCCGTGTAGGCGTATCCAACCGTCGCATCCGGGTGAATGGTCCGGTCTCGACTCTGTGGTTCGGTCACGGCCGACCACCCCAGCGGGGACACGAATCACAGGGCGTGTCAGTGGATGGTAGTGAGTTCATAGCTTGGGTCATGAATCGCCCGATTCCGCCGTGCGTGCGACGGACTGGGCGTTATTCCCCATGCCCTACCTGTCCTCTTTGTTATACGCTCCTTGGCGGCGGGTAGCTCCGGACTAGCCCCGCTACGAGCCGTTTACCCGCCGAAATCGGCGTTACCCGACCGGGAACGAGGAATACGGCCGAATGGACGGGGTGTATGGCGACGTTACCCGAGAACAGCACCGTGGTAACAAAGTGGGGAAGCGGTGATTGCCGGTGTATGCGGTGGTGGAAGCCGTGACCACAGGCTGGTCGCGTACGCAAACGGAGGTGTATTGGTTTCGATGAGCGAGCGGCCTCTCTCCCCATACGATGGCTAGTTCCGGACTCTCACAGGACCAGGTGTTCGAGGTTCTCAAGAGTCCACGACGACGCTATGCGCTCTACTACCTGCGACGTGAGGGTGGAATCGTCGAGCTGTCCGACCTGACCGATCAAGTCGCAGTGTGGGAGAACGACACCACGCTCTCGGGGTTGACGAGCGAGCAGCGCAAGCGCGTCTACATCTCGCTCTATCAGACCCATCTTCCCAAACTCGACGACGCCGGAATCGTGGAGTACGACAGGGACGAGGGCGAGATTTCCCTCTCGCGACGCGCACGTGAACTCGATACGTACCTCGGCGACGTCTCTCGACCCGAGATTCCGTGGGACAGATACTACCTCGCGCTCTCGCTCGGGAGCATCCTGCTCGTGCTCGGCGTCTGGTTCGAAATATACCCGTTCACGCTGATTTCCGGCATCGCCACTGCCGTCATCATTCTCGTCGCGTACGGGGTTTCGGCCATCGCCCAGTATCTCTACTATCGGCGGCGAACCGTGCAGGGATTGCCGCCCGAACTGCGGCGGGCCGAAGGGCAGTAGGTGGAAGAAGAACGGCCCTCGAAGGGGTCCGATGGAGGAGCTACTGCTTCTTTTCGACGTTACAAACGGCGTCCGCGTCAGCGAGGATGAACGCATCGTCGCGGAGCATGTCCTTGTCCTTCGGAAGGAACATGAGTCGGCCGCGCCCGTCTCGGCGGGCGCGGATAACGTCCCACTCGTCGATTTCGTAGCCGAGGTCCCCTTCGAGGTCGGGGTTGGCGGGAAGTCGCTCCCAGCGGGACCGGCTCATTATTTCCCCGCTCCGATCGAGATGCGCGCCTTGCCGTCGACCTGGAGCCGTTTCAAGTCGCCCGAGAATCGATAGCCGTCCTTACCGTTGAAGACCTTCCCCGTGACGCGGGTGCCTTCGACGGTGTCCATCTTGTTGATCGAACCGAGGGCGTCGGATTTGGCGACCGACCCGCCGACGTCGAAGGAGTAGCTGCTCGACCCGGCGGTTTTGTGGCCGTCGATGACGATTGTTTTCGGCAGACCGAGTTTGCCCGCCGTGACCTGCTCGCCGTTGAGGGACACCGTCGCCTTGCCGTCGAGACTGAAGCTCACGAGCGGGCCCGAGAACTCGTAGCTGTCGGTGCCGCCTGCGACGGAGCCGGTTGCGGTACCGTTGTTGAGCGTGTCGTCGTCGTCCTTCGAGGCTCCGTGATCGGTCGATTTTCGGATCTTTCCGGCGACCTCGAACTCGTAGGACGCGGCCTTCGAGGACGAGTTGCTCGAAATGCTGATGACGTTCGGCAGTCCCTTCGCTTTCGACTGCTTTTTCTTCGCCGCTCGCTTGCGATTTCCGTGACTCTTGGCCGCACCGCTCGCCGCCTGCTCCGCGGTCATCGGGACGCCTTTCGGTGGCGTCAGGTCCGCGTTGTCGCCGGTTCGGGTGTTTTCCGTTTGCACGTTACCGCCGTGTGCGGTCACCAATCCACCCTGGATGTCGGAGTTGATGACTTTCGTCGTACCGTACCAGGACCAGACACCGCGGTTGTTGACCGTACCGGGTGCCGAACAGTTCTCGCCACACGGGGGCGTACTTTCATCGACCTTCACCACGGTGTTCTTGACGTACGGGGTTCGGGGGCCCTTCGCGTTCAGGCGGATGTTGGAGATGTTGTTCGAGTGGAAGTACGAATCCTCGACGTTCGTGATCCCGTTCGCGCCTTTACTACCCGGACCGGAGGCGTACAGGCCGTTGTTGACCGTGTTCGCGATGTGAGTCCGGCGGAAGGTGATGGTACCGCGGTGAGGGAGGTTGGCGTTGACCCAGACCCCGCCGCCGTGTTTTCTTGCCTTGGTACCGTCGCCCATGTAGACGTTTTCGATGAGACCGTGACCGTCCGGCGATTCGACGCCGGGCATGATCATGAAGCTCTCACCGCTGTGCTGTCCTTTGATACCGACGTTTCGAATCGTCCATCCGTTTCCGCTGGTCGTGATCGCCACCCCAGCACCGGATGCGGTGATGTCGATGAGGACGTTCTCGAACGTCACTCCGTCCCCAACGTGGATCGATTTCTGTTGGCCAGCAGGGACGGTGATGGTTCGATAGTCTTCTGCGTTCGCTACCCCGGCCGTAGCGAAGGCTGCTGCCGTCGCTCCGGCGAATTTCAGATACGAACGTCGGTTTAACAGACCGCTGTCTGTCGAATCGCGTGCCGTTTCGTCGCGTGCCATGGTTTCAATGCCGCATTACCAATTTAAGTAGATTACGATCCCGTCTCAATGCAATCCTCATTATTTAAGACGATCTAATGACAGGCATCCGAGGGGAGAAAGATGTCATTTCCGATGGAAACGCCACATTACCACCGAGTCGTCGTCCATTTGGCCCTGAGAATGACTTCGATTACGTTTCGTCGCGAAGTGAGCATCCGTGACATCGGTCAAGATGTAACCGTCGATGCTACACCTGCCCTTTCAGGAAGGATATCGCTCGCCTGTCGTCGTGTCGCGTGCCATTGCAGATTCAATGTTTTTCTCCTATTTTATGTATGTATCGGTTTGGGGCCACTGTGCCGTTTGAAATATTTGATGGTCGATTGCGTCGAGAGAACGGCTGGGCCGCCGATGGGACGCGTATCGCGTCCAGGGACTCCCGCTAAAATGCCGGATCGAGAGTAATCGCCGTCGAACTGGAGAAAGGTGGTATTGAGTCACACGCTCCCCGACTGACGACGTTTGACGGAGATTCGGCCAGTACGACCCCTCTAAACGGCTGGAAACTGACGCATAACAAAGGACGAACGAGGGGTTCGCGAAAACAGCATGGACTGTCAGATGCAGACCCTCCTCGTCGGAATCGACGCGGGGTGTCGGAGCGTCCTCGAACCGCTGTTCGAGAAGGGGGCGCTCCCGAACCTCGCCTCGATCTTCGATGAGGGGTCGACCGGGCCACTGGAATCGCAACTACCGCCCTGGACCCCCAGCGCGTGGCCCTCGTTGTACACCGGCGTTAATCCCGGAAAGCACGGCGTGTTCGGCTTTCTCCACTTCGACGGCTACGATTGGGACGTGGTGAACGCCAGCCGTGTCCGCGAGTACACGCTCTGGGAACTACTGGACCAACACGACTTGTCGAGCGTCGTCGTCAACGCACCCGTCACACACCCGCCGCGCGAAATCGACGGCGCGATACTGCCGGGGTACACCGCACCGGAAAACCCGACGTGTCACCCCGAAGGACTCCTCGACGAAGTTCGGGACGAGATCGGCGGCTACCGGGTGTATCCGCCGCGGAACCTCCCGGAGGAGCAATCCGTCGAATGGTATCGTCGCCTCGCACGCATGCGCGGTGACGCATTTAGATATCTCGTAGGTCGCTTCGACCCCGACTTCGGCTTCGTCCAGTTCCAGAGCACGGACACGCTCTTTCACGAACACCCGGGCGACGAGGCAGTCGCCAGAGCAGTGTACGAAGCGGTGGACGAGCAGGTCGGGAAAATCCTCGATACGTGTGACCCGGACACCGTCGTCGTCGCCAGCGACCACGGCATCGGCGAGTACAACGGCTACGAGTTCCGCGTCAACGATTTCCTGCACGAAGAGGGCTACGTCGAAACCGCCCGCGGCGGCGAAGGCATGCCCTCGTGGTCAACCATCGCGGGCAACCAGTTACAGCAGGGCGAGGAGAGTTCCTCCCACGAGCAGGGGATGGCCGAACGGGGACTCGCGCTCGCCGCGCGGGTCGGCATCACGAGCCAACGGATCGGAACCGTACTCGAACGCGTCGGGTTGGACACCGTCGTCGCGGAACACGTCCCCGAGCAGTTCATCCGCGCGGCAACGGAACAGGTCGATTTCCCCAACTCCGTCGCGTACATGCGCGACAGGATCGAGTGCGGCGTTCGACTCAACGTCGAGGGACGCGACCCGAGCGGCGTCGTTTCTCCCGACGAGTACGAAGGGGTTCGCGCGGAGATAATCGAGAAACTGCGCGACGTCAGGACGCCGGACGGCGACCTCGTGTTCGAGACGGTCGCCCCGCGCGAGGAGTACTTCACCGGGCCGTACAGCGCGGACGCCGTGGACATCGTCTGTGTCCCCGCGGAGTTCGATCAGTTCCTCTCGGCCCAACTCAGGGGCCAGCAGTTCGGCAAACCGAGCGAGCCGTGGAACCACAAGCGAGACGGCATCTTCGCCGCGGCGGGTGACGGCATCGACCCGGACGCGAACTGTGCCGGTGCCCATCTCTTCGACGTGGCACCGACGATTCTGGCGACGTTCGGACTCCCGGCGAGCGACCGGATGGACGGCCGGGTTCTCCCGGTCGTCGAATCGGTCGGCCAGCAGAGCTACCCCGCGTTCGAAGCGGGCGAGACGGTCGAAACGGACGACGAGCGCGTGGAAACGCGACTTGCGGACCTCGGATATCTCGAATGAGTATTACCATCGAAAAAGACGGCATCAGGATAGAGCGGACGAACGATCTGGATCGCTGGAACGACCTCGTCGAACGGTCGCCACAGGGGTCGGTCTTCCACCGACTGGAGTCGCTGGAAGTGCAGGCCGAACACACCGGTTCGGAGTTCCATCCCCTCATGGGGTACAAGGGACAGGAACCCGTGGGACTGTTCCCCGTCTTCACGATATCGAAGGGCGGGATGACGACTGTGTTTTCGCCGCCGCCGGGCATCTGGCTCCCCAGCCTCGGCCCGGCCCTGCTGAACATGGGGAAGCTGAAGCGGCGGAAAGCCGAACGCCGACACCGCCGGTTCATCGACGGCTGTCTCAAGTGGCTCGACCACGAGTTCGCGCCGAAGTACGTCCACGTCCGCACGGGTGCGGGCTACACGGACGTCCGCCCGTTCGAGTGGAACGAGTTCGAAATCCAGCCGCGACACACCTACGAGGTCGATCTCACGCCCGGCGAGGACGACGTGCTGGCCAGTTTCAGCGGCGACGCCCGGAGCAACACCCGAACCGACGAGAATCGCTACGAGATCGACGTTCGCGGCCCGGAAGCGATCCGCCGGATAATCGGGCAGGTGAAAGCCCGGCACGACGAACAGGACGAACCCTACAGCCTCTCCCCGGAGTTCGTCGTGGACCTCCACCGACGGCTGCCGGAGGGCGCGGTTCGCCCGTACGTCTGTGACGTTGACGGAGAGTTCGCGGGCGGGATGATCGCCCTCGCCGACGACGAGCGCGTGTACCGCTGGCAGGGCGGCGCGAAGCACAACCACGACGTTCCCATCAACGACCTCGTTGACTGGGCCATCATGCGCGACGCGATGGACGAGGGAATCGAACGCTACGACCTCGTCGGCGCGAACGAGCGCAGACTCTGTGGCTACAAGGCGAAATTCAACCCCGAACTCGTCCGCTATCACAGCATGGAGCGCGGCACGCGGATGATGAACCTGCTGTCCGACGTGTACAAGCGGTTCCGGTAAGAAACACGACAAGACTTTTTATCCACGGTTCGCTGCCGAACGTATGGAAAATACTCTCGTTGCCGGAGGCCTCACACTCATTTTCCTCGGCATCGGCTCGATGTTCGGATCGCTTGGAATCATCGTCGCGGGGGTCCTATTGGTCGGAGTCGGCATCTCGTCCGGACGATCGGACGGGGAGAGCGCGAACCCGACCAAGAAAACCAACTGTCCATCGTGTGGCGCGAGAAACGAACGCGAGAACGACGTCTGTCATCACTGCGGAACGGTTCTCTCCGGAAAATAAGTCACGTCGGCATTCGCACCGATTATCGGCCCGTTACCGTCCGACGACGGGTGCGTAACGGGTGATTGCCCGCGGAAGTCCCGGTAACCCGTCGAACAGCCAGAGGCAGGCCGCACCGAGCAGGAGACCGAGTTCGAGCGCGATGTAGCCGGTAACTGCCGGATCGCCGAGGTGTGCGAGGTAGTCGCCGAAGTACTCGTGAAATCGTGCCAGAAAGCCGAGACTCGAACTGTCGGGGGGAACGGGAACGAGCGGCCAGAGCAGGAAGGAGAACGAGGCCTCCTTGCCGATGGCCAGCGGATAGATGATGTCCCCGGCGAGATGCGAGAGGTAGCCCACGGTGAACGCGACGCCGATGTCCGTTCGGTTCGCCCGACGTGCGAGCACGAGCGCGGCCACGGACAGCGGAACCGCCGTGACGAGCGAGTGGGCCAGTGAGTGACCGCTCGGGAGGATTGCAAGCGTCCACGCGAGCGGTTTGTCCACGAGGTCCGGCAGTTGTGTCGCGACGACGAGGACGATGACGGCGTCGCCCCTCGGCGGCCGCCCGGTGCGGAAGTGACGATACGAGGAGTACACAAGGTAGCCGAACGCGAGGTGTTCCCACGGCCACATTATCCGGTCACGTTGATCCAGAATTGGGCGTGTTGGTCGGCGTTGTCCACCGTCGGATTGCCGGGCGGAGTGCCCTTGTAAAGCAGGTACTCGACGCGGAGGTCCTCCCCGGTCATCGTCGGCGCGATATCGTGGCGGAAGCGCCACGTATCGCCCGCGTTGAGTCGATGGTCGAACCGCCCCAACTCCTCCTGTTTAGTGACGCGACCCGCACCGTTCGACTGCTGTTCAACGCGCTGGAGTTCGACGACGACGGTGTAGTGAACCGCTGTATCCTCGTGATTGTTGACGGCGACGAACACGGGCTTGGACTCGCCCGCCGTGATGTTCTCCGGGTAGTTCTCGGCGACGTACTTCCCGTCGGATCCCTTCGTGAGCAGGGAGAGGTTGGAGAAGTGATCGCCGTCCTGCGGGGCGGCGACGGCGAACCCGACGGACGTCAGTGCGATCACGACCGAGAGCATGAGCGCGAGGTTGAGCACCACGTCGGTCGCCGATTCCTCGTCGAAGAGCGCACGATACAACCGAGCGGAACCGCTCCGAACCGAGATCGACAGTCGATTCTGTTTCGGCACGTAGAACCGCCGAATCACAGCGAAAAGCGAGACTACGAGCGTGAACCCGACGATCGCACCGAGAACGTGCAGCGGCGCGAACGACAGTTGAGCGAGCGAGAAGATGACGCCGAGCGTCGTCAGCAACGACACGCTGACGCCGAACGAGAGCGCACACCGTTCACCCGCCGTCACACCGTCCTGCCGGAACCGCCCCGGACTCGACCATCTCGACGTTTGTTTTCCGGCCTGCGGGAACAACAACGCGACGAGGGCGTACCCCGGAGCGAAGAACACGAGTGGAATCCCCAACGCGACTGCGAGTGGCGTTCCGTACACCCCCGGTTGCAGCAGCGCGAGGGAGAGGAGTATGACTGCAATACCGAGGATGGCCAAATCGATCGGAAACTCCAACACGGGACGCGTGATCCGTGTCCACCACGATTCGTTCGTCTCGTGGCTCATACGCGTAATTGTTCGCTGGCGGTCGTCGCGCGATGCTGGGCCGTCTGTCGTTCTAGAAGCGGCATGGAAATCAGTCCGTGACCAGCGTATTCCCGGATGGTACTTTGTTATCCTGCGCGTACCGCCCCACCGGTCGGTTGTACCGACCATACCGACAGTCCAACTCGCCGTAAACCGGGTTTCCGGCCCGGTAAGGGGTTCTTGTAACGCCGAAGGGGGTCCATAACAAAGGGGGAGAAGGAGAGATATGCCTCCAGACTTGCCGAACGGCAGGCAAGTGAACGACGGTGATTGACTCTGAATTGGACATGCTCAACCGACGACTCGGATGCACTGGTTCCGGACGGCGAAGTCATGTTCGCCGTAGACGAGGACGACGACGGCGGTAAGTTGGCTATCATCGCGGACATCACGCGGGACGACGCGTGGATCTCGGTCCCGCTCGGGGTAGCACAACCCCTCTCACAGCGTCGCTAACGGCGAGCTCGCCCGAACGACGCCACAGTCCGAACTACTTTTCACCGCACTCTCCGGAGTACCTACCCGATGGATTACACACTCACTGCGCTTGCGTTGCTGACCGGTCTGTTGACCGCGCGCTGTTCAAGTTCGTCGGCGTTCCGATTCCCGCCCCACCCGAACTGCCGGGCATCATGGGCATCATCGGGATTTACCTCGGCTACAAAATCGTCGATGCGACAGGCTGGAGTCTCACTCTCGTCCTCACGACGCTCGGATTCGCGGGATAACCTCGAACGGCGTACGTAGCCGAGTCAGCTTCGAACGGTCGTGAGATTCGTGAACCTCGCTCCAGTAACCGCCACCTTCACAGCACCAACCGAAGCCCCCCATCCCACCGAACCGGTCGGTCCTCGAAAGCGCGGAACGTGTACCTTTTTCCTCCGGCACTCGAAGAACCATCATGAACCTTTCAGCGGAACAACGGGCCATTCAGGACGTGGTCCGGGAGTTCGCCGTGGAGGAGATCCGACCGACGGCAGGGGAGTGCGACGAGAAGCAGGAGTTCCCCGAAGACGTCTGGGACGGACTCGCCGAACTCGACATGATGGGAATGACGGTGCCCGAGGAATACGGCGGGTTGGACGTCGGGAAGTTGACGTACAGCGTCGTCAACGAGGAAGTCGCCTACGGCGCGCTGTCGGTCGCAACCGCGCTGTCGGTGCACTGTCTGGCGACGTCCTGTCTCTCGGAGTTCGGCAGCGAGGAAGTGAAGGAGCGGTGGCTTCCCGAGATGGCGAAGGGTCGCCCGGTCGGCGCGTTCGCGCTGTCGGAACCCGAAGCGGGGTCGAACCCGGCGGAGATGTCCACCGAAGCGCGTCGTGAAGGTGACGAGTACGTCATCAACGGCAAGAAACAGTGGATCACGAACGGCAAGCGCGCCGACGTGGTCGTCCTGTTCGCCAAGACGGACCGCGACGACCCGCGGAGCGTCACGCAGTTCGTCGTCCCGAAGGACGCCGGTATCGAGGTCGGCAAGAAGGAGGAGAAACTCGGTCTGCGAGCGAGCGACACGACGAGTCTCATCTTCGACGACGTCCGGATTCCCGCCGAAAACCGACTGACCGAGGAAGGGAAAGGGCTGTCGGCCGCGTTCCACATCCTGACGGGTGGCCGCATCGGCATCGCCAGTCAGGCCGTCGGCCTGTCGCAGGCGGCGCTCGACCAAGCCGTCGAGTATTCCCAGGACCGCGAGCAGTTCGACCGACCGATAGCGGACATTCAGACCATCCGTCACAAACTGGCGGACATGCAGACGAAGTTGCAGGCGGGACGACTGCTGACCCGCGATGCGGCCCGCCTCGCGGACGCCGGTGAGGACCACGCGACGGCCGCGAGCATGGCGAAACTCTTCGCCAGCGAGTCCGCCGTCGACATCACGAACGAAGCGGTCCAGATTCACGGCGGCTACGGCTACACGACGGATTTCGACGTGGAACGATTCTACCGCGACTCGAAGATAACGACCATCTACGAGGGAACGTCCGAAATCCAGAAGAAGGTCATCGCGCGCAACTTGCTCGGCTGAGAACGATTGGACAAATTCGGCTCAGAACGACTGGACAAATCGAGCGACGAACGTCTTCCATACCCGTCGATATCCGAACATCGGCTTACTTCTCATTGCGTTAGCCCCAACCGAAGTCCATTTGCCACCACCACACATACCGGTGACCGTGAGAGATGACGTTTCGGCGGTCGTGTACGACTTGGATGGGACGCTCGTGGACCTCATCGTAAACTGGAAACAGGTCGCGGTGGACGTCGCCGCGGTGCTGGACGACCACGGTGTCGATGCGAGTAACGTCGACCTCTGGGCGATGCTGGATTTGGCCGACGAGGCGAACGTCCGCGATGTGGTCGAGACGGTCATCGGCGACCACGAGTGTACCGGTGCTCGGCGGTCGACGCGACTTCCCCACGCCGACGAACTGCTTCGACGCGAGGTGCCCGTCGGCGTCTGCTCGCTGAACTGTGAGGCATCCTGCCACGTGAGCCTCGAAACGCACGAACTCGCCGACGCGGTCGATGCCGTGATCGGCCGTGATTCGGTCCCGACACGGAAACCGGACCCCGAGCCACTTTTGGCGACCCTTCACGCGTTGGATGTCGACGGTCCCGCTCTCTTCATCGGCGACTCCCCCCGCGACGAACTGACGGCGGAGCGGGCGGATGTGGCCTTCGAGTACGTGTAGATTCTTCAGGACAGAGTCTCTTCGACTACGCGGCGGTTACTCGTTGAGCGCGAGCGTGTTTCTGACGAGGTTCGAGTGCCCTCGGCGGAGTTTTTCGGAAATGGATTGGTGAGTCACGCCGAGTGAATCGGCGAGGTCCGTCGCCGACGCGTTTCGCGGCACCGAGTAGTAGCCCGTGTTGTACGCGAGTTGGAGCGTCCGCCGTTGGCTCTCGGTGAGGCCGTATCGTTCCGTCCGACCCTTCGAGAACTCGTGGATGTTCTGTAAGTCGAGGTCGATCCCTCGACAGCGGCAGTACTCGTGGGTTCGGGTGACGGCATCGTGCTCGCTGAACAGCAACTGGAGGTACCACGTATCGTCCTTTCCGCTGGCTGTCAACACCGTCCCGTTCTCCTCGACGAGGATTTGGGTCAACAATTCGATGTCCTTGATCCATTCGAGTCGGTAGAGGGATTCGGTCTCGAATCCCCCTATCAACTGGAAATCGCGGACGCTCTCGTCCGCTTCGAACGCGGTTTCGACTCCCAGACGGTCGTCGGTTCCGGCCCAGACGAAGGGCATGAACTGGTTCCGATTGTAGGCGACTACCTGCTCGATGTCGAATCGAACCGTATCGAGTGCATCGAGTGTTTTTCCCAGGGCGAACTCATCGGCGGGAAACGCCACCTCGGCTATCGTTCCCGTCATGGACCTTTCTCAGGAGTTCTGGTTAATACCGTTATTGGCCGCTAAACTATAGATATCCAAAATGAGGTGGGAGAAAAAGCCGGAGGGGAAGCAGTGAACCGAAGGAACACTCAGCTCCCATACACATCCTAAATTTCCCAAAAATAGCGCCTTTTCGTTTGGAAATGCGTATCACTGTATATCTTTGGTTAAAATTACGTTTCGGGAGTCTGATGGGCGCGAGCGTAGAGAAACACGGCGATTGCGGTGACGAACCATACGATCGCACCGATCCTGATGGCGAAGGAGGCGCGCGAACTCCACGTCGGAAGCGAGACGCCGGTGACGAACGCGAGAAGTGCGACGAGTGGCGCACCGATGGTAATCGTGGTGACGAACGTCATTTGCATCACCCATCCGTAGTCGATGCCGTCAGGTTCGTAGGTTTCGACTGGTTCCGCACGGCTAAACGCGGGAACCGAGCCGCCTTAAGGGTTGTCAGGTCGGATTCCGGGGAACGTTCCGACCGGGCAGGTTAAGCCGTCGGACCGACGAGTTCGAAGTATGCCAACGGTGAGGGATATCCGCGCCAAGGCGGGCGAGGAGCCGATTACGATGCTCACGGCCTACGACGCGCCGACCGCGGCCGTTATCGACGAGGCCGGTATCGACATGATACTCGTGGGAGACAGCATGGGTAACGCAGTACTGGGATACGACTCGACGATCCCGGTGACGGTGGACGAGATCGCGAGTCGAACCGGTTCGGTCGTGCGGGCGACTGAAGACGCCCTCGTCGTCGCCGACCTCCCGTTCCTCGGCTTCGGCTACGACGAGAAGACCGCAGTCGAGAACGCGGGTCGAATGTTGAAAGAGGAGGGCGCGAGCGCCATCAAAATCGAGAGCGGCCCCCACACCGTCGAACTGACCGAGACGCTTTCGAACCTCGGAGTTCCGGTGATGGCCCATCTCGGTCTGACACCGCAGAGCGTCAATCAGTTGGGCCACGTTCGACAGGGAACGACACGGGACGAGGCGGACGAGATACTCGATCTCGCCAAACGACACGAGGATGCGGGAGCGTTCTCCCTCGTCCTCGAACACATCCCGGCGAACCTCGCGGCGACCATCACCGCGGAACTCGACATCCCCACCATCGGAATCGGGGCAGGTCCGGAGACGGACGGACAAGTCCTCGTCATCAACGACGTCATCGGACTGGGTGAGTGGAGTCCGCCGTTCGCCAAGCAGTTCGGCGACGTGAAAACCGAGATGGAGCGTGCGGTTACGGCGTATCGGGACGAGGTCGAATCGGAGGAGTTCCCCGGCAAGAAACACAGTCACGTCGAGGACGAACTGGACGGCGTGTACTGAGCCGATTTCGAATCGAGAGCTGTTTTGAGAACGAACGCAGTTCGTTAGGGTTGTATACGATCCACTTGGGCTGTACGTAGTCCACTCGGATGGGCAACTACCGCGCGGCGTCGAGGAACTCCACGACCGTCTCGTTGAACGCGTCGGGGGTTTCGAGCATGGCGAGGTGGGCCGCTCCCTCTATTTCCGCGTAGCTGCCGTCCTGCACGTTCTCGGCCAGGAATTCGTGATACCACGGCGGCGTGAGCATGTCGTATTCGCCGACGACGGCGAGCGTCGGCGCGGCGATTCCGTCCACCTCGTCACACACGTCGAACGTGTGACAGGAGTGGAAATCACGACTCGTCACCCGCTGGCCGACCGCATACATCGACTCCTTCGATAGTTCGACGTACCGGTCGTCCGGGTCGTGAAACAACCGGTCGCCGCCGTGGAGGAATTCGACTGCTCGGTCGAAATCGTCGTCCAACCACGAGAGCAAATCGTCCAGGACGGAAAGCCGTGCGCCGGTTCCGGCGAGAACGAGCGCTTCGGGTTCGAAATCACGTTCGAGGACCAGATGCATCACGATGGCACCGCCGAGCGAGTTACCGACGAGGGTCTTGGCGTCTGTCGCCTCGGCAACCGCCAGCACGTCGCCAGCGTACGCGGAGAGGGTTCCCCAACCGGGATCGGAATCGACGTCATCGGAGCCGCCGTGGCCGCTCAAATCGAGGGCGACGACGGGGAACTCGGAGGCGAGGCGAGCGAGTTGTGCCTTCCAAATATCGTGTGTTCCCCCACTGCCGTGGACGAACAGAACCGGATTTCCGTCGCCACCGCGGTCTACGACGCGGTATGCAATCTCCCGACCCTGATGCGTGACTGACTCCATACGGATTCGTTCTCGCGCACGAAGTATAAAGTTCGATGTCGAGGTCGCGTGTTCGACGCCGGAGACGGGTCCGATGTCGGAGTTGCGTCCGAGTGGGGACGAGGCCGTGACCGGGAGCAAAAGGGGGATAAAAATAGGTGGACCACAATTGTACCACCAAACGAGAATCGCAGTACTGCAAGGCCATAACCGTCGAAAGTTATTTATACTTGCGTACCTAACCAAAGGTTAGCTAAAGATGACTCTCGAACACATATCACAGCAGGAAGATAGTATCGCCCGTCGCTACGACTACGACGACGGAGAGCTCATCGTCGCGGATTTCGGCACGGCCGACGTCTCTGTGGACGTGCTGGACGACGTGGCAATCGTCGTCGTGGAGCGCGATGGCGACAGTTTCCAGACCGAAATAGAGCTGTCGGCCGATGACGCGCAAGCGTTTATCAACAACGGTGTCCTCACTATCGAGGTGGGACAATGAAACTGACAGTCAAGCCGCTCAAGCAAAAGGACGCGGGTCGTGGACTCGCGGCGGTTGACCGACGCTCCATGGACGAGTTGGGCGTCGAGAATGGCGACTACATTGTCATCGAGGGGCGTGGGCAAGGTCGCGCAGTCGCGCGTGTATGGCCCGGCTACCCCGAGGACGAAGGTCGCGGAATCATCCGCATCGACGGGAAACTCCGGCAGGAGGCCGGCGTCGGCATCGACGACAAGGTCAGCATCGAGAAGGCCGACGTAAGCCCCGCGAACCGGGTGACGATCGCACTCCCGCAGAACCTCCAGATTCGCGGGAACATCGCGCCGCACATCCGTGACAAGTTGAGCGGCCAAGCGATCACGCAGGGACAAGCGATCCCGTTCGGCTTCGGCCTGATGGGCATGGGTTCCGGCCAATCCATCCCGCTCAAAGTCGCCGAGACCGACCCCGACGGAACGGTCGTCGTCACCGACTCGACGGACATCCAGATCAGCGAACGACCAGCCGAGGAAATCGCGGCGAGCGGCAGTGCAGGCGGTCAAGCCCGCCCCGACGTGACCTACGAGGACATCGGCGGTCTGGAGCGCGAACTCGAACAGGTTCGCGAGATGATAGAGCTCCCGATGCGCCACCCGGAGCTGTTCAGCCGCCTCGGCATCGACCCGCCGAAGGGCGTCCTGCTCCACGGGCCACCGGGAACCGGGAAGACGCTGATGGCGAAAGCCGTCGCCAACGAAATCGACGCCTACTTCCGCACGATTTCCGGGCCGGAGATCATGTCGAAGTACTACGGCGAGTCCGAAGAGCAACTGCGCGAGGTGTTCGAGGAGGCCGAACAGAACGCCCCCGCGATCATCTTCATCGACGAGATCGACTCCATCGCGCCCAAGCGCGAGGAGGCCGGCGGTGACGTGGAGCGCCGCGTCGTCGCACAACTGCTCTCGCTGATGGACGGTCTCGAAGAGCGCGGCGAAGTCACGGTCATCGCGGCGACCAACCGCGTGGACGCCGTCGATCCGGCGCTCCGCCGTGGTGGTCGCTTCGACCGCGAGATCGAAATCGGCGTGCCGGACCGCGAAGGACGGCTCGAAATCATGCAGGTCCACACCCGCGGCATGCCGCTCGCGGACGGCGTGGACTTGGAGGAGTACGCCGACAACACCCACGGGTTCGTCGGTGCCGACCTCGAATCGTTGGCCCGTGAATCCGCGATGAACGCGCTCCGTCGCGTCCGCCCGGAACTCGACCTCGACTCGGACGAGATTCCGGCGGACGTACTGGAGACGCTGAAGGTCACCGAAGCGGACTTCAAGGAGGCGCTGAAGGGCATCGAACCCTCGGCGCTCCGCGAGGTGTTCGTCGAAGTCCCCGACGTCACGTGGCAGGACGTCGGTGGCTTGGAGAACACCAAGGAACGACTCCGCGAGACCATCCAGTGGCCACTCGACTACCCCGAGGTGTTCCAGGCGCTCGACATGCAGGCCGCGAAAGGCGTCCTGATGTACGGGCCGCCGGGAACCGGGAAGACCCTGATGGCGAAGGCCGTCGCCAACGAGAGCGACAGCAACTTCATCTCGATCAAGGGTCCCGAACTGCTGTCGAAGTGGGTCGGTGAGTCCGAGAAAGGCGTGCGTGAAGTGTTCAGCAAGGCCCGCGAGAACGCCCCGACCGTGGTGTTCTTCGACGAAATCGACTCCATCGCCACGGAGCGCGGCCGCGACGGCGGCGGTGGCACGCAGGTCAGCGAGCGCGTCGTCTCGCAACTGCTGACCGAACTCGACGGCCTCGAAGAGTTGGAGGACGTCGTCGTCATCGCCACCTCGAACCGCCCCGACCTCATCGACTCGGCGCTCCTGCGCCCGGGTCGCTTGGACCGTCACGTCCACGTACCGGTGCCGGACGAGGAGGCTCGCAACGCCATTTTCGAGGTCCACACGCGGCACAAACCGCTCGCCGACGACGTGGACTTGGAGGAACTCGCGGCACAGACCGAGGGCTACGTCGGTGCCGACATCGAAGCCGTCTGCCGCGAGGCCGCGATGGCCGCGAGCCGCGAGTTCGTCGCGACCGTCTCGCCCGAGGATATCGGCGAGAGCGTCGGTAACGTCCGCATCACGGCCGACCACTTCGAGGAGGCGCTGGGCGAAGTGACCCCGAGCGTCACCGAGGAGACCCGCGAACGCTACGAAGAGATCGAAGAGCGCTTCGACACCGCGGAACCCGAAACGGAAGAGCAGTTGGGTCGGACGTTCCAATAGCACCTTTTTATTGCGAGGGTCGCTCCGCGACCCTCGATAAAAATCTGCACCAAAAGCGCTCCTCTTTCATTTTGACGAACGACTCGCTAGCGAGTCGTTCGTCTCCATTCAGTCGTCGGCCCGGAAAATCTCCGATTTTCCGGTAGGTGTACTAGTGACCGACGGTTGTGTCGCCGAGCGATTTTCGGTGGATCGTGTCGTTTTTCGCTCTGGCGGTTGTGTCGGGTGCGGATTCTGGCAGTTGTGAAAATGCGAGTTTTTGTCGGTTGTGTCGATGGCCTGCGATGCTGTCAGCAGCTTGCGTGAACTGTCGTTCGCCGAACTGTTTTATCGAATCCGTTCGTCGTGATGGTGGAGAGACACTCGTCCAGACGAGTGCGAGACGGCTTGGTTCGGTATCGTGGAACTGCTGGTTCAGCAGTAGAAAATCTATTCGTCGGACACCAGTACGGCTTTCCCGACGACCTCGCCGGAATCCAGTTTTTCCAGCGCCTCATCCGCCCGAGAGAGCGGAAACCGCTCGTCGATGGTGGCGTCTAGTTCACCCCGAGCGAGAAGGTCGAACAGTTTCGTCACGTCCTCCCGGAAGTACTTCGGCCAGCGGTCGACGTAGTAGAACGTCGCGTCGCGGCCGTTCGGGAGGAACTTCCAGAACAGCAATCGGGCCACGGTCGGGACGAACGGACGAAGCCGATGTCCCTTCGCGTCGAGCGTTCCGGCAACGCCGTAGGAAACCAGCGTTCCGCCCGACCCGAGCATCCGCCACGAGTTCGTCAAGCCCGGGCCACCGACGTGGTCGAAGACGGCGTCCACCCCGTCCGGCGCGAGTTCCCGGACGCGAGCGGGAACGTCGTCGTTTCGATAATCCAGCGGAGTCGCACCCAACTCCCGCACCGCATCCTGCTTTTCCGCCGAGGCGGTGCCGATGACGTGAACGTCCGCGAGTCGAGCGAGTCGGGTGAGTAGCGTCCCGACGCCGCCGGACGCGCCGTGAACGAGCACGGTCTCCCCCGCTTTCACCTCGGCGACCCGGTGCAACATCTGCCACGCCGTCACGCCGTTGGTTACGACCGCGACGGCCGCAGTTGGGTCCAGTTCGTCGGGGACCGGAGCCAGTTTCCCGGCCGGGAGCACGACGTGATCGGACCACGCGCCGGTTTCGGTGAGCGCCGCGACCCGTTGTCCGGGTTCGATTGCGGTGACGTCCGCGCCGACTTCGGTCACCCTGCCGACGAGGTCGTAGCCGGGGACGAACGGGAATTTCGGCTGGTTGAAGTACCGTCCGCGGAGCATCTGCACCTCGGCGAACGAAACCCCGGCGGCTTCGACGCGGACGACTGCTTCGTCGTCGCTCGGCGACGAGAGGGGTCGCCGTCGCGGGGTGAGTACGTCGGGAGTACCCATCCGCGACATCACGATTTCGGTGACGGCCATATCTCCTTCGCCAGTTCGCTCGGCGGTCGTTCCGGTTTTCGTTTTCTTCCGCGTTTCCGTCGTCATACGGTACTCACTACCGCCCCGACGCGATTCAACTCGCGTCTCAACATGTTAACACAGGTATGAATCGGTTGATTAGCGTCGGTGACCGAACGATAGTCATGGCTACCGTTCGTCTGAAGATAGTTCCACCTCCGGAGGAGTGGTTCGTCAAGCTCTCCACGGAACGCCCCGACGACGAGTTCACGCTCCTGACGGTGACGAACGCGCGCGACGGCCTGTTCGGCGTGTTCGAAGCCGAAACCGACGACGTCGAGGCCGTCACCGCGACGCTCGACGGCATCGACGAAATTCGGTCCTACGACCTCTCACACGCCGAGGATCGAACCGTCGTGATCCAGTACACCGCCACCGATTCCATCGTGCACGCCGCCACCGTCGATGCGGGTATCGTCCCCGTCTGCCCCGTTACCGTCACGGACGGGGAGATGGTCGCCGAGGCGACCGTCTCGCACGAACGTCTCTCCCGCCTCGGGGACCGACTCCGGGAAATTGGTGCGACCTTCGAGGTGCTTTCGCTCTCCCAAGCCGCCGACGGACGCGGGAACCTTCTCACCGACGCCCAGCGCGAGTTCGTGGCCGAAGCCGTCGAGCGGGGGTACTACGATACGCCGCGTCGATGTACGCTGACCGAGTTGGCGGCGGAACTCGATATCACGACCGGCGCAGCCAGCGGCATGGCACACCGCGCGGAGGAGCGGATACTCAAGGCGTTCGTGAACGAAACGTCGCTGTAACGCCCCGAATCACGCGCCCGGAACGACGTGCGTCACGCCGACTGTCTCCAACACCATCCAGACGAGAAACAGACAGTAGAACGCGAGCAGTCCCCACGATTCCGTTTTCGAGAGCGTTAGCTCGGTGCGAAGGAAGCCGAAGACGACGACGGTGGCGAACGTGAGAAATCCCATCAGCGGGACGGCGACGGAGAAATCGATATCCGCCGACCCGGCCACGAGCACGCCCGCCGGAACCGCGATGAGCAGGTCGAAAACGTTGCTCCCGAGGACGTTGGCGAGGCTGGTCACCCCGTCGTTCTCCTTCGCGGCGCGGACGCTCACGAGCGTATCGGGGAGGCTCGTCCCGGCGGCGACCACGGTTAGTCCCCAGATGAAATCCGGCGTGTCGAACAACCCACCGAACCCGAGGGCGGATTGAACCAACCACTCGACCGCGACGGCGATGAGGACGAGGCTGGCGAGGAGCGACGCCCACTCCCGAAGCGGCGAAATGCCGTCGGTCGATGCCTCCGCGTCGTAATCCTGTGTGTCCTGCCACTGCGTGAAGATGTAGACCGCATATAGCCCGACGGGGAGGAGCGCGAGCGGTCGCGTGACCGTCCCGCCGAGGCGCATGTCGGCGACGGGGTGATAGATGACCGCCAGCGAGAACGTGATCATCACCACCGAGACGGCGATCATGTAGAACTGTGCTTCCTTGTAGACGACCGAGCGGTCGGCCTCGACGCCGTCCGCGAAGATGCCAGCCAACGCCGGGATGACGAGCAGATTGAAAATCGCCGATCCGACGATGGCGCTCACGCCCAGATCGAACGCGCCGTGGACGTACGTCGAGACGACCGTACTCGAAAGCTCCGGAAAACTCGACCCGACGGCGACGACGATGGCCCCTTTGACGACCGGCGGGAGGCCGTAGTACGCGGAAAGCCGCTTGCTCGACCGCTCCAGCATGTCGCTCGCCTTCCAGACGATTGCCGTCCCGACCAGCGCGAGAAAGACGAACCACCCGAGTCCGGAGACCATACGCTCCGTTTCGAGTGCGACACCTTAAAATCGAACAGTCGAACGCGAGACCGAACTCAATCGAGTTTTTCGGCCGCGTCGCGCTCGATGAGCGGCCCGGCGTTCTGGGTCGGGAGCGCGACCACGTCCTCGCTCGAAAGGTCGTACTCGCGCTCGTCGACCCCGAGAATCGAACCGACATCCTGCGTGATGCGGACCATGGTCCGGTCGTCCGAGAGGTCGGGTTCCTCCGCCGATTCCGGTTCGGATTTCGATTTCGGTTCGGATGCGCTCGTTTCCGGTGCATTCTGAGGGGTCTCGGACCGTGTCTCCGCGCTATCCGGCGCGACCGTCGCGCTGCCGTCGGCTTCCGTCGCCGTCGGTTCGGGTTCCCGCGCGTTCGCCGCTGGCGACGACGGTTCGGACTCAGCCGACTCGTCGTCGCCCGTGATCGCTGCCGCTTCGGCGCTCGGACGGTCGTCGGAAGCAGATTCTGGGTCCGATTTCGACGTCGGTTCGGGGTCCGTTCGGGACGCACGTTGATTTTGGGTCTGGGTCCCGGATTCGGCCGTCGACGATTCGGTAGACGCGGATTCATCGCCCGACAGCACGTCGAGGACGGTCGTCTTGTTCGACTCGATCCGTTCCACGAGATCCGAAAACAGCACCTGCTCCTCGCTGGTCAGTCCTTCCTCGTCGGCCGGAATCCCGGCCGCGGCGAGGCTCGCACGTTTGACGACCTTGCCGACGCGGCGCTCGTACACCGCCTCGACGACCTCCTCGGCGGTCTGTATTTCGTCGGTCAACCGATGGACTTCGTCGGAATCGAACGGGTCGCTCGCCCGTTCGGCGGCCCGCTCGCGCTCCTCGCGAAGGCCGCGGATGTATTCGCCGACATCGCCGTAAAACGACTCGCGCAGATGCTGTAAGCTATCCTTCGAACGCTCCTTACTTTGCACACTGCGGAGTTCGTCGAGATTCATTCTTTCCCCTTTTCTGCCCGGTCACGCACCATAAGAAAGATGGCGACGTATTCGGGAATCGATATATTGCCCGCGGGAAGCCTAAAGCTTTCGCCCCGGAGCGAAAGTTGTGTCTCCGACGGCAGTTCGACCATCACCTCGTCGGCCGTGAACGTCTCCGGAATCGCGTCCCGGAGCGGATCGAAATCCGCCAGTTCGTCGCGAGGAATCCGTTTGACCGCCAAGCCGCTGCCGCCGTGGAGGCTTCCCGGCAGGCGAATGAGTCGGTGGGTGTCGGTCGTGACTGGTTCGTCCACCGCCGCGCTTTCGGCCGCGAACACGTCGTCAGCGAGGATTCTCGCCAACTGGTAGAAAGCGGGGTGAACGTCCACATTGCCGCGCTCGATCTCACGGCGGTTGTTCTTCGCGGCGTTGTACGCTCCCCGTGCCTTTCCGGTGCCGATGCCGTCGTACTCCTGCAATCGGTCGAGCGCATCGGCTTCGTCCATCGAGAGGAGTTCGTCAACGAACGTACAGACGTGTTCGTGAACCCGGCCACCCCATCCGCCCTCGGTCGGGAGGGTTCGCTTTTGGGTCGGGTTTTTCAGGCCGAGTCCGGCGACCGTTTCGGTCTGCACCAACGATTCGAACTCTATCTCGTTCGCCATCACGTAATCGACGACCTCGCGCCGTCCCTCGCGGTCCAATCCTTTGACGTGCTCGTCCCGGACGTGAACGTGATATCCCCGACCACCGGAGAAGACGACCGTCAGGTCCTCGAAGCCGAAGTCCCCTTCGAGGATGTCGAGCAGGTCGAGCAGTTCGTCCTTACACCGCGCGAGCATCTCGGCGTAGGACGTTTCCTCGGTGACGCCCGGCAGGTGGTCGGCGTCCAAGTCGAAGACGAGGTCGGCACTCCGCCAGCGCTTTGCCTCCATCGTCCCCGCGCCGGGGTCGTGATAGCGCCCGGCGGAGAAGTAAACGTGGCGCGGACGTTCGCGTTCGAGAAAGCCGCCGAGGGTGCCCAAATCGAGCAGGGAGTTGTGCCGAACCATGGTCGTTCCGGACCCGGCAGTCCACGGGATGTAGCCCCACTCGCGTTCGTCGGCATCCGGCGGGAGTTCCGGCGCTACCGCTCGGTAGTGGTCACGGAACCGGCCTCGAAGATACGCTCGCGTCCGCTCTTCCATCGTACGTTCATGAAACACCCACCCGATTAAAGCGTTGTTTCTTTGGATGGAGCAGTTGCTTTTGGATGCTGTTCGACGATCCGTATTCGTTACAACGCGTGAGCGCTAGTTACGCATGAAATCCGAGAGGCGCTTGGCGATGCTCTCCTCCTCTCCCAACCGGAGGTAGTAGGCGTCGCCGCCGTCCTCGTAGTAGTTGTCGATACGACGCTCGACGGCGAACCCGAGGTGGCGGTAGAAGTCGAGCGCGTTCTCGTTCGTCGTTCGTGCGTGGCAGGTGACGGACGCGTGGTTGTCCGCGACTTTGGCGACGAGTCGCTGGCCGAATCCCTCGCCCCGGAATTCGGGTTCGACCGCGAGAAAGAGTATGTAGCCGTCGCGTCGCGCCGCCGCAAACCCGACCAACTGGTCGCCCTCGTCGTCCTCGGTGACGTAACAGTAAACGGTCGAGCGTCGATACGCGTCCGTGAAAAACCCACGTCGTTGCTTCAGCACGCCCTCCTCCTGCCGGATTCGTTCCTTCAATTGCCACGCCTCCCCGACGTAGCGATTGTCGCCCGGCCCGACGACGCGCGTGTCGATATTCACACTCACTCTGTGGCAGTAATAGGCAAACAAATATAATTCCACCGGCATACAAATCCAGCGGGCGTACGGAGTGACAACGCTCAAAATGACAGCGATCGAAGGGAACACGATGGGCTACGAACTCCGCGATCACACCGCAGATGTCGGCGTCGGAGCGACCGGTGCCACGCTTTCGGCCGCCTTCGCGGCCACAGCGGACGGCATGGCGGCCGCCATGCTGGACGAGGACGAAATTCCAGCGACGGGAGAGCGGTTCGACATCGAGGTACGCGCCGAAAACCGGGAAGCGCTCCTCTTCGATTACTTGGACGAACTCATCTACCAGCGCGACGTTCGGGCGGTTCTCCCGGTCGAAAACGAAGTCACCATCCACGGCGACGAAAACGGGGAATGGGAACTCACCGGCAGCGCACGCGGCGTCCCGCTCGCCGGACTCGGCGCGCGGGAGATAAAGGCCGTCACCTACTCCGAGATGGCGATAGAGGAGACCGACGACGGATGGCGCACCCACGTCGTCTTCGACGTGTAGAAAGCGGGGGTCGGTAATTTCTCTCCCGGAAAAACCAGATGTCTCCCTTCGTAACGAGCGGACGAGATTCTTCCAAACTCGTTCCGGAACTCTCACACCCACCGAGACGAACCGGAGTGGCAACTCACGACCGACCCTCCATCACGGTCCCCGAAATAGCTTCGGCGGTCGCTCCCGAACATCCTACGTATGAAAACGTACACCGCGGGGGACATCACGCTCGAACAGGTGGAGGAGTACGTTTGGGAGATTCCACAGGGAGAAGGGATGGGGACGCCCGCGCGCGTCCTCGCCAGCGAGGAACTGCTCGCCGAAATAGCGGAGGACAAGACGCTCCAGCAGTTGCAGAACGCGACCAGTCTACCGGGAGTGGTGAAGTACGCGGTCTGCATGCCGGACGGACACCAAGGGTACGGCTTTCCGGTCGGCGGCGTCGCCGGGATCGACGCGGAAAACGGCTGTATCTCGCCGGGGGCGGTCGGCTACGACATCAACTGCGGCGTCAGGATGATGCGGACGAACCTGACGGCCGAGGACGTGCGCGGCCACGAGGAGGAACTCGTGGAGGAACTGTTCGACGCGATTCCGTCCGGATTGGGCGGCGGTGGTGTCGTGGAGGCGGGAATCGACACGGTAAACGAGGTGCTGGACCGCGGCCTGGCATGGGCGCTGGAGGAGGGCTACGCGACGGACGCCGACCTCGCACACTGCGAGGACGAGGGTGTTCGAGAGGAGAGCGACCCGACGGCGGTCTCTGAAAAAGCGAAAAATCGCGGGAAAAACCAGTTGGGCAGTCTGGGCAGCGGCAACCACTTCCTCGAAGTCCAGCGCGTGGCGGACGTGTTCCGTGACGACGTTGCGGAGGCGTACGGACTGTCCGAGGGGCAAATCGTCGTTCTCATCCACTGCGGCAGTCGGGGGTTGGGTCACCAGGTCTGTACGGATTACCTGCGAAAGATCGAGCGGACGCACTCCGACCTGTTGTCGCGGCTTCCGGACAAGGAACTCGCCGCGGCACCGGCCGGAAGCCGACTCGCCGAGGAGTACTACGCGGCGATGGGTGCGGCCATCAACTTCGCGTGGGTGAACCGCCAGCTGGTCATGCACCGGACGCGGGAGGTGTTCGAGGACGTGTTCGACCGGCCGTGGCGAGCGATGGACATGGAGTTGCTGTACGACGTGGCCCACAACATCGCCAAGAAGGAAACGCACGTCGTGGGGGTTGGGTCGGAGGGGGAACCAGTGGGAGACGATGAAGCCGTCGACCGCGAGAAGCGAGAACTGTTCGTCCACCGGAAGGGCGCGACGCGGGCGTTTCCGGCGGGACATCCCGAGGTACCGGGCGCGTATCTCGACGTCGGCCAACCCGTCATCATCCCCGGCAGTATGGGGACGGGAAGCTACGTTCTCCGAGGCGGCGAGGCGTCGATGGAGCGTAGTTTCGGCTCGACCGCACACGGTGCGGGCCGGGTGATGAGTCGCACGCAGGCCAAGCGGGAGTACTGGGGCGAAGACGTTCGGGAGGAGTTGGCGGGAGAGCAAATCTTCGTCAAAGCCCAGAGCGGTGCGACGGTCGCCGAGGAAGCGCCGGGCGTCTACAAGGACGTGAACGAAGTCGTTCGGGTGTCCGATGCGCTCGGAATCGGCGACAAAGTCGCACGGACCGTTCCGGTCTGCAACATCAAAGGCTGATTCGAGCAGTATAGTGCCGGTCGTCGAGTGATAGGTTCAATACTTCTTTCACCAATCAAAAGATATTGATACTCTGGATGACAATAGTGTTGACATATGCGACGACGAGCGTTGCTGGGAACGTTGGGAACGAGTGTGACTGCGGGCTGTTTGGGGAATATCCTTCACGATACACGGGGGGTATCCCGATTTACGATCGACAATGACTCCGTTCCCGAGAAGTTCCCTGCCGCGCTCTCAGCGGAGCTACTTTCCGAACCCACGGCGGAACATCCGGCACGAATCCGCGTCCGGTTCGAATACACGGGCGACGAGCCCCGTTCGTTTCGATTCAGCTATCCCGCGCCGTTCGCGGACGTCCTCGGCATCGCGGCCGATGGCTCGAAACTCGTTCTCAAGTACGAGGCCGATCCGGGGGACCACCACGACGGGTGTTGGTGGTCGAAGCTGTCCTACGGTGGGACTGCAACCGAGAATCGGCGGTTCGACCCCGGCGAGGGGGCACACGTCGAGTGGTCGGTGCTGACCCACGAAGCGATGGAGTCCTGTTATCCGTCGGGAAGCTATCGGTTCGAGGACGAGTACACCGTCGTGGGGAGGACGTACGAGTGGGGGTTTCACCTCAACGTGCACGAGTGAGAGCGGGACCCGTATCCACTACGTCCGAATATCCACTACGTCCGAATATCCACTACGTCCGAATATCCACTACGTCCGAATATCCACTACGTCCGAAAGTCGAAGTTCGGGGCGTCTTCGGGACGGAGCGGCACCTCTGGGTCGAGTTCCTCCCCGTTTTCGTATCGGATGAAGTTGAGGTAGTACAGTTCGCCGCAGCCATCGCCGTCGGTTTCGCTCGCACCACAGACGATTTCGACGCCGTCCGTGTCCTCGAAGTCGTCGTAGGCGTTGGCGTACGTCCATCCATCCAGCGGGTCGGCAGTCACCGATTTGTCGGCCAGATTGGCTCGCCGGTCGAGCGTCGCAATCGCACCGCAGTGAGGGCAGTAGTATCGAACGGGAACGGTCATGGGAATCGGTTAGCGTCCGGCGAATGTAAACCGTTCGCCCAATTCAGTTGTCAGCTTTGGGCGCGGTGAAATCGAACGCAGTTCTGGGACGGTCCGAACCCCCTCCGAACGGGATCACTCCCGACTCGGGACGGTCGTCAAACCGAGGCCGGGAACGACCATCGGTCGCAGACCCGGAACGACCGCCAACCGCAGACCCAGAACAATCTTGTAGCCCGGCGAACTTCGTTAGGTCATGATAGACGAGACAGTCGAGGAGATACAGGAGATGCAAACACACAGCTCCTCGACCGTCGCGGTCAAGGCAGCGAGGGCGCTCTCGGACCTCAACGACCGCGATTTCGAGACGGTCGAGGAGTTCGAGCGTGCGCTCGACCACAACAGCAGCGTGCTCCGTCGGGCGAATCCCTCCCACGCGTCGCTCGTCACGACCCAGCGTGCGATCGTGACGATGGTCACGGAGTCGGACAACGAGTCGGTCGAACAGGCAAAGGAGAACATGCAAGCGGCCATCGACAGCGTCGTCGAACAGGTCATGACCGCCAAGCGCCGCGCCGCCGAGAACGCCGCACCGCTGTTCAAGGACGGCATGACGCTGCTGACCCACGATTACTCCTCCACCGTGCTGGAAGCCGTCGAAACGGCCGTGGCGAACGGCGCGTACCTCGACGTGTACGTCATGGAAGCCCGTCCGCGCTATCTCGGACGGAAGACCGCCCGCGTACTCGGCGAAATCGACCAAGTGGACGTGACGCTCATCATCGACAGCGCCGCCGGTCACTACCTGCCCGAATGTGACCGCGTGTTCACCGGCATGGACTGCATCGTGGACGAAACCCTCTACAACCGCGTCGGGACCTTCCCGCTCGTCGCCACCGCGAACGAAGTCGGAGTCCCGGTCACTTCCGTCGGGTCCAGCGCGAAAATCGTCGGCGAGGCGTTCCGCTTCGAGAACGACTTCCGCTCCGGCAGCGAGGTCATCCGGGAACCGGCCGAGGGCTTCGCGGTCGCCAACCCGGCCTACGACGCGACCCCGACCAACCTCCTTAGCTCCGTCGTCACCGACGAGGGAACGTGGGAGTACTGAACTGGAAAACGAATCCTATTCGACGGTGACCCACTCGCTGCTCTCGTCGCTTCGCTCGATAGCGTCCAGCACCTTCTGAATCTCCAGCCCATCGTCGAAGTTCGGACGGTACTCCTCTCCTGATTCCACTGCTGTGAGGAACTCGTAGTTCTCGTGGACGAACGTGTGTTCCCACCCGATGACGTGGCCCGGCGGCCACCAGTGGTCGATGTACGGGTCGGACTCGTCGGTCACGAGAATCGTCTCGTAGCCGCGGTCGTCGCCGCGCAGGACCTCCAGTTCGTTGAGCCGTTCGAGCGAGAACTTCAGGCTGCCCTCCGAGCCGTGAATCTCGATGGAGTGGTCGTTCTTGTGCCCGTCGGCGAACCGCGAGGCTTCGAACGTCGCCATGACGTTTCCTTCCAGTTCGGCCTGCGCGGAGTAGGCGTCGTCCACCGTGACGGGTTTGGTCTCGCTTCCGTTATCTACCGGGCGCTCGTCGACGAACGTTCGGAGGTGCCCCGACACGCGCTCCACGTCGCCGACGAGGAAGCGCGCGAGGTCGATGGTGTGCGCGCCGAGGTCGCCGAGCGCGCCGCTACCAGCCAGTTCCTCGTCGTTGCGCCACGACCACGGCGCGTCGGGGTCCACCAGCCAATCCTGTAGGTAGCGCCCTCGGAACTGGTGAATCTCGCCGAGTTCGCCGTCCTCGATGAGATTCTTTGCGTACTGAATCGCCGGGATGTACCGGTAGTTGAACGCCGTCGCGGTCGGCACGCCTGCCGCTTCCGCGGCGTCGGCCATCCGCTCCGCGTTCGCCAGGTTCGCCGCGAGCGGCTTCTCACAGAGGACGGGTACACCCGCCTCCAGCGCCGCGATGGACGGTTCGGCGTGGACGAAGTTCGGCCCGAGGTTGTAGAAAACGTCCACCTCGTCGATCACTTCCTCCCAATCCGTACTCGTGTGTTCGAATCCCAGTCGCTCGGCGGCCTCCGCGAGCGCCTCCTCGTTCCGGCCGATGAGCGTGTGGCGTTCGATGTCCGGCGCGTCCGGGAAAAACATTGGCAGTCGGGCCATGGCGTTGGCGTGAGCCTTCCCCATGAATCGATACCCCAACACACCGATTTTCAGTGTCATGATCGGGTTTCAATTGTCCGGGAAGGGGCTTAGTGTTTGATGGCTAGGGCAAGGATGGACGATGGAATGAGGAGGAGTGAAATCGTGAAATCAACGAGATACTGAAAAATACTATTTTCTACTGAATAGTACTGAAAGACACTACTGAGTGAAGAGCGATTTCAGAGTCGTGGTTTTGCTTCCGTTGCGATTGCAGTTGCTGAGAGGGGCCTCGAAAATCCCGTCCGCTACGAAAAGCGGTGTTTGATGGGTGTGTGATTACAGTTGCTGCGAAGCAGACCGCCTCGAAAGCCCCCGCCACGCTCGCTACGACGAGTTTTTGATGGTTTTGTGATTGCAGTTACCGAGAAGACGACCTCGAAAGCCCCCGTCCGTTCGCGGTCGCTGTGCAGGATATCCACGCTCTCAGCACCGCTCGCGTGGATAGAGCCTACACAGCGACTAAACGGTGCGCGAGCGGACGGCCCCTTTCAATCCACCGTCAGAGCAAAGCTCTGACGAGCCCTCGTTCACTCCATTCACGAGGACACCCAAACACAGCACCGCAACCGCCCCACACCGGGCCACATCCTCCCCAACCGATTCGCTCGCGCGCGTTTTTCGCGCGCGCCGTGCGGTTGGTTCGTATCGTGTAGCCCGTCCAGCCGGGTGGCGCGCAGGCCAGCAGGTCCGAAGCCAACGGTCGGCTGAGGACCTGACTGGCTATCGTGCGAGGTCTTCGTGAGCGGTAGCGAACGAATGGCTCGTCAGAGCGAAGCTCTGACGGTGGATGAGCGGAACGACTGGAAGGAGTGGAGTTCCCGTGAGCGTGCGAACGGGAGCACGGGAGGGCAACGCTCTCCCGGAGCGAATCGGTTGGGGAGGCGTGTGGTGCGGGGCGTTACGGTCGGGTGGGATGAAAGGGGCCGCCTGGTCCCGCGAACGCAGTGAGAGGGACGTTGTCGGAACTCGTTCCGACTGAACTCGCGTTTACCGTGGTCATCTCGCCGACCCCTCTCGAAGTAGTGAGCGACGAAGGAGCGAGCGGATGAGAGATGTTGGCCGAGCGTCACACGAACGAACGTGAGTGTGGCCACGGAAGTCGCAGCCCGCGAACGAATGTGAGCCGGAACGTCTTCCGGAGGACCGCGAACGGATGGGGGCTTTCGAGGTAGTGTTCTCGGTAACTGCATTCACAAGGCCACCAGACATCTCTCGTCGAGACGAATTCTATCAGAACCGATTTCCGATAGTCCCATCACGTAGCCAACACTCGTACCGAATCCCATGCCCGAACGACACATCCGCGTCTCGGCGCGCGGTCTGGTTCGCCGTAAAAATCACCACGACGAAAACTCTCACCTCGAAGAACTCCTCGTCGCCCGCGACTACCACCCGAACGGCGAGTCGTTTTACTACCCGCTCGGCGGCGGCGTCGAATTCGGCGAACACAGCGAGGACGCCCTTCACCGCGAGTTCGACGAGGAGTTGGGCGTCTCGCTCTCGAACGTTCGGGAGGTCGGAACGTACGAAGAGGTGTTCACGACCGACGGACAGAAACAGCACGAAGTGTGGCGCGTCTACCAAGCGAACATCGCGGAGTCGTGGCCGTACGAGGAGGACGAGTTCTCGGGCTACGAAGCAGAATTGGACGAAGAAATCGAGTGCGTCTGGCTGTCCCCGACCGTGTTTTCCGAGGGAGAGGAGACGCTCTACCCCGAACCGCTCGTCGCGGATTTGTGATTTCGTGACTTATTCCGCCCAGTAGGCGTCGCCGGGCGTGGTCCGGAAGACGGCGCGCTGGAGCAACTCGACGGCCTTCTCCAACCCTTCGCGGGAACTGGTGAGCGAGTCCTCGTGTTCGATGGAGAGCGCGCCGTCGTACTCCACGAGGCGGAGGGCGCTCACGATGTCCTTCCAGTGTTCTTCACCGTGGCCGTAGCCGACCGAGCGGAACAGCCACGAGCGGTCCGCTTCGTCGGTGTACGGCGTGGTGTCGAGGACGCCCTTGTAGCGGGCCTGGGACTCGTACACCTTCGTGTCCTTGGCGTGGAAGTGGTGGATGGCGTCGTGTTCGCCGAGCAGGCGGATAGCCTCGGGAACGTCGATGCCCTGCCAGTAGAGGTGGCTGGGGTCGAAGTTCGCGCCGACGCGCTCGCCCGTCGCCTGGCGAAGTTCGAGCATCCCGGCGGGTTCGTGGACGAGCATGTTCGGGTGCATCTCGATGGCGAGGTCGACGTCGTGGTCGTCGGCGAACGCCTCCAGTTCCTGCCAGTACGGAATCGCCACGTCTTCCCACTGGTATTCGAGCGCCTCGGCGTGCTCGGTGGGCCACGGCGCGGTGATCCAGTTCGGGTACTCGTCGTTCGGGCCCCCCGCAGGAAGGCCGGAGAAGCAGGTGACGGTGCCGACGTCCAACTGGTCGGCGAGTTCGATGGCCTCGCGGAGTTCCGTGTCCGCCTCCTCGGCCGTCTCGTCGTCCGGATGGATCGGGTTGTTGTGCGTCGCCAGCGCGCTGATGCGCATGTCGTGCTCGGCGAGCAGGTCGTGGAGTTCCGCCTGTGCGTCCTCGTCGCCCAGGTACTCGTCGCGCGGAAGGTGCGTGTCGCCGGGGAAGCCGCCGACGCCGGGTTCGATGGCGTCCACGCCGATGTCGTTCAGATATTCGAGCGCGTCTTCGAGCGATTCGCCGTACAGTGGTGGTGTGTGAACGCCGATGTCCATGTTATGAACGATTACCCCGTTCGAGAATAAAATTTTGGTGGCAACGCTTACACTCCGAGTCTCCAATCGTTTCCCATATGAGTCTCGCCGAGGAGTTCGAGTGGTTCGCAGACTGGTGTGTCGGAACGTCGCCCCTGTACGAGAAACTGGCGCGTGGCGTCGCCGACGACCCGTATCTGCTCTCGCTCGCCGAGGAAATCCCGCCGAAGCGCGGCACGCCGAACATTCTGTTCGCCGCGGTTCACTGGCACCTGCTCAGCGGCGTCTCGCACCCCCTGACCGATTTCTATCCGAGCGTCACGGACGACCCCAAAACTGCCGACCCGTTCCCCCCGTTCCGAGAGTTTTGCGCCGAACACGAGGACGAACTGCTACCACTCTTGCGAAATCGTAGAACGCAGACGAACGCGGTTCGGCGCTGTACCGCGCTCTTTCCGGCGTTTTCTCACATTTCGAACGAAGTCGGCGGCGAACCGCTCGCGCTAGTCGAACTCGGGCCCAGCGGCGGCCTCAACCTCTGTTGGGACCGATACGTCTACGATTACGGCGACGAGGGGCGCTACGGCACCGGCGAGTGCATCCTCGATTCGGAAATCAGGAGCGAACGGTCCCCACCGCTTCCGGACGAGTTTCCACGAGTCGCCTCCCGCATCGGCATCGACCTGAACCCGCTCGACGTGCGGGACGAAACGGACGCTCGTTGGCTTCGAGCGCTCGTCTGGCCGGAACACGAGGACCGTCATCGACTCCTCCGGGGGGCCACGAACGTCGCGCGTCGGAACCGCTCGAACTTCGACAGGGGGACGCGGTCGAGGAACTCCCCGACGTTCTCGCGGGGATTCCGTCGGACGTTCCGGTCTGCGTGTTCGACACGCAGATGCGATATCAACTCCCGGAAACGGCACAGGACCGACTCCGGACGCGGATCGAAACTGCCGCGGAGGAACGACCGCTCCACTGGTTGTCCGGTCACGCGTCGGCGGAAGAGTGGGAAGGAGCTTTCGCGCTCGATTGGTTCGACGGCGAGGAGTACCGACGGTTACTCGCCTACGAACAACACGGAAAATGGCTTCGGTGGGTTCGATAACTCAGTCCAACTGGACTGCTTTCTCGTCCTGTGACGAGCGGTAGACGGCGTCGATGACGCGCTGGACCGTGAGAGCCTGTTCGATGGTGTTCATCTTCGGTGCGACGTTGTCCCGAACCGCTTCGAAGAAGACGCGCTGTTCGGCTTTGTGGGCGTCCTCCTGACGAGTCTTGACGTTGGTGTCCGAGAAGTGGTCGGACCCGACCATGCTCGTCTCGTAGATGGTGAGCGAGTCGTCGTGCTTGTCGAAGCTCGCGCCCGCGTCGGTGCCGCGGACGAAGTACTCCTCGCTCGACGAGCGGTTCGCGGCCCACGCGACTTCGAGCGAGATGGTCTTGCCGCCCTCACAACGGATGAACGCGGTCACGGAGTCATCGACGGTGAACGCGCCCGAGTCCGTGTCGTCGCCCCACATTTCGAGGTACGTGTAGTCGTCTCGGTCACCGAACTGCGATCGAACCTCGCCGCTGACTTCCTTCACGTTCGGGAAGTCGTGGAGGTGAAGCGCGAGGTCGATGGCGTGAACGCCGATGTCGATGAGGGCACCGCCGCCGGCGACGTCGCGGTTCGTGAACCAGGAGCCACGGCCGGGGATGCCACGGCGTCGGATGTAATTGGCTTCGACGTGGCGCGTCTTCCCGAAACGACCCTCGTCCTGATAGCCCTTGATGACCTCGACGGGGGTCCGGAAGCGGTTGTGGAAGCCGACCATACAGAATCCCTCGGCGTTGCGGGCCGCCTCCGCGATGCGCTCCGCGCTCTCCAGCGTGTGGGCGAGCGGCTTTTCCAAAAGAACGTCGAGCCCCGCATCGAGCGCGGAGATGGCGTACTCCTCGTGGAATTTGTTCGGCGTCGTGACGACGACGGCGTCGATGTCCGACTCGTACAGTTCCTCGTAGCTCTCGAACGAGCGGGTGTCGTATTTCTCGGCGAATCGGGCGCGCGCGTCGGGGTTGATATCGACACCACCGACGATTTCGTGGCGTAAGTCAGTGACGCGGTCGGCGTGATAATGTCCAATATTTCCGAGACCGACGAACCCAACTCGAACCGGCTCACTGGCACTCATAGTTACCGCTCACCGGTGAGACGGTGTTATTCTTTTCCTTTCGTCGTGCCACTCCGCCGTGACGGAAGGATTCTTCGGCAGTTTTTGCCGTGGTCGAGACGAACTCGGGTGGGTAAACGGGCGCACGTCAATACAACTGCTGTTTCTTTTCTTCGCGTTCGCGCTCACGTTCTTCCTCCGCTTTTCTGTCTTTCCGGTCCGCGAGCAGTCCTCGAATACCGGGGATGATCTTGTTCTTCACGTCGAAGACGAACGACGCGATGCCGTACGCCCAGAAGAAGAACAGGAACGTACCCGCGCCCAGATAGAACCAACCGAGTTCCGTCACCATCTCAGTCGTCCCCCTCCGCTTCCGTACCGGTAGCCCCCGTTCCGACCGAGGCGAACTCCAGTCCGTGCGCGATGGCGTCGCCGGTCTCCGTATCGAACAGATGGATGCGTTCCCGGTCGAGGATGACCTCCACTTCCTGGTCGGTCTCGATGTCCTTGTCGGGGTCCACGCTCATCAGGAGCTGGTGGGAATCGTCCGCTTCGGCGTCCATCCCCTCCGAACTCGCGCCGCCCGTCAGCAAGTAGACGAATATCTCGTCGCCCATCGGTTCGAGCACGTCCGTTCGGGCCGAGATGGTATCCGTGGGGTTCGCCACGTCGTCCGCATCGTCGAGGAGGTACACGTCTTCGGGACGGACCCCCATCGTCACCTCGTCGTCCGGCGCGACACCGCTGAGTTGGCCGGGGTCGAACTGGACGTGGTAATCCTCCGTCGCCAACCCGTTCGCGTCTATCGTTCCCTCGACGAAGTTCATGCTCGGCGAGCCGATGAACCCAGCGACGAACAGGTTCTTCGGTTCGTTGTAACAGACGAGCGGGGGATCGAACTGCTGGAGTTCCCCCTGATTGATGACCGCGACGCGGTCGGACATCGTCATCGCCTCCGCCTGGTCGTGCGTGACGTAGATGATGGTCGCGTCGAGTTCCTTCTGAAGCCGCTGGAGTTCGGTCCGCATGTGAACGCGCAGTTTGGCGTCGAGGTTCGCCAGCGGCTCGTCCATCAGGAACACTTCCGGATCACGGACGATGGCGCGCGCGATGGCGACACGCTGGCGTTGGCCGCCGGACATCTCGTCCGGCATCCGGTCGAGCATGCCTTCGAGTTGGACGATTTCGGCCGCCCGGTCGACCCGGCGGTCCACCTCGTCCGTATCGTACTTCCGGAGCCGAAGCCCGAAGCTGATGTTGTCGTACACGTCCATGTGCGGGAACAACGCGATGTTCTGGAACACCATGGCGATACCACGGTCCTTCGGCGGGAGGGTCGTTACCTCCCGTCCGGCGATGGAAATCGTCCCATCCGTCGGAATCGTGAGACCGGCGATGGTCTCTAGGGTCGTGGATTTCCCACATCCGGACGGGCCGACGAGCGTGATGAACTCGCCGTCCTTGATCTCCAGATTCATGTCGTCGACTGCCGTTACATCATCGTACTGTTTCGAAACGTGTTCTAAGTTAACTTCACCCATTGTGTATCACTCCTTCAGTGCGCCAGAGGTGAGTCCACTGACGATTTTCTCCTGCGCGATGACGACGAGGATTGCGATGGGCAGGATGCCCACGATGCTCGCCGCCGCCATGAGGTTGTAGAACGATGCGTACTGGCCCTGGTAGCCCAGAATGCCCCACAGAAGTGGTGCCCAGTGTTTCGCCTGTCCGTCCGTCATCAGGTACGAGAAGAAGAACTCGTTGTACACGTTGATAAACGTTAGCACGCCCGCCGTGGCGACGCCGGGTGCCGACAGCGGGATGATGACGCGGAACAGCGCGCCCAGTCGCGTGGTACCCTCGATCCGTGCGGCGTCCTCCAACCCGTCCGGGATTTGGGCGTAGAACGTCGTCAGGATGAATATCGAGAGCGGCATGAACAGGGCGCTGAACGGGAGCAACAGCGCTCCCGGCGTGTTGTAGAGCATCGGCGGACTCAGCCCGAGAATGCTCACGTTCCCCGTGAACAGTTGGAACAGCGGGATGAGGAACGCCGCCGGTGGGAAGTACGAGATCGCGAGGATGAGCAACATCAGCGGCCCACGGCCGGGGAAGTCGAGTCTCCCGAACACGTAGCCCGCGAGGCTCGCGAGCACCAACACGATGATCGTCGTCACCAGCGCGAGCACGAAGCTGTTGAACATGAAGACGTGGAACGGTAAGCGCTGGAATATCTCCACGAACACGTGCGGATTGAATCCCTTCGGAGTCAACCCCATGTCGGAGATTTGATTGCTCGGCGTCAGCGCGATGACGAGCAACCAGTAGAGCGGGAACAGCGTGGTGAACAGGAAGAACACCATGACGAGGTAGAACAACCCGCGGTAGGTCTTGTCCGGATTCTGCATGGACCCTTTCGCCCACCGGTTGATCAGCCCCGATGGCTGGTCCCCATCGGCCGTCGTTTCATCGGCTTGCGCCATTTAGATCCCTCCTGCGCTCTCGCGGAATTTCACGATGTACACGGTCACGACGATGCCGATGATGGCCGCCGTGACGAACGCGATCGCGGACGCCGTCCCGTACCGCCGAACGCTGAACGTCGTGACGACGAGACAGGACAGCGAGGGAACGGTCGTACACCCGGACATGGTCTGGATGAGCCCGTAAATCCGCATCGCCGCGATGGTGCGGAACAACATCGCGACCATCACGGTCGGGAAGACGAGCGGCAGGGTGATCATCCTGAACTGCTGCCACCTCGACGCGCCAGCGACCTTCGCCACGTCGTAGAGGCTCCGGTCGATACTCTGGAGTCCGGCGAGGATGAGCAGGGCCATGAACGCCGTCGTCTTCCACACGTCGGCCACGATGATGATCGACAACGCCTCGGGACTGTTGACCAGCGGCGTCGTCGAGTAGCCCAACAAGTTGTGGAGGATATCCGCCCCGAACCCGATTCCCGGTTGGAAGAGCAGGTAGAAGATCATCCCTTGGATGACGATGGGAACGGCCCACGGGAGGATAATCGCCACCCGAACCCAGCGCCGTCCACGGAAATCCTGGTCCAGCACGAGCGCTTGTCCGAAACCGACGATGGTCTCGAAGATGACGCTCACGATGGTGAAGATGAACGTGACGATGAGGGCGCTTTTGAACGGTGAACTGAGATCGATGAACGGTTGCGGTAGGGCAACCGTATCGAGTTTCCCCGTCAGCAGGTTCGCGTAGTTCTCGAACCCGACGAACTCGCCGAGTTGAGCCGCGCCGCGAATGCTGTCTGCGTGCAATGACATCTCGAACGTACGCAGGAGCGGCCAGAACGCGATGACGGCGAGCAACAGCAACGCGGGAATCAAGAGGAGGTAGGCGAACTGCGTCTCGCTCAAGCTCTCTATCCAGCGAACTGCGCCCGCATAGGCACCGGATCGTGGCTGCTCCCGCAATCCGTGTTCCGTTGGTTCTTCAGCTGCCATGATTACTTGTTGTAGTTTTCAATTTGACTCAACTGGCTTTTCAGGGTGGACATCGCGGATTCCGGCGAGGCCTCGTTGGCGTACGCCGCGTGCACCTGTTGAGCGATCTTTCCCGATTCCTGTGGCCAGACCGCCGTGACCGGTCGTGGAACCGCATTCTGTCCGGCGATGCGGAGCTGATTCACGTATCTTCCGATGACGGGAACCTGCTTCGCCTGCTTCGATTTGAGCAGTTGTGGCTCCGGCGGAATCCACCCGAGGATTTGGAACATCTTCAACTTGACCGACGGTTGCATCATCGCCCGAATGACCTCGAAAGTCTGCTTTTGTTTCGGGGTGTTCGGGTTGACGACCATATGCCAGCCACCGAGGGCGGCAGCGGGGCCGCCGGTTCCCTTGTACTTCGCCTCGTCCGGCTTGACGCCGTACGGAATCGGCATGACGCCGAGGTCCTTGCCGAACACGTCGTCCGCCCCGTTGGTGACGATAGCGTACGGCCAGTTGCGGTGTGCGACCGCTTGCTCGTTGGTGAACGGAGCCATCGACGTGTCCTCGGTCCACGAGAGAACGGCCGTCGGGGCGATACCTCCTTCGTAGCCCTGTAACGTCCCCGAACCGCCCGACCCGTGGATGAAGGTCCGAATCATCTTGATGGAATCGAGGACCGGTTTTTCGTCGACGGTCACCGGTCGCTTGCCGATGGGACCGAACAGGTTGTCGTGCGAGCCGAAAAACGACCCGCCCCAGGAAGTCATGAACTCGTTGAAGTCACAGCACGAGAGCCCTTCGTAGATGTTGGCTTGGAACGTGTATCCGTATTTGAGGTCGTTCTGGTCTTTGACCTTCTTGACGACCTTGGAAAACTTCTTCCACGAAATCGAGTTCGTCGCCCAGTCCTCCTCGTCGGGGCTGAACCCTGCCTTCTTCACGAGGTCCTTTCGATACAGCATCGTCGGGAAATCCGGGAAGATCGGTATCGCGTACAGGTCGTCGTCGTTGGATTTCGCCGTTTGGACGCTGGCCTGGAAGTAGTCCTTGTTAACTTTCTTCGTCAGGTCCTCCGGAAGGTTTTCGCTGAGGTTCATCACCTGCCTCCGAGCGATGAACGTCAGCGCCCAACCGCTGTCCATCATCAACATGTCCGGTTCGGCCAGATCCGCCGAGAGCCACCGTTGATACTGGGCCTGACGGACGTCGGTGTTGCTCGAACCGGGAAGGATTTCGACGTGGATATCCTTCGACAGACCAGCTTCGTGAAGCGCATCGTTTATCGGCTTTTGCTGGTCGGCCGCGTCCGAATCGGCGGCAAATTTGACGACGTTGGAGTTGGCCGATTTCCCTTGGCCGATACAGCCAGCGAGACCGACGGCGGTTCCGGAGACTCCGGCGGCCTTTACGAAAGTCCGCCGGGAGACGCCGTCCCGCCGGCGATCTCTATCATGGTCGTTAACACCCACCATACTTTTGTAAGACGGAACTGCCCCATTTATAACTTTGGTGCGATTGACTACAGCCGTTGTTAGATTTTTTATACACGATGTATCACGTTCGTGTTGCTTGTATCTCGAATGACTAAAACTATTTATGGCCGATAATCATCATATATCGTCGAAATTACGTGAAAAAGGGGGACGGTGGGGGGTTCGAACGCCTTCGAAACGTAACACGAGGAGTGGCACTCCCCCGCCTTTATATTCCTATCGTGGTGTTCTTTGGCCATTCCGTAACGGTCATTGGCCATTTCGTGACGGTCATTGGCCATTTCGTGACGGGCACGACCGACGTTCGACCGGTAAAACGGAATCCCATCGGATTTCGACGGGAGAAATATCAGATATTGGCTATCTCGCGGGACCACACCGGCGATTTCGGCGATTCGAGTCGCTCCAGTTCCTCGTCCGAGAGCGAAACGTCGAGCGACGCGACGTTCTCGACCAAATGGTCTTCCGTTCGTGGGCCGATGATGGGCGAATCCACGACGGGCTTGTGGAGCAGCCACGCGAGACTGACCTGCGCGGCCGAGACGCCTTTTTCCTCGGCGATGGCACGAACCTCGTCCAACACGGCCCAGTTCTCGTCGGTGAACCGCTCCTCGGTGTACTCGTCGCTCGTCGCTCGCCCTTCGGTAACGTCCTCGTCACGGTGGTACTTCCCGGTCAGGAACCCGCCACCAAGCGGCGACCACGGGATGACGCCGACGCCTTCCGCGTCACACACGGGCAGGAGGTTCTCCTCCTCGTGGCGGTCCACGAGGTTGTACTCCGGTTGCATGCAGGTAAAGCGCTCGTAGTCCTCGATGTCGCTTCGGTACAGCGCCTTCGTGAACTGCCACCCCGCCATCGTGCTCGCACCGATGTAGCGGACCTTCCCCGTCTCGACGAGGTGGTCGAGCGCCGAGAGCGTCTCATCGATCGGCGTGGTCTCGTCCCAGCGGTGGATCTGATACAGGTCGATGTAGTCCGTTCCGAGTCGGTCGAGGCTGGCCTCCGCTTGATCGAGGATGTGCTTCCGGGAGAGTCCCTGCCCGTTCGGGTACTCCCCCATCCCGCCGAACACCTTCGTGGCGATCACGAGTTCGTCGCGGTTGCGCCCCTCGATGGCCTTGCCGACGATCTCCTCGCTTTCGCCGTGGGAGTAGACGTTCGCAGTGTCGAGGAAGTTGATGCCCAGTTCCAGCGCCCGGTCGATGAGATCGAGGCTGGCCTCCTCGTCGTTCATCATCCACTCGTGTTCGCTCCCGAAGTTCATACAGCCCAGACAGAGCCGCGACACTTCGAGACCCGTGCTCCCCAGTTTCGTGTACTGCATCTCGGTCATCGCTAGCTTTCTACTCCGACTTCGGGTAAAGAACTGTGGGCGAAGTACGTCGGGCGTCAGCAGTTCATCACGGCGACCCAGAGAAGCGCGCCGATAACGACGAAGCAGGGTGCACCGAGGAGGAGCGAAAGGATGACGACGCTCCCGAGCGGAAGGCTTCCGGACGCGATTGCGGCGACGGGAACCGCGAGGAACATCAGGGTGAGTCCAATCGCGGCCACGAACACCGCGCGGTCGGGGTCTTTCTGGTCGGCGTCGGTGGCGGAAAGCCCCAATCCGTCCGCGACGTCGTTGACGCTCCCGAACGGTCCGAGTCGCTCCCGGTGTCGTTCGTTCCCGTCGTGCCAATCGAGCCTGATTACTCCCGTCCCGAGGAGCCGACTCGTCACCTGTCGCGGTATCGAGGACCCATCGAGTTCGTCGAGACCGATCCGCCACTGTGGTTCGTCCAGCCAGTAGTCGTACGCCACGAGTTCGTCGTCGTACCGACGATATTCGACCGTCCCACGAAGCGCGTAGTAACTGAGGGTTTTGCCGAGCACGATGGGGACAATCGAGACGAGTCCGACCGCGACGCCAACCCATCCGAAAACCAGCATCCCGAGTAGGGTGACGAGGATAGCGAGGTAGCCCGCGCGGCTCACCAGTCCCGACAGCCCCGGAACGAGACAACTGGTGAAGACGGCACGGGAGTCGGGACGGAATCGCTCGTCCGGGTTCCCGGACGGTGCCGAGACACTCGACGGCAGGTCGCCCGTATCGAGGGAGAAAAATCGACCGAGCAGTCCGCCGCTGTCCGGTCTCACGTACTCCGACCGGAACCGGTACAGTTCGGTCAGGAGCTTTATCGTGACGATGACGACGACGGCGAAACGACTCGCCGTTCGCGTTCCGGCGGTGTTGGCGACGAACAGCAACATCATGAACACCACCATGTGTCTGGCAGTCGCTTGCTGTGCGATTCGTGGCGAAATCTCGGCGTATCGTTTCTCGCCGAGATACTCTCGCCGAAACTCGATACCGCGTCCGACCGCCATTCCGAATCCGGCAATGACCACCGTCCACAGGACCATTGGCGACAGCGCGCTCCCGACGTCGAGTTGCGCCAGCAGGAACAGTCCCCATGCGAGCCAAACGAACAGCAGGATACCGACCTGCATGACCGCGAAGGGGACATTTCGAACGTACGCGGGCGGTCCGCCCCGCCAAAGGGACTTGCCGCCGCGCTTTTCCAGCAACTCCAACAGGGGAAATCGCAAGCTGGACACCACATCGACCCTCCGAGCGAACAGCGACTTCGGTATCGACCAACAGGCGACGATACCCATCTCGACCCAGTACAGTGCGACGACGGTGGTCGCCGTCCATCCGAAGGAGAACACGCCGACGAGCGGAAACAAATTCACCACGAGGACGGGCAACAACGAGAGTAACCGCCGAACTGCGCTCTGGGCACGCTCGCTCATTCGCTCGGAAACAGTCAATCGTCAGAGATATCAGTTGTGTTCTCCGTCCATCCTCTCGACTCACCTCCCGAACCTTCAAACGCCCCGCGTTCGAACCCCTCGTCAATGTTGGACGAACTTCGAAATCCGGAGTACACGGGTGAGAATCGGTGTTGGCCGTGCACCGTGCTCAATGCTATCATTCTTCTTTCCGCGTGCGCGGGCGTGACCAAGTTGTATCCCGGAACGCGAACACGCCGCCTCGGTGTCGCCTCGGCCGTCGGCATCGTCGGCGGAGCGGCAATCGCCCTCCGAGGCTATCTGGTCCCCGGAACGCCCCAAATCGCGCCGAAGCTCGCCGCCCGACTCTCGCCGAAGCCACAGCCACCGGCCGAGACGGGGTCGCTGGCCGGTGAACCCGACGAGGACGTCGGCGAGCGCGCGCTCTCCGCGCTCCTCGATGCGGACATCGTTCACGCCGTCGGCGAGAGTCTCCATCTGGGCGAAGGGTTCCGCACCGACTGGCGCGACGAGATGACGGCCCTCCGGTCAGGTAACCTCGGGGCGGCCGTCCGAAACGCATCGCCGTCGCTCGTCACGACCGAAAGCGTCAACGACGACGAATACATCGTCGTCACGACCGAAGGGGACGAGATAGAGAACGAACGGTGGCTCTCCCGTCCGGTCGCGATAGCGGAAGTCGCGGCGACGCGGGCGCTCGACGAGTACGACATCGACTCGGACGTTCGGGTGCAATCAGCCTCGGCGCTCCGCGCGTTCCTGAACGACTGCCCGGTGTGTGACGCACCGCTCGAAGTGACGAGCGCAGACAACTGCTGTGGCAGCGGAACTTCGAGTCCCCTCGCCCCGCCGGACGAGGTGTTGGCCTGTCCGGACTGCGACCAGCGCGTGTTTACGTTCTAACGTTCGTACTCCGGCGGTTCGTCCGTCCCGATCCGGATTTCGTGCGCCTCGATGTCCTCAAGCGCGGCGACCTGCCCACCCACGGTGACGACGCCGCTCTCCGTCTCGACGGACATCCCGGCGACGCGTTCGCCGCCTTCGAAGGAGAGGCCGACGACTTTTCCGCGGACGACACGGTCGTGACCGGATTCGATGTCCCGCCCCTTGATGGTCGCGTAAAAGTCGCCTTCCAATCCCTGAATTTCCTTGACACACCGACGGATGGACGCGTAGCGTCGCGGGAACGTTCGGCTCTCGGCGTCCTCCGAGAGGGTTCGTTCGGCCGTCGTCCAGAGGACCGTCCCGAAGAACCCGGACACGAGGAATCCCAGCGCCGAGCGGTTGAAGATGACGCCGTAGCGGTCGCGGTCGTCGCGCAGGGCGTCCTGCGTGGCGTACATCGAGTACTCCCCGTCGGCGACCGCGATGACGGGCGTCGTGATACCACGGCGGGCACGAACGGTCGTCGCCACGGCACTGTAGTCGTACTCCTCCGGGTCGCGCGCTTCGGACGCGGGCGTGATGAGCAACTCGATGCTCACCCCGTCGTCGATTTCGGCTTTCAGGTCGTCCTCGAACCGGTCGAGGAGGTCGGGCGTCAGCGACAGCGCGAGTTCGTACTCCGCGGATTCGATGACGTCTTCGAGGTAGCGCAGGATGGTCGAACGCGATTTGACCAGCGAGACGGCTTCGGTGTCCCGCGCCGGTGCCGTGTAGCGGTCTTCGAGTTCGGTTATCATGTCGCTGAGCGACGATTGGACGTCGGAGAAGGCTTCCTCGGGGTCGATGGCGATGACCTTCATCGGCCGGGATTCACGAAGTTCGACCAGTCCCCGGTCGCTCAAACTTCGGACGGTGTCGTACACCCGCGGTTGCGGGATGTCGGTGTGTTCCGCGATTTCGCTCGCGGTCAGTCGTCCGTGTTCGAGTACCGTGAGGTACGCATCGATTTCGTACTCCCCCAAGCTGAACCGTTCTCCGACTCGTTCGAGGGTCAGATAGAGGTCGTCGGAGCTCATTATGAAACGAAAAACTACGGAGGATTATAGAACCCCAGCTTTTGCTGCGGGAGCGCGGCAGAGCCGCGCTCCCTAGCAAAACCTGGACCAAAAGCACTCCTCCTTCATTTCGATGGCCGACGCGCGGTGTGCGTCGGCCATCTCCATTCAGTCGTCGGCCCGGAAAATCTCCGATTTTCGGAAGTGATGCTGGTCTCCGCAGTTGTGTCACCAGTTGATTTGAGTGGTCGTTTCGACTGCGGGCTTCTGGCGGTTGTGTCGATTGCTGACTTTGGTGTTTGTGTCATCTGCCTATCGCTCCCGGTGGCGCTTGTCCAGCTTTCATGACCAGCGAAGCGATAGGCTGGCTCGTCCGTTCAGCGCCCAAGCAACATCTCCCGGGAGCGAAGCGAGCGGGCCAAGGAACCCCCGACGGCGTAGGAAGACGAGCGTCAGCGAGTCTTCCTGCGACGGAAGCGGGGTGACGCAGGTTTTTGGTCCAGATTTTGCCAGGGAGCGCGGCGGTGCCGCGCTCCCGCAGCAAAAGGTGGGTCCTTACATATACATCCGGTCGTCCGGGCGTTCGGCCTCGCCCGCCGACTCGACGCGTTCGGCGAGTTCGGCGTAGTACTCGCCGACTTCGTCCGCGAAGGATTCGAGCGGTTCGGTATCGATCGAGAGGTCGTACACGTCGCTGACGGCGTCGATGAGGCGAAGGGCGGCCTCCACGTCCGGGGTTTGGGCGTGGACGGGGGTCACGAACACGCCGGTCGCGAGCGTCGAATCGAGGCCGCGGGCGACGAGCGTGGCCTTGACGCCGTCGAGGAAGCCACGGCCCATGCCGGGGAGTCCCGTGCCTTCGAGGTGTTCGGCGTGGTAATCCGGGGTGGCGATGTAGAAGACGCGGTGCTCGTCGGGACCGTGAGGGACCGGGATGCCGGAGAGGATGCCTATCTCCTCGACGTCGTGTTCCGCGGTCCAGTCGAGGATCGCGCTGGCGAACGGATCGGCAGCCCAGACCGGGACGAACAGTTCGCCGACGAGGATGGTCACGTCGAGGTCGGGACGGGAGAACAGGCGCGTGTGGTGTCGGGGACGCCGTTCTCGAACGGCGTGATCGCGGGCAACTGTTCGGCGGTGACGTGGCCCGTCTCTTCGAGGCCGAGTTGCTCGACGAGATAGTTTGCGGCGGTCAGTCCGGCGAGGCCGAACTCGGAAAATCCGGCGAGGAGCGTGCCGCTCGGCTCTTCGTTGTGGCTTATTTCGAACGAGGCGCGCGGCCGAGGTGTTTCTGAAGCCATACCTTCGAATCGGCGTGCCATGACTTAGTTTCCGTCGCTATCGCTCCCGTTCTCGACACGTGTGCCGGGGAAATGAGGGGGTTTTACTTGGTCGGGTGAGACGGGAGCATCATGCCGACGTTCGGAAAGGTGGTGAACGATATCTCCGACTTGTTCGGAAAGGTCGGTGCGCACGAAGTTGCAACGAACGTCTCCGTCAACGACGTCGTTCTCGCCATCCTGTTCCTCCTGCTCGGTTGGTACGTCTCGCAGTTGGTCGTCAGCCTCGTCGGGCGGCAGGTTGCCCGCCGCTTCCGCAGGCCGAGTATCACGAAGACGGTCCTCCGCGGAATCCGGGGCGTCATCCTGTTTCTCGCGGTCGGCACCGCCGCGGCGCAGGTCGGGTTGGGTGCGTCGAACATCCTGCTCTCGGTGACGGTGTTCTCCGCCACGGTGGGTCTCGTCCTCGCGCCGATCATCGGGAGCGTCATCAACGGGTTGTTCCTGCTGGCCGACCAGCCGTACGAAATCGGCGACCTCATCGAACTGGTCGATACCAACACGCCGGAAGGGGGAACTCGGGGCTACGTCGAGGACATCACGCTCCGATACACGAAGATATTCACGCTCGAAAATACGTTCCTCGTCATCCCGAACGCGACGATGCGCGAGCGCGACGTGGTGAACTACTCCGCCGAGGACACCCGCTCCCGGCTATCGCTCCAACTCCAAGTCACCTACGAGGGGGACCTCGACGAGGCGCGAGCCATCATGGAGCGGGCGGCCCGCGACACGCCGGAGGTGGTGGCGTCTGGACCCGACATCCGCATCGGAAGCGCGCGCTATCCGAGCGACCCCGTCGCACAGGTACGGGACTTTGCGAATCACGGCGTCCTGCTCGAACTCCGCTACTGGGTGAAAGACCCGTACAACATGCTCCGGGTTCGGTCACACATCATGGAACGAATCTGGGAGGAACTCAAGGACGCCGACGTGGAAATCGCCTACCCCCACTCGCACCTCGTCTTCGACGACACGAGCGGCGTCGCCCGCGTCTCGATGGAATCCGACCGGGAACGAACCGAAACGCCGTCAGCCGTCGAATTCGACGAACGCTGACTTAACCGACCGTAATCAGTTCGCAGTCCACCTTTTCGCGGAGGAAGGTCTCGATGTTCGGATCGTCCACCAGTCGGCGAATCGCCCGCCGCCAGCGTCCGACCTGTTTGCGGCCGATGACGACGATGTCGGCACGCGTCGCGGCGATTTCGTCGAGAATCGTCTCCTCCACCAGAAACCCGTCCCGAACGACGTATCTCGCGTTGGTGACGCGACCGAACGCCTTTTCGACGGTTCGTTTCAAATCGGTTCGCGTCACGTCGCTTCCGCGGTGATAGAGGTTGACGTGTAAGACGGTGAGGTCCGCACCGTATTCCTCGGCCACACGAAGCGCCTCCGAGAGCGTTCGACGCGAGTGTTCCGTCAGCGGGTATCGGACTGGAACGAGGACGCGGGTCATGTGGTGTCGAAAGCGACCCACCGGGGAGAAGTTTACTATCCGTTCGTGACGGTCCTCGGCCGGGGTCTATCGACGCGCGATACGACCCTCTATCTCCGGTTCGATGCCGAACCGGCGGGCGTAGTCGGCCAACACTTCGTACTGGAGCTTTCCGGTTTCGATGCGGTGTTCCTCCCGGAGCGCCGGAAATTCCCGGTCGCTCTGGAGGAGGTACTCGGTCGTTGCGAGGGTGTAGGTGACATCCTCCAACAGGGCTTCCCCGCCGATGGTCGCCGATTCGACCGCCCGTTCGGCCTGGTTCCAGACGAGTTCGACGCCGCTGAGATGGCCGTGCCACCAGTCGTGTTCGGCGAAACCGATGGTCGGGTCGTAGGCCTGTCGAAGCACGTCGAGAAGCTCCGCTCCCGTGAGTTCCGCGACGGCCACCCGTTCCTGAAACGGGAGCACGCTCACGAGGTCGCCGACCGTTACCTCACCCGAAAGGGGTTCGCCTTCGCGGATGCCGCCGCTGTTTTGCAGGCCGACCGCCGCATCGGTCGCCCAGCGGTACGCGTCGGCGACGAAGTTTCCGATCCTGCTCTCGCCCCGGAACGTCGTGGTTTCGGTTCGCTCGATGGGGGTGGAGACGGTGGCGACGACGGAATCGAGTCCGGAACCCCCCTTCTGTTCTGCCATCATCGTGGCCACGTCCTCGTCTCGGGGGGCGTCCGCAACGCGGTGGCGGTTGACGGACGGTTCGTCGTCCAGTTCGATGGAGAAGAGGACGTGGCCGTTGACGCCGGGACGGGTGACGAGCGTTCCGTTCACCTGTTCGATTCGTTCGGAGTGAACGTGCCCCCCGAGAATCACGTCCACGTCGACGGCGGCGGCGAGTTCCTCGTCATACCGCCCGAGGTGGGAGAGTGCGACGACGTAATCGACGCCTTCGTCACGGAGATGGGAGACGGTCGCTTCCGCGGCCTCGATCGGGTCGGTGAACTCCAGTCCCTCCGTATTCGGATTGATCGAGGTCGTCTCGGGCGTCGTCACGCCGAAGAATCCGACCCGCGTCCCGTCGATTTCCCGAACGGCGTACTGCGCGGTTCCAGCACCGGCGGCGAATCGGTTGTCGCCGTCGCGTATGTTGGCGGTGAGCCACGTCTGGGGGGATCGCCAAACGAGTTCACGCGTTCGGTCGATCCCGTAATCGAAGTCGTGGTTTCCGAACGTCTCGAAATCGGGGGAGATAGCGTCGAAGAACGAGAGTGCCTGTTTCCCCTCGGTGACGAGGGAGAGAACGCCGGGTGCGGTGTTGTCCCCGGTCCCGACGACGAGCGTCCGTTGGTCCCGATTCGCGTTGATACACCCCGCGAGTCGGCCAACCCGGTCCGGGTCATCGTAGACGTTCTCGATGTCCGAGTAGTGGAGGATACGGAGAGCCATTGGCGAGGTGTTTCAGGGGGAAGACAAGATTCCTTCGATATGTTCAACACTCCTAAATCGCTGGACCCTCAACGGGAGAATGATGAATACAGCGACGACCAGGGACGACGAAACCGTCTACATCGACGAGTCGGAGGGGACTCGCGGATCGAAGGGACCCTTCTTCGTCGTCTATCGCTCGCCCGATTTCGACCGCCGATACGGCTACTTCTGTGGTCACTGTGAGACGCTCGACAACGCGATGGATTCGATGGGTCGAATCGAGTGCAATCGGTGTGGCAACCTCCGAAAAGCGACCGAGTGGGACGCGGCGCACGAATAGATCGGCCGGATTCTTTAGGGGCCATGCGGCGTGAGCGTTAGTATGGCTTCGACTGACGAGGAACTGGTCGAGGAGTTGGAAAGCCAGCGCCAAACCATCATGCTGGACGGTGCGTTGCGGTTGGTCGAGGAACATCACCGAGACACCGGTGCGGGCGTCGAGCGCGAACTGTTCGAGGAGTATCTGGACACGATGACGTTTCGATACGAGGGCTTTTCCTCCTCGGTGGACGAGGCGCTGGTCAGCGAGGATTCCTGGCACGGGGGCGGCCACATTTACGAACTCCCGGGGAATCGAATCAGCTACTATCCGCCGCGATGGCACGACGAACTCCGTGACACGTCCGACCTGCGCGAGTACCTCCGAGTGATGGAAACGGACGCGATGGAGACCGAAGGAGGCGACCGCGAAGCCGTCACGGACGACGGCGTGCTGATGGACATGCTGTTGGACGCGGCGGTCGCCATCGGGGGTATGGACCGGGAGGACGCACGCAGCCAAATCGAGACCCTCAAAACCGACGGAGAGGTACGTGTCTATCCCGAACAACACGCAAACCCGTGGGTTCAACGAATCTAGTGGCCATTCGTTTCGATATTTTGAACGAATCCTTACAGTTGTTCGAATCCGCAAGAACATTTATTACGGTCCCTGCGGTAGGTCTATACGGATGGCCCCTGTTAGCACACCACCGACCAAGGAGGCCAGGTCGATTTTCAACCGCCTCGGATACGAGGTTCTGGACGACGGAGACGAATTTCGCGCCAGACGAAAGTGGCGCGAAGTACGCGTTTCCGCCCTCGCAGATTCCGGGGAGATGCCGACATATGGGACGCTTCGATGTTTCGTGACGTGGGCAGAGAACGCGACGCAACTGCGCAAACGGATTCGGGATTCGAATCCCGATTACGAGTGGGCAGTCATCGCGGTAGACGAGAGCGGGGACTACGAAGTCGCCCGGGCACCGCCGAGCAAAGCGGTGGTGGCTCAGTAGGGGTATCGGATTGAAACGGCCCGTCGCGGGCACGATTTTGTCTTTTTCGTGGCTCAGTAGCCACAGTAAACACGATGGAACCCCAACGACGGATCACGAATGGACGAACACACACGTGACCCGACCGCGGCACCGCCGTTGCCAGGCGAGTCACCGACCGGATGGCTCGCCGAGCGGAACCGGTGGGAGCACGGTACCCTCCGAACGGCGGTGATTCACGGTGTTCGACTGTTCAACGCCGGGGAGTTCCACGCAAGCCACGACAGTTTCGAGGACGAGTGGTACAACTACGGCAACGGGTCGGTCGAGAGCGCGTTCCTCCACGGAATGGTGCAGGTCGCGGCGGGCGCGTACAAACACTTCGACTTCGAGAATAGCGACGGGATGCGTTCGCTCTTCGAGACGGCGTTACAGTACCTCCACGGCGTGCCGGACGACTTCTACGGCGTGGACGTGGCCGACGTGCGCGCGACGATGAAAGAGGCGCTCTCGGACCCGAGCGTTCTTCACGGGTGGAGAATCAGGTTGGACGACGAACGACCGACAGCGGACGAGGATGATCACGGCGAGACGGACCGTTTCGAATGAACTCTTTCCGCGAGGAAGAACGAGTTTTTCCGCGAGAAACCTACTCGTACACGGAAATCCAGCCGTCGCTTTTGACCGTGACGCGGTAGTTCCCAAACGTGAACTCGACGGTGCCGAGACCGGCGCGACTCCGCCCCGAGACGTCGGGTCCGAAGAAGGCGTCCTCCAAGGCGGCCACATCGACGCAGTCGTACAGGACAGGATCGTTCAACTCCATCGGCGACACTCCCTTGGCTTCCGCGATGGCACCGACGATGGTCGCCGTGAGGTCGTAACTACCTCCCTGTTCGTATCGTGCCTGCTGAACGAGCGTCCAGTGTCCGTCGTCGTCGCCACCATCGACGTCGACACGGTCGTCGCCCTCACTCGTCCGTGTCATCCATATCCCTCCGAGCGTGGGCCTCCTGTCCAGCGTCGAGGCTTGCACCTGCGCCTGATAGCGCGGCTATCACCTGTTCGGCATTGGGTCCAGGTCGAATGACTTCGTTCGGTTTATCGAACGCGAGCACGCCTTCCTCCACCAGTTTCGGAACGTGTGCGTGATAGAGCGAGGCGTACGTTCGTTCGATTTCCTCCTCCGGCAGGTCCACTTCCGGAATATCGGTCTCCCACGACGTCACTTTGACCGCGATTTCGGCCAACTCCCATTCGGTTTGGGATTTCAGCGTGTAGACGAGATATCGTCGTCGTGATTCCGCGAGCGCTTGGAACACGTGATCCAACTCCAGAACGTCTTCCGAGAAGTCCTCCGTCGCACACGCTCTGAAGGGACACCCGAGCGTGTTTCGACGTCGGATGGATGATCATCGTCCATAACCGGGAGGTTGTGTATCCAAGGTTATTATTGTTCGTGTCTGTCTTGCAACGGATTTGTGACTAAATCGCGGGATTCATCGTCAAATTATTTGATCGAAAGGGAGGATGACAACGGATGCTTCAGCGTCCCCGCTGACATCCTTCTTTTGCCGCAAAAATCCGAGTGTAAAGCGCTTTCAAGCTTCGACACCTGACTCCGGTAAATGCGAATCGAGCAGTTAGGTGAAGGGACACCGGAAGTCGCAATCGTCGCCGGGATTCACGGCGACGAGCCGTGCGGTCCGAGGGCGGTAGAGCGGTTGTTGACTGAGAACCCGGACGTGGAGCGAGCGGTGAAAGTCGTCGTGGCGAACGAGCGCGCGCTCGAACGGGGCGTCCGATACGTCAACGAGGATTTGAATCGGGTCTTCCCGGGAGACCCCGAAGCGGAGACGTACGAACAGCGGTTGGCCCACGAACTGGTCACGGAGTTGCGGGACTGTACCGTTCTCTCGTTGCACTCGACGCAGTCGTACGCCCAACCGTTCGCGCTCGTGGACCGTGTGAACGCCGTCGCACGGTCGATCTGTCCGTACCTACCGGTTTCCGAACTGGTCGAGACGGACGTGTTCACCAAGGGGAAACTCATCTCGCACCCGCACACGCTGGAAGTCGAGTGCGGCCTCCAAGGGTCGGACGAAGCGGCCCGGCACGCCTACGACCTCGTGCGGGGATTCCTCGCGGGAACGGGCGCTCTTCCGTTACCCGAGGGGGAGAATCCGGTGAACGCGGGTACCCGCGACGAAGTCGAGGTCTTCCGCATGGATCAGCCGGTGCTGAAAAACGGCGGATCGGAGTTCGAAGTGTTGGTGGACAACTTCCAACGAGTCGGAGAAGGGGAGGCGTTCGCGACTTCGGACGGGGCGGAACTGGTCGCGGACGAACCGTTCGTTCCCGTGTTGATGTCGGCGTACGGCTACGAGGACATCTTCGGCTACACGGCCGAATACGTCGGCGCGCTCGGAAACTGATTACCGCCGAAGAACGGACTATTTCTCCTTCGAGTCGAACTCGACCAGCGTCAGATCACGGTCCAACATGCAGTAGTCGTGCGGCGGGTCGCCGACGATTTTCGAGATGCGGTACTCCTCGTCGAACTCGGCACCGGCGGGTTCACAGAACTCGTGACTCGGACAGCCGACGTGTGGGCACGGTCCTTCGAGGCTCGCCTTGCTCCCGGCGTAGGCGTTTCGCGCGGAGACGTTGGCGCGGACGGTCGTCGGTTCGACTTCGACGGCGGTCACGCCGTCGTCGTGGACGCCACAGGGGAGCGTCTGTGCGCCTTCCCGAACGTCGGTGATTCGATATTTGATCCCTTCGGAGAGATTGAGACACTGATTTCTGTAGGGACAGCCTTCACAGGCGCTGGCTTCGCCCCGGTAGACGAATTCCTGACCGGCATCCGCGAGACGAGTACCGACGAGGGTGATAGTGGACATACGCGAGCGTATGTGTGGCCCTCGGTTAAGCCTCTCGCCCCGTCAATTCGTCCAACTTGTCGAGGTATCTCTCGCGGGGGACCTGATAACACGAACGGTAGTCGACCTCGCCGCGGTCGAACTCCGCGGCGAGCGAGACGGCGGCCGTGATTGCTTCTTCACGCGCGGGAAACTGCGGTGTCCCCGGAAGCGTGACCTCGGGTTCGAGGAAGAACTCGAAATACCACGAATCGGTCGCCCGCCGTTCCTGCGGTGGTCGGTTCGGCGTCCCCTGCGTGACGTACAGCGTCGGCATACACGCGGAGGGAAACTGTTGGGTGTCGAAAACGTCCGGACGATAGGCGAGGATACACCGTCCGTTCGGTTCCTCGTTCCAGACGACCCACGACTCGGGAAGGTTTTCGATGGACACAGCGGCGGTTGGTGACGGACGTGGGTAAGGCTTGCCAGTCCGCGGATATCGCCCAGTATATAAATGGAGTTTATACCGTAGTTTTTCACGCTATAGAATTTCACCGCTACAAGCCCACTACTCCCTAACTTTGGCCGATTACAATCATTAATCTATATCATAAGAGCCTTGTGTATGGACAACAGTTATATATGTCCTCGTCCTATCTATTAAACAGTATCGGGTGGTAGCAGTCCGCACGGTACACGGTCTCGAACCATACGCTTCCGTGACGAACGGATGTCGAAACGAGTTGACTGGTTTCCGAAGCGATGGATGGCACGCATAGCATATGATCCCGCGATTGACGCAGGAGTTACTGCGGGCGCGCACGCCGTCGCCCGACAAGCCCCGCCGGAGAGCGATCGCGGTGGTTCGACCGACACAACTTTGTGAATGCATGCCGACTACGTACTTCCCGCCGGTATCGGGCCGCCCGGTCGGTCTCTCTCTCCCTTGGTCCAAACGAAGCTCCAAACAATGCGTGATACAATGAAAGGTGACATCGAAACGCTGGACGACCTCAGCCGCAGTTACCAGGAATCGATGCCGGAAGACCTCCGTGAAACGAAGTCCTTCGACTGGTATCTTCGGGAGGTATACGAAGACCCGAAGGTAGCCCGAAACGCCCACCAGCGAGTCGCGGACATGTTCGACTACTACGGCACGGAGTACGACGAGGACTCCGGCGTCGTCGAGTACCGATTAGCATCCGAAGACCCCCTGTTCGACGGGGAAAACACGTTCTACGGACGCGAGATACACCGCGCGATTCACGAGTTCGTGAACAAGGTAAAAAGCGGTGCGCGTGGGCTCGGTCCCGAAAAACGCATCAAGCTACTACTCGGCCCGGTCGGGTCGGGGAAGTCCGACTTCGACCGACAGGTCCGCAAGTATTTCGAGGACTACACCCTCCAAGACGACGGCCGCCTGTACACGTTCCGGTGGACGAACCTCTGTGACGTGATTCCCGACCAGGACCCGTCCGACGACGTGATTCGGTCCCCAATGAACCAGGATCCGCTCGTCCTGTTGCCGCTCGAACAGCGCCAGCGCGTCATCGACGACATCAACGAAGCGTTGGACGCGCCGTACACCATCAAGAACGAACAGGCGCTCGACCCCGCCAGCGAGTTCTACATGGACTCGCTGCTGGCCTACTACGACGACGACATCAAGCAGGTGCTCGAAAACCACATCGAGATCTTCCGCCTCGTCGCCGACGAGAACAAGCGCCAGTCCGTCGAGACGTTCGAACCGAAGGACAAGAAGAACCAGGACGAGACCGAACTCACGGGCGACGTCAACTACTCGAAGATCGCCATCTACGGCGAATCCGACCCCCGGGCGTTCGACTACTCCGGCGCGTTCTGTAACGCGAACCGGGGTATCTTCAGCGGTGAGGAACTGCTCAAACTCCAGCGGGAGTTCCTCTACGACTTCCTGCACGCCACCCAGGAACAGACCATCAAGCCGAAGAACAACCCGCGGATCGACATCGACCAGGTCATCGTCGGCCGGACGAACATGCCCGAGTACCGAGACAAGAAGGGCGACGAGAAGATGGAGGCGTTCAACGACCGGACGAAGCGCATCGACTTCCCGTACGTCCTCGAGTACGAGTCGGAGGCCGACATCTACCGAAAGATGCTCCGGAACGCCGACGTTCCGGACGTGCACATCGAACCGCACACCCTGGAGATGGCGGGGCTATTCGGCGTCCTGACCCGGATCGAAGAACCGGACACCGAGATGGTGGACCTCCTCCAGAAGGCCAAATCCTACAACGGTGAGATCGAGGACACCGACGACGTGGACGTGAAGAAGCTCCGCGAGGAGGCCGAGGAGAAGGCCGACATCGGCGAAGGAATGGAAGGCGTCTCGGCGCGGTTCATCGGCGACGAAATCGCGGAAGCCATCATGAACTCCACGCACCGGAGCCGCGGCTTCCTGAGTCCGCTCTCGGTGTTCAACCACTTCGAGGAGAACCTCGAAAATCACGGCTCCATCCCCGAGGAGAACTTCGAGACCTACTACCGCTACCTCGAAACGGTCCGCGGTGAGTACCGCGAACGCGCGATCGAAGACGTGCGTCACGCGCTCGCCTACGACCTCGACGAGATCCAACGGCAGGGCGAGAAGTACATGGACCACGTGATGGCCTACATCGACAACTCGACCGTCGAGGACGAACTGACGGGGCGGGAACAGGAGCCAGACGAGAGCTTCCTGCGCGCCGTCGAGGAGAAACTCGAAGTCCCCCGTGACCGCAAGGACGACTTCCGACAGGAGACCTCGAACTGGGTGTCGCGACGTGCCCGCGAGGGACAAGCGTTCGACCCGCAGGACAACGACCGCCTGCGCCGCGCCCTGGAGCGGAAACTCTGGGAGGACAAGAAACACAACATCAACTTCTCGGCGTTGGTGTCGGCGAACGAAATGGACAACGACGAACAGAACGCGTGGGTGGACGCGCTGATCGAACAGGGCTACTCACGCGAGGGTGCCAAGGAGGTGCTCGAATTCGCCGGGGCGGAAGTCGCCCGCGCCGAAATGGAGGAGTAACCAGTGACCGAAGGCAGCGACTACATCGACGACGCGAACCGTGAACTCCGGGAGACCTACGAGGAGCCGATGAGCCTCGCGGAGTACGTAGACGCGGCGTTCGAAAACCCGACCATCGCCTCACACGCGAGCAAGTACCTCCTCGAAGCCATCGAATCGATGGGGCGGCGAACGGTGGTCGAGGAGGGCGAGGAGAAGGAGCGCTACAGTTTCTTCGACGACCCACACAACGACGGCGAGCACGCCATCCTCGGCAACACCGAGGTGCTGAACGCGTTCGTGGACGACCTGCGTTCCATCGCGGCGCGTCGCGGCAAGGAGGAGAAGATAATCTGGTTCGCCGGACCGACGGCGACCGGAAAGTCCGAACTCAAACGCTGTCTCGTCAACGGGCTACGCGAATATTCGAAAACGCCCGAGGGACGGCGTTACACCGTCGAGTGGAACATCGCCACCGCGACGGAAGCGCCGGGACTGACCTACGGCGACGACGCCGTCGCGACGAGCGAGGAGAACTGGTACGCCAGTCCCGTCCAGTCACACCCGCTGCTCGTCTTCCCGCCGAAGGTCCGTGAAGGGTTGCTCGACACCCTGAACGCCGAACTCGACGACAACCTCGACGTGCTGGTCGACGGCAAACTCGACCCGTTCAGCCGTGAGGCGTACGACTATCTGGAAGAGCAGTACCGCAGGGAGGGCGAGGAGGAGCTTTTCTCCGCCATCACCGACCCGGCACATCTCCGCGTGAAAAACTACGTCGTGGACATCGGCGACGGCATCGGTGTCCTCCACTCGGAGGACAGCGGCCGCCCGAAACAGCGCCTCGTCGGCAGTTGGATGCAGGGGATGTTGCAGGAACTCGACTCGCGCGGGCGGAAGAATCCGCAGGCGTTCAGCTACGACGGCGTCCTCTCGCAGGGCAACGGCCTGCTGACCATCGTGGAGGATGCGGCCCAACACGCGGACCTCCTGCAAAAGCTGCTCAACGTTCCCGACGAGAAGGCGGTCAAGCTGGATAAGGGCATCCAGATGGACATCGACACCCAACTCGTCATCATCTCGAATCCGGACCTCGAAGCCCAGTTGAACCAGCACGCCGATGCCGGAGGGGCGGACCCCCTTCGTGCGCTGAAACGGCGGCTCGACCGCCGCGAGTTCCGCTACCTGACGAACCTCAGTCTGGAAGCCGAACTCATCAGGCGCGAACTCACGAACGAAACGTCGGTGTGGCGGGCCGACGTGTACGACGAACTCGAAGCCCGAATTCGGGAACCCATCGGCGTTCGAATCCGGGACGCCGACGACATCAACGAGCGCGAAATCGCTCCCCACGCCATCGAATCGGCGGCGCTGTACAGCGTCGTCTCCCGACTCGACGGGAGCGACGTGCCCGCCGGACTCGACCTCGTGGACAAAGCCATCCTCTTCGACCGCGGCTACCTGTTGGACGGCGACGAGCGCATCGAGAAGGACGATTTCGACTTCGACGACGACGCGTCGGACGGGGCGGGCGGCATTCCGGTCACGTACACCCGCGATACCATCGCCGGACTGCTCAACGATATCCGTGACCGACACCACCCCGACTACGCCGTCGAACAGGTCATCATGCCGCGTGACGTGCTCAACGCGATGGCCGAGGGAATCGGGGATGCCCCCGTCTTCTCGACGGCCGAACGCACCGAGTACGAGAACCGCCTCGTGCCCGTGAAGAACTACATCTTCCAACAGCAGGAGAGCGACGTGCTCGACGCCATCATGCGCGACCGCCGGGTGGACGAGGAGACCGTCGCCGAATACATCGAACACGTCTACGCGTGGGCGACCGGCGAGATCGTCGAAAACGACCGCGGCGAGGAGATCGAACCGGACGCGCTGAAGATGAAGGTGTTCGAAACCGAGCACCTCGGTCGGTTCAGTCCGGACGCCTACGAGGTGAACCACGAACCGAGTCCGGCCGTGGCCGAGTTCCGCCGGAACAAGGTCATCACCGCGCTGAATCGCCACGCGTGGGAGAGCCGAAACGAGGAGTTCGAAGTCGGCGATATCGACCCGAAGGAGGTCCCGATCATCAAAACAGTACTCGCAAACAACGACTGGGACGACGTGCACCGTGTCTACGAGGACTTCAACCCGAGCCAGTGGGAGAACCCACCGAGGAACACCGAGACGGCCGAGGTAAAGGAGAAGACGATACAGAACCTACAGGAACTGTTCGGCTACTCCTCCGCCTCGGCCGAACTGACGAGCCAACACGTCATGAATCAGGTGAGCTACAAATGGGATTGAGAGACGACCTCGAACGATACCGTGAAGTCGGCGAGGACCGCCGTGAGGACCTCGCCGAGTTCATCCAGTACGGTGACCTCGGCCAGAGTCTCCCCGACGAGATTCACATCCCCATCAAGATCGTGGACCTCCCGGAGTTCCGCTACGACCAACGCGACCGGGGCGGTGTCGGCCAAGGGCAACCCGACGTGGGCGACCCCGTCGGTCAGCCACAGCCACAACCCGGCGACGACGGCGAGGAGGACGGAGACCCCGGCGACGAGTCGGACGAACACGGCTACTACGAGATGGATCCGGAGGAGTTCGCCGAGGAGTTGGACGACGAACTCGGCCTCGAACTCGAACCGAAGGGCAAGGAGGTCATCGAGGAAATAGAGGGGGATTTCACCGACGTGACGAAGACCGGCCCCGACAGCACGCTCGACTTCGAGCGCATGTTCAAGGAAGGTCTGAAGCGCAAGCTGGCGATGGACTTCGACCCCGACTACATCCGCGAAGCGATGGGCGTCGAGGGCTGGGGTCCGGACGAGGTGTTCCGGTGGGCACGCGGAAACAACCTCACCGTCTCCAAACGCTGGGTCGAGGAGAACTACGAGGCCCTGTCCGCCGACGAGCGCACGAAGTGGTCGAGCATCGAGGAGATGGAGTCGAAGGTCGAACCGACCAGCACGGCCCAGAAAATCCGCGACCACGGCGTCAAGAACATCCCGTTCCGTCGGGAGGACGAGCGCTACCGCTACCCGGAGATCATCGAGGAGCGCGAGAAGAACGTCGTCGTCGTCAACATCCGCGACGTGTCCGGGTCGATGCGCGAGAAGAAACGCGAACTCGTGGAGCGGACGTTCACGCCGCTCGACTGGTATCTCACCGGGAAGTACGATACCGCCGAGTTCGTTTACATCGCCCACGACGCGGAGGCGTGGCGGGTCGAACGCGACGAGTTCTTCGGCATCCGGTCGGGCGGCGGGACGAAGATTTCGTCAGCCTACGAACTCGCGGGTCGCATCCTCGAAGAGGAGTACCCGTGGGCCGACTGGAACCGCTACGTGTTCGCGGCGGGCGACAGCGAGAACAGCCGGAACGACACCGAGGAGAACGTCATCCCCCGGATGGAGGAGATTCCGGCGAACTTGCACGCCTACGTCGAAACGCAGCCAGAAGGCAAAGCCATCAACGCGACCCACGCCGAGGAGGTCGAGCGCCACTTCGGTGACTCGGAAAACGTCGCCGTCAGCTACGTCAACGGTCCGGAGGACGTGACGACCGCGATTTACGAAATCCTGAGCACGGAGGCATCATGAACGAGCGAATCGAAACCCAACGGAAGGCCGAAGAGTTGCAGGAGCCAGTCGTGGAGGCCCGAAACCTCGCGCGGAAACTCGGTCTCGACCCGTATCCGGTCAAGTACTGGATCGTCGACTACGACGAGATGAACGAACTCATCGCCTACGACGGGTTTCAGGAGCGGTACCCGCACTGGCGCTGGGGGATGAAGTACGACCGCCAGCAGAAACAGGGCCAGTACGGCGGCGGCAAGGCGTTCGAGATCGTCATCAACGACGATCCGGCCCACGCCTTCCTCCAACAGTCAAACAGCCTGTCCGACCAGAAGGCGGTCATCACGCACGTCGAGGCCCACTCGGACTTCTTCGCCAACAACCGCTGGTACCGGATGTTCGCGGACGAACTCGACGCGGCGGCGCTCCTCTCGCGCCACGCCGACAGGGTCCGGCGCATCATGGCCGACCCGGAAATCGACCGCGAAGAGGTCGAAAAGTGGATCGACAACGTGCTCTGTCTGCAGGACAACATCGATCAGCATCAGGCGTTCAAGCACCAGCATCGGGTTCAGGAGGACGAGGGCCACGAACCCGACGAAATCTCGGACCAACTCGCCGAGATGAACCTCAGCGACGAGGTTCGTCAGGAGGTGTTCGACGACGAATGGCTCGAAGCCCAGCAGGAAAAACAATCGGGAGCGCTCGAAGAACCCGAAAAGGACCTCCTCGCGTATCTCCGTGACCACGGGAGTGCCTACGACCCCGAGGAGGGCAAAGCCGCCGAGATGGAGGAGTGGCAACGGGAAGTGCTGGAGATGCTCCGCACGGAATCGTACTACTTCGCCGCCCAGAAGACGACGAAGGTGATGAACGAAGGGTGGGCCGCGTACTGGGAGTCGATGATGATGGGCGAGGAGGGCTTCGCGGGGTCCGACGAGTTCATCGAATACGCGGACCATCAAGCGCGCGTTCTCGGGTCGCCGGGACTGAACCCGTACAAACTCGGCAAGCAACTGTGGGAGTACATCGAGAACACCGAAAACCGTCGCGAAGTCGTGCGTGAAATCCTTCGCGTGAAGGGCATCACGTGGCGGAACTTCCACGACGTGGTCGATTTCGAGCAGGTCAACGAACTGCTCGAACCCGATCCAGCACTGGAAACGGTGACGTCCGAGACGCTGTCGGAGGTCGAATCGCTCCCGGCGGAAAAGATCGACACCGAAGCGCTGGAGCAGGCGAAGGCTGGCGATATCGATGTCGATGCCCATCCGTGGAAGGTGCTCTCGTACGAGGGGTTGGCGGAACGCCACTTCTCGCTCTGTAAGCTCCAGAATAGGGGATTCCTCGAAGCAATCCCGCAGGCGGACTTGGAACAGTACGCCCGATACATGATGGACGACGAGCGGTACGGGAGCATCGAGGAAGCGCTCGCCGACGTGGAGTACACCGTCGGTTGGGACCGGATGTACGAGGTGCGATCGAGTCACAACGACGTGACGTTCCTGGACGGCTTCCTGACGAAGGAGTTCGTCACCGACAACGAGTACTTCACCTACGAGTTCAGCCGAACGACCGGCGATTACCGGGTGACGAGCACGGAGTACGAGGACGTGAAGAAGAAGCTAATGCTTCAGTTCACGAACTTCGGCAAGCCGACGATGGCCGTCTACGACGGTAACTTCGACAACAAGAGCGAACTCCTGCTCGGTCACCACTACAACGGCGTCATGCTCGACCTCGAACAGGCCACGCGGACGCTCGAACGGATCTACGAACTCTGGGGCCATCCGGTGAACCTCAAGACTATCGTGAAGGAAATCGACGAACGCGACGCCGAAATCGCACGACGGCGGGACCGCGAGCCGGAACCCGAAGAGCAGGGAAAACTCATCCGCTACGACGGAGACGAGTTCGAGATGCGCGACCTGCCGTGGAGCGCGGTCGAGGACATCGCGGCGACTGAGGTCGATTACAACACGAAACCGGACGAGTGGCTAGCGTGAGTCGTACAGTTTGATCTCACCGCTATCGACCACCACCTCGTATCCTTCGTACTGAAACGTCGCGTAGACGGAGATATCCTCGTGCTCGGCGAGCCGTTGGAGCGCGTCGATGTCGATGACGTCCGAGAGGACCGGTTGTAATTCCGTCGGCGGGACGTCTCGCACGTTCGCCAACGCCCGTGCCAACGTCACGACGATCGAATCGTGTGCGGTGCCGTACACCGTCCAGTACGCTTCGTCGGACTCGTCTTCGGGTGGATCGTTCGTTCGAATTCGCTCGCTGTCGGAGAGGCTCGGGAACAGTTCAGTGGGCGAGTCGTCCGCCGTCAGTTGCACGTATCGTTCGAGCACATCCCGATCGATGAGCGAGGAGACGACGTTCCCGTCGAGTTCGAGAACGCCGACCTCGGCTAACTCCGGTAGATGGACGTGCCACAACGTGACGTGGACGCGTTCGCGTTCGTTCTCGCTCGGTACTCCCGACCCCTCCCACATCGCTATCTGTCGTGCGATTCCGGAGACGGTCGCCGAGTCGCTGACCTCACAGAGGTATCGACAAACGCGTCGTCGGCGAGGGGAACCGAGCAGCGCGAGGAGAACGTCGGCCGAGACCGCCGGTTCGGTCCCTTCGTAGCCGTGCACGACATCGAACAGCGAACGGAGCATGGCGACGGTCGAACCGTCGTGCGCGTCCGGGACGATATGGAAATGTGCCACGACGTCGAGCTGCCGGAGGTGGTCGGTGAGGGTAGCGAGAAATCGAAACGCGGTCGTTCGGTCGACGTGGCGGAGGAGCGTCGAGACGGAGTCGAAACAGAGCACCGTCGGATGGTCGTTCGCCGACCATTCGTCGAGATACAGTCGAATCGTGGTTTCGAGTCGGCCGAGGCTCGCGGGGTTCGACAACGAGACGGAGTTCTGATCGCCGTGTGGTTCGAGTCGGTGTGTCCCGGTTCGTGCGTTGCCAGCACCGATGGCGATGATTCCGAGTTCCGTCGGTTCGTCGCCGATTCGCGATCGCCACTGCTGTAACACGACTTCCGGTGATCGATTGTAGGTTACGATGAGGACGTTTCGGTCGCTCGCCCCATCGCCAGACAATCGATGCACACAGTCGAAATCGCCCTCCCTCCCCATCGCTGCTGTCGAGAGAAGCGTGCTTCCCGCGTCGAATGATGAATCACCTGCTGTAGTCATGTCGTTTCATATATGCCGCTTATTTCAGTCCCCCGTGCAGAGAACGCATCGTCTGACTGTGTCAACTAGAGGCATTCCACGATAATAAAGATATCCGCTAGTTCTTTTGAACTATCGAGAGTTGCCATCTCGTTTCCACTCGTCTCTGCGCTATTTTCACTCGTTTGAACGGTTGTGCACTATTGAAAACTATGTGATACATATCCGTGAAATGTCTGTTCGAATGGAACGGTCGGAACGACGGCATGCTTCGAAATAACCCGGATAGTGTTGGCTATCGGGAATATGGTTCGATCCATCGAATTTCATTCTCGTGGTAGATACTGTCCGCTCGAATCTCGATTCAATCGAAAACACACCAACGCATCGCTTTTTGTTACGTTGTTCTTCGAAAAGTACTCGTCACACGGGAAGACAAACAGCGTCTTCCATGCTCTCGTTCGCTACGCTCACGAGAACTTTGTTCCTCGGAAAATGCTCGGTCAGGGATTTGAACCCTGGTCCTCGGCTCGAAAGGCCAAGATGATTGGCCGGACTACACCAACCGAGCGTCCTGCGCTTCTGCGCACTCATTGCTTTCTGTTGGACTAGTTTAAACCTTCCGTTATCGACCGACAGCGGGCCGATTCCGCGTCAATTGGTGTCACCCCTTTTGGGAAGGGGTGGCAGTTTACTTGCCTTCGAACTCGGCGTCGCGTTTGCCCATGAACGCGGTGATGCCTTCCATCAGGTCGTCCGTCGCCATCAGGTGGCCGAACGCTTGGGCTTCGATTTCGAGTCCGGCCTCCGTGCTCTCCCATCCCTTGAGCATCGCACGCTTCGTGAACTTCTGTGCGATTGGCGGGCCGCCAGCGAGTTTCGTGGCCAGTTCGAAGCGCTCTCCTCGAACTCCTCGGTCGGGACGACTTCGTTCAGGAAGCCGTAGTCGGCCATCGTCTCGGGTTCGAAGCGGTCCGCGGTGAAGATTATCTCCTTCGCGCGCCCCTCGCCGACGATGTGCTGGAGGCGTTGGGTTCCGCCCCACCCCGGCAGGAGGCCGAGGTCGTGTTCTGGCTGACCGAGTTCCGAGCGCTCGCTGGCGATTCGGAGGTCGGCGCACATTGACAGTTCCATCCCGCCGCCGAGACAGTAGCCGTCGATTCCGGCGACGACCGGCATCGAGCAGGATTCGAGTTTACCGAACGTCTCCTGACCTTTGTGCGAGAGTTCGATGGCTCCGATGGGGTCGGCACCGCCCGCGGCCATGCTCTGGACGTCCGCTCCGGCGGAGAACGCCTTGTCGCCCTCGCCCGTGATGAGGACGGCACGGACCTCGTCGTCCTCCTCCAGTTGGTCGATTGCGACCGAGAGTTCGTCCAGCAGTTCCCCGCTGATGGTGTTCATGCGGTGTGGGCGGTCGAGGACGATTTGTCCGACCATCTCACCGGGCTTCTCGATGCGGATGGCCTCGAACTCGATGCCTTCGTCATCTTCCGGGTCGGCGAAGCCGCCGACCTCGGCGCGTCTTCGAGATAGTCCGCGGGTTCGTAGCGTTCCGAACCCGTCTCCTCGTGGAGGGATTCGAGCGTTTCCAGCAACGTCGACAGTCCGGCGTCGTCCGCCATCCGGGCCGGTCCTTCGGGGAAGCCAGCGCCGAGCATGACCGCCTCATCGATTTCTCCGGCGGGCGCGACGTCGTTGCCGACGAGTTTGCCGACCTCGTTCGCCATCACGGCTTGCAGGCGGAGGATGACATCCTCGTTTCCGGCGTCGGTCGGGATATCGACACCGCCGTCCTCGTAGTCGTAGAATCCCGTTCCGGTTTTCTTGCCGAGGTTCCCCTCCTCGACCTTTTCGGCGAGCAGCGGGCACGGTTCGTAGGCGTCACCGAGCACCTCGTGCATATATTCGAGGACGTGATAGCCGACGTCGATGCCGACCTGGTCCGCGAGTTCGAAACTGCCCATCGGCAGGCCCATGTCGAACTTCGTCGCGCTGTCCACTTCCTCGATGGTGGCGTCGCCGGATTCGACGATCCACGCGGCCTCGTTCATCAGGGGGACGAGCACGCGGTTGACGATGAACCCGGGGCTGTCCTTGCGCACGCGGACGGGGGATTTGCCCATCTCCTCGGCCAACTCCTCGGTGACGTCGAGAACGTCCTCGTTCGTGTGGGCACCCGTGATGACTTCGACGAGTTGCATCCGAACCGGCGGGTTGAAAAAGTGCATCCCGCAGAACTGTTCGGGGCGCTCGGTCACCTCGGAGAGTTCGGTGATCGAGAGACTGGACGTGTTGGTGGCGAAAATCGTGTGGTCGGGGGCGTACTCCTCCAGTTCCCCGTACACGTCCTTTTTGATCTCCATCTTCTCGGGGACGGCTTCGATGACGAAGTCGGCGTCCGAGACGGCCTCCTCGAAGTCCACGAGCGGCGTTACGCGGTCCAGCGCGGCGTCGGCGTCAGCCTCGCTGATCTGGTCGTTTTCGGCCAGTTTTCCGAGGCTCCACTCGATTCCCTCGTAGCCGTTCTGGACGAACTCCTCTTTGATATCCCGCAGGTTCACGTCGAATCCCGCGAGCGCCGCGACTTCAGCGATTCCGTGGCCCATGTTGCCTGCGCCGAGAACCGCTATGGTGTTGATATCTTCGAGCTCCATGCAAGAACCCTCGTTACGGGGGTGTTTCAACGTTTCTCTATGTGAACTAATAAACTCTCTTCCAGTTTATATCCGGTTACAAAACGATTTATCCGTGGCCCCGTAATCCATTCACATGGACTTCGAACTGTCAGAAGAGCAGCAAGCAATTCGTGACGAAGTGCGGCGATTCGCGGAGAACGAGGTCGCACCGATCGCGAAGGAGTACGACCAGAAGGAGGAGTACCCGTGGGAGATCATCGACAAAGCGGCCGAGATGGGGCTAACCGGCGCGAACATCCCCATCGAGTACGGTGGAGCGGGCTACTCGCCACTCGAAGTTGCCATCATCGTCGAGGAACTGTTCGCCGTCGATCCGGGTATCGGCCTCTGTATCACGAGCACCGCGTTCGGCGGGGACGCCATCCGCGAATTCGGGACGGAAGAACAGAAGGAGGAGTACCTCGCTCCCGTCGCGGCGGGCGACGCGGTCATGGGTACCGCCATCAGCGAGCCGGACACGGGTTCGGACGTGTCCTCGGTCTCCACGACCGCCGAAAAGGACGGCGACGAGTGGGTCATCAACGGCAACAAGATGTGGATCACCAACGGGTCCATCGGCGACTTCTTCGTCGTCATGACGAAGACCGACCCCGAAGCAGAGGACCGCTACGCCGGATTCTCCCAGATCATCGTCGAGTCCGACCGTGACGGCTTCGAAGCGACAAGATCACGGGTAAACTCGGTATCCGTGCCTCCGACACCGCCGAACTCATCTTCGACGACGTGCGCGTCCCCGAGGAGAACCTCGTCGGCACGCGCGGTATGGGCTTCCTGCAACTCATGCAGTTCTTCGACGAAACCCGTACGGCCGTCGCCGCACAGGGTGTCGGTATCGCCAAGGGTGCGTGCGAACGCGCCCTCGAATACGCCCAAGAGCGTGAACAGTTCGGGCGTTCCATCAGCGACTTCCAAGCAATCCAGCACAAACTCGCCGAGATGCACACGAAGACGGAGGCCGCACGCAACCTCACCTACAAATCCGCGTGGAGCGTCTCCGAGGGCGACGGGCAACTGACCCAGTTGGCGTCGATGGCGAAGGAGTTCTCCTCGCGTACCGCCGTCGAGTGCGCCGACGAAGCGGTCCAGATTCACGGCGGGTCCGGATACGTCAACGATTTCGACGTGGAACGACTGTACCGTGATGCGAAGATCACCCAGATCTACGAGGGAACGACGGAGATACAGAAGAACATCATCGCCCGGGAACTGCTCGGGAAAGGATTCTGAGCGCGGTTTAAAGGGTTCCGAGTTCGATTTGGAATACCTAAGTGTGTAGGCATCGGTCTTTTCGGTTTCTCTTTCGATAGTTCGGACGACCATGAGTTCCAATTCAGCTGGTGCTTCGGGAACGGGCTCGACGGAACAACACACCGGAGCGAACGACCTCGACGTAGTGATGGAACTACTGGCGGACCACCGTCGTCGGCACGTCCTTTACTGTCTTCGGAGTAGCGACTCCGCCCTCGACTCGGAAACCCTCGCCGAGCGAATCGTGGATCAGGACGATCATACGACGGAAGGGGAGAAACGGAATATCCACATCGAACTACGACACAACCATATCCCGAAGATGGAAGCGGCCGGGATCATCGAATGGGAAGACGACGGAATCCGATTCGACGGGTCGGAGACGCTTATCGAATCGTATCTCGATCTTGCTGCCGAATTGGAACCCGACGTGAGTTTTCGATAATCGACGACCGTTCTTTTCTCCCTCATTATTCTCCCTCAATCTCCATAACGGATACGTAGTCGCCAGTAACGTGGAAAGTTAGTCCCATCCCCAACAGTTGAGTCCTCCCCAATTATATTAGAATTTAAGTTTTTCAAGATATTATCTATCTTCGAGTGTCTCGTTAACAGTTGCCGAAACCGATAACATTAAACAGAGGAAGTATTGATATCTACTGGAATGTCACAAAAACCAACGAGACGTTCATTTTTGAAAGGTGCAGGGGTGGCACTTGCTGGACTGACGATGACGATGCCGACGGTCTCCGCGAGTCCGTCGGAGGACCGCTATATCGTCGATCTTCGGTCCACATCGGACAGCGACCTGGCAGGGCTCGACATCGTCCACCGTCTCGATCAAATCGACATCGCGGTCGTCAAGGGGACTGACGAAAAGGTGAGTGGAACGCGGTACTCGAAGGACGTCGACATGGCGGTGACGTTCCCGGAGATGGAACATCACGGGCACCACCACGACCGGCACCATTGGATGCAGGACCCGCTCTACAAGTACCAGTGGGACAAGCAGGCACAACGCATCCCGCAAGTTCACCGGAAGACGCGCGGCGAAGGGACCCGCGTGTCCGTCATCGATTCGGGAGCGTACGAGGACCATCCGGATTTGAAACACGCGCTCAACACTGACCTCTCGAAGAACTTCACCGACGACGGCGGGGACTTCAACCCAGTCGAGAGCGACCACGGAACGCACTGTTCCGGTATCATCGCCGCAGACGACAGGAACGGGAAAGGCGTGACCGGCACCGCGCCCGAAACGGACCTCGTCGCGCTTCGCGTGTTCTCCGGACCGGAAGCGACGTTCGGTGACGTCGTCGCGGCGATGGTGTACAGCGCGGACATCGGATCGGACGTGGCGAACATGAGTCTCGGTGCGTACCCGCTGCCGGACGATTCGGACACCGCCGTTCTCAAGGACTCCGTCGAACGCGCGTCCTCGTACGCGAACGAGAAGGGTACGCTCATGGTCGCGGCGGCGGGCAACGATTCGTCCAACCTCGACGCCGACGGCGAGGTCATCAGCCTCCCGAACGAGGCCGACAACGTCATGAGCATCAGCGCCACCGGCCCCATCGGCTACCGTTGGGACGACGAGAATCCGGAGGACGAAAACTACCACGCGGCGCTTCGTCACCTCCGAAAGCCGACGTACGAACCGGCGTTTTACACGAACTACGGCGCGGATGCGGTCGACATCAGCGCACCCGGTGGAAACGCCGACCAGAGCCAGATCGGTACCGACTCGAAGTGGTACTACGACCTCGTTCTGAGCACAATTTTCACCGAGGAGGACGGCGAGCGAGTACCGGACTACGGGTGGATGGCGGGAACGAGCATGGCGTCACCGCAAGTGACGGCCGTCGCCGCACTGGTCAAGAGCGTCAACCCGGACGCGACGCCGGGCGAGGTTCGCCAGCACCTCGAAGACACGGCACGTGATCTCGACAACCCGACCTATCACGGGGAGGGTCACCTCGACACCGCGCGGGCCGTCTGGAAGGAAATCGGGGACGACCGTTGGGGTCATCACGGCCACGATCACGACGATCACGATCACGATCACGGACATGACCACGATCACGACTACGGCCACGGACACGACCACGGATACGGTCACGACGACTGAGTTCATCCTCGTTCAGAAAAAGATGAACGTATTCTGTACTTTCATATTTTTAATCGATAAGTGAGTATTAACATTAATATATGTCCGATAGGAATTGAGAACGAATGCCACGAAAACCGACGCGCCGTTCGTTTTTGAAGGGCGCAGGGGTTGCGCTGGGTGGATTGACACTGACCGTCCCGACCGTTTCCGCGGAATCGACTTCGGACCGATACATCGTCGATCTGCGTAATGGCTCGGCCGACGTCCTCGACGGCCTCGAAGTCGTCCACGATCTCAGCCAAATCGGCATCGCCGTGGTCAAAGGTGACGAGAGCGAGGTCGCGGGAACGCGGTACTCCAAGGACGTGAAGATGGAGTTCAACCGAGTCGAGGCCGAACACCACGAACGTTCGAACCATCACCCACACGACACGCGTTACGACCTGCAGTGGGACAAACAGGCACAGAACGTGCTCCAAGTCCACCGAAGGACGCGCGGCGAAGGGACCCGCGTGTCCGTCATCGATTCCGGGGCGCTCGAAACCCATCCGGATTTGAAACACGCGCTCAACACCGACCTCTCGAAGAACTTCACCGGGGACGGCGGGGACTTCAACCCCCTCATCAGCGATCACGGGACCCACGTCTCGGGCATCATCGCCGCCGACGGATCGAACGAAGACGGCGTCATCGGAACCGCACCCGACACGGACCTCGTCGCGCTTCGAGTCTTTACCGGACCGTTCGCGACGTTCGGGGACATCGTCGCGGCGATGGTGTACAGCGCGGACATCGAATCCGACGTGGCGAACATGAGTCTCGGCGCGTATCCGCTGCCGGACGATTCGGATACGGAACTGTTGGAGGAGTCCATCGAGCGGGCGTCCTCGCACGCGAACGAGAAGGGCACGCTCCTCGTCGCGGCCGCGGGCAACGACAGCGTGAACCTCGATACCGACGGCGACGTCATCAGCCTCCCGAACGAGGCCGACAACGTCATGAGCATCAGCGCCACCGGTCCCATCGGCTTTCTCTGGGACGACGAGAAGAAGGACGAGGACGAAGACGAAGACCACCACGGTCACCACTGGCACCACGACCATCACCACTACAAGCGGGCGCTCCACCACCTCCGAAAGCCGACGTGGGAACCGGCGTACTACACCAACTACGGCGCGGAAGCCATCGACATCAGCGCACCCGGCGGAAACCTCGATCAAGACGCCCCGGAGGACGCGAACGCACAGTACGACATGGTGCTGAGCACGGTGTTCGACTGGGGCGACGAGGACGACGACGCGGACATGGTTCCCGCGTACGGTTGGAAAGCGGGCACGAGCATGGCGACGCCGCAGGTCGTCGGTGCTGCCGCACTGATCAAAAGCGTCAACCCGGACGCGACGCCGGGCGAGGTTCGCCAGCACCTCGAAAACACCGCGCGCGACCTCGACGACCCGACCTATCACGGCGAAGGACATCTCGATACCCGACGTGCCGTCTGGCGACCGATCCGGAGTCACCATCACGGACACGGCCACGATGACGACCACGACCATGGCCACGATGACGACCACGGCCACGGACACGACGACTGAATCCATCGTCCGTCCCCCAACTACGGTATCCGTGGAAGGACGACCGTAGACACCCTCCGGCGTCGTTTTCGAACGGTTTTCTCACTCCGATTCGTACTCGGCCCAGATGTATCGCGTCGCGACCGAACGGTAGGGTCGCCACTGCTCGCCGATTTCACGCATCTCCTCGCGCGTCAACTCCGTCCCGTTTCCGTACAACTGCTGGATGCCGCGGCGTACCGCCAGGTCACCGAGCGGGAGGATGTCCTCCCGTTCCAGCACGAACAGCAGATACATTCTGGCGGTCCACTCGCCGACACCCTTTATCTCGGTCAGCGCGTCCACGACTTCCTCGTTCGAATGCTCGGAGAGTCCCTCCTTGGTGAGATCGTTCCGCTGGAACGCGCGGGCCGCGTTCTTCAGGTATTCGACTTTCGTGCGCGAGAGACCCGCGTCCCGGAGGTCGTCGTCGTCCGCGGCCAGCACGGTTTGTGGCGTCACGTCCCCGAGCAGGGAGAAGACGCGCTCTTTGACCGCCGCCGCGCTCGCCGTCGAGAGCTGTTGGTTGATTATCGAGATACAGAGCCGTTCGTACTCCGACCAGTTCGCTTCCGAGTACGGGTCGTGTCTGTCGAGCAACTCGGCCATCACGGGGTCCTCCCGAAGTGTAGATAGTGCGTCGTCGTTCATCGTCTCACTCGTAGCGGTTGCTCGTCGGTAGGAAGCCACGGCAAAAAAGCTGTCCGCCTTACCCTGCTTATTCTTCGGCGTGCTCCTCTTCCTCTTCCATCTCGGCTTCGTCATCGGAATCGACGCGGCGACGCACGTCCACCTGGTAATGTTCGAGGATGTCCCGACCGAGGAGGACCGGATAGTCCATGTGACTTCGGTCCTCGATGCTAGCGGTGACGGTGTGGCGGTTGCCGCCGACGCCGATGACGACGTCGACGACGGGGCGCGATTTGCTCGACTTGCTGCTGCCCGACTTGACGCGGGTCATGCTCTTGATGGGACCCGCACCGATCTGGGCGGCGAGTTTCGTGTCGATGCTCGACCGGGTCGCACCCGTGTCGGATTTCGCGACGACGGTTTCCGACCCGCTGGTTCCGCTCACCAGCACTTCCTCGGTGTAGCCGATGACGACGGGTTCGGTCGGTTCCGGACTACTGCTGACGGGCTTGCACGACGGGACGGAGTCGTCCAACGTCGCGGACAACTCATCCACGCGCTGGTGGTCGACGTCCCCGCCACCCGCCTCGATCGCCGCCTTCGCGATGTACGGGGCCGCGCTTCGACCGGTCGCCTTGTACAGGCCCTTGAATCCGGCCGTCGGGTTGACTTCCAGGACGTACCAGCCGTCGTTCCCCTCGATGAGGTCCACACCGGCGTAGTCGAGTCCGACGACGTCGGTCGCGCCCGCCGGGCGATATCGACGACTTCGTCCGGCAGTTCGTCGGTCATGTCCTCGACGTCGCCGCCGAGCGCGACGTTCGTCCGCCAGTCGTTTTCCGGCGCGTAGCGGTTCATCGCGCCGACGATCTGATCGCCGATGACGTAGACGCGAAGGTCGCGGTGTCGCCCCTCGTCGCGCTCGATGAGGTCCTGTAAGAACGCCTGGCGATCCCCGACGCGCGGATTGACGAGTTCGTCCGGACCGACCTTCCACGTCCCGCCGCCGTGGGTTCCGATGGCGGTTTTGTAGACGGCCTCTTCGCCGTAGTTCGCCCGACCGTCGTTGAGGCGGTCGGTGTCGAGCGCGAGAAGCGCATCCGGGACTTGGACTCCGGCGTTCGTGAGACTCGCCGCGGTCGAGAACTTGTGAATGGCCGTCATCACCGCGTGCGGTCGGTTGAGAATCGGAACGAGAGAGTCGTAGATGTTCGCGAGTCCGAGCGCTTCGGACGGTTGTTCGGTATTGGAGAGCAGAAGGCGGTTGGCGACGACGTCGATATCCGGTTCGAGCGTGACTTCCCCATTCTCGATTTCGACCGCCGTGTTCTCGTGGCGAAGCCACTCCGGTTCGTGACCGAGATCTTCGATAGCGTTGCAGATCGCTTTCGTTTCCTTGCTGTTGTGTAGACTGAGTACCCCAACCCGTACAGGTGAGCCGTTAGAATCCATTAACGTACATTTCGTCCGTTCGGTCTTAAATCGTTCCCAGTTGATTTGAAGCGTCAACGTCTCCCACAGAAAAGTTCCGGAACGGGACATGTGTAGTAGTATATTTTTATACGGTGCTCCCTGAGTGGTGTACATGACCGGGGACGAGGCGGAGCCGTTCACGTATAATGGCGGTATCGTGGAACCGGGCGAAATCCAAAACATCCGGTACGGAATCAGCGAGACGTATCTCGGTGATCCGGTTCGGATTCCCGTTACCATCGTCAACGGAGAGTATCCCGGCCCGACCGTCTTTCTCTCTGCGGCGGCCCACGGTGACGAACTCAACGGCATCGAAGTCGTCCGTGAAGTCGCCTACGACTGGAATCACGAGGAGTTGCACGGGACCATCGTCTGTCTCCCCGTGATGAACGTCCCCGGGTTTCTCGCCCAGCAGCGATACCTCCCCATCTACGACCGCGACCTGAACCGCTCGTTCCCGGGTCGTCAGGGGTCCACGAGCGCGAAGCGGATGGCCGATCAGATCTATCGCAATTTCCTCGAACCGTGCGATTTCGGTATCGACTTCCACACGTCCACACGCGGCCGGACGAACATGCTCCACGTTCGTGCTGATATGGAGAATCCCGAAGTCGTCCGACTCGCCCGCGCGTTCGGTTCGAACGTCATCATCTCCTCGCACGGTTCGTCCGGAACGCTCCGTCGCGAGGCCTCCGATTCGGGAATTCCGACCATCACCATCGAGATGGGCGAAGCACACCGCTTCCAACGACACTTCATCGACCGAGCGCTCGAAGGCGTGATGAGCGCCTTCGCGGAGTACAATCTCCACCCCGACGACCCGGTGAAATGGCCGGGATGGAGAACCGTCATCGACGATGAGAAGGAAAAGACGTGGCTCCGCGCGGACGTCGGGGGCCTCGTCGAGATGCATTACGACCGTGGCTCGCTGGTGTACGAGGGGACGCCAATCTGTTCCATCACGAACCCGTTCAAGACCGAAAGCGAGTCCGTCAAGGCACCGTTCACCGGCCTGCTCGTCGGTGTGCTGGAGAATCCGGTGGTCTACCCCGGAAACCCGCTCTGTCACATCGTGGAACTGAACGCGGACACCCGCCGCGCGCTGAAACGCGACCGGGCACACGCGGAAACCGAGGGCGACGTGCAACCGCCGGGCTACGTCGGGGCACCCGAACTCGGCGACCAGTAACCCAGATATCCGCGACGGTTGCCGCTTCATCCCGAAAGCGGCAATCCGTGGGTTTGAATATTACTGATAGTTAGTTCCTGTAAGCACTCAAACGTTCGCCGTATTTGTTGTAGAGATAAGCCGATAGAGACCCGGAGATGCGCGTCCGTTTCGGATTCGGTACTGAGGGGCCGAGTGGTCAACCGAGGTGTATTTTCGGGGCGCATACGCGGACAGGTAGTAACTTCTATTTGCCCCCGGTACCGACCATTCGAGTGGCATGAGTCAATCGTATGATCGAGGCCTCATTGAGGACTTCGGCCGATGGCGTGAGTTTTCGGCCGGCATGTGGGCCTGGATCTTCCACAAATTTACTGGGTGGGTACTCATCGGCTATCTGTTCACACATATCGCCGTGCTGAGTACCTCGACCGTTAGCGGGAAATACTACACCCAAACGATCCAGGGTCTCGAAGGGCTAACCGTCATCCGAATCGCCGAAGTCGGACTGATCGCCGTGGCTGTCTTCCACATTCTCAACGGCGTCAGACTCCTCTTTATCGACCTCGGACTCGGACTGGAATCGCAGGACAAGAGCTTCTACGCGTCGCTTATCGTGACCGCCATCATCGTATTGGCGAGCATTCCGACGCTACTCACGGGGGCGTTCTGAAATGGCGGAGCGCTACTCCTCGTTCCGAAGCGGCAGCATGTCGTGGTTCCTCCAGCGCGTTACGGCGGCGTTCCTCATCGTCGTGCTGGCGTTCCACCTCTTCATGCTCCACTTCGTCCACCACGCCGAGGACGTGACCTTCCTCGGAACGCAAGCGCGGATGTCCCAGTGGGGGTACTTCGCCACGATGACGTTGTTCCTCCTCACGGCGACGTTCCACGGCGTGAACGGCGTGTACGCGGCCCTGCTGAACCAGGGTCTCACGGGAAGCCGAAAGACGGCGGTGAAATGGGTACTCGTCGTGGCTGGCCTCCTGCTGGCCATTCAGGGTATCTACGTCGCACTCACCATGAACGGGTTGATGTAAATGAGCACGCAACTATCCGAAGACGCGGACCAGGAAAGCGAGACCGAACGCACCGAAACCCCCGGCGACCGCCGACGGGCCGAGAAGGGGGGGAACGAACCATCGAAAGTGCAGGAATCGACCGAGACTGACGGGGAGACGGTTCGCCTCAAGGTGTTCCGCTACGACCCCGAAGTCGAGGGGAAGATGGAACCGCGGTTCGACGAGTTCCACGTTCCGTACGAGAAGGGGATGACCGTCCTCGACGCGCTCATCTACGCGCGTGACCACTTCGACACGACGCTTACCTTCCGTCACTCCTGCCGACAGGCCATCTGCGGCAGCGACGCGCTGTTTATCAACGGCACGCAGCGACTGGGCTGTCAGACCCAGATTTCCGATCTGAAGGGAACGGTTCGCGTCGAACCGCTTCCACACGCGGAAGTCGTCAAGGACCTCGTCGTGGACATGGAGCACTTCTACGACCAGATGCACTCGGTCGAACCGTACTTCCAGACGAGCGAGAAGCCGAGTGACGAACTCGAAGAACAGCGACAATCCCGCGAGAACCGCGAGAAGATCAAGATGTCCACGCGCTGTATCTGGTGTGGGGCATGCATGTCCTCGTGTAACATCGCGGCGGGCGACAACCAGTACCTCGGCCCGGCGGCGCTGAACAAGGCATTCCGGTTCGCCATGGACGACCGCGAGGGCGAGGAGATGCACCAACACCGGTACGACATCCTCGACCAGGAACACGGCGTCTGGCGCTGTCAGACCCAGTTCTCCTGTACGAACGTCTGCCCGAAAGACATCCCGCTGACCGAGCACATCCAGGAACTCAAGCGCTCGGCAGTGAAGAACAACCTCAAGTTCTGGTAAGCCAAATTTAGACACAATGTACGAACACGACGTAATCGTCGTCGGTGCTGGCGGTTCGGGGCTTCGTGCGGCCATCGCGGCCCACGAGCAGGGCGCAGATGTCGCCCTCGTCACGAAGCTTCACCCCGTTCGAAGCCACACCGGCGCAGCGGAAGGCGGTATCAACGCGGCACTCAGAGAGGGCGACGATTGGGAACTCCACGCCTACGACACCATGAAGGGGTCGGACTATCTCGGCGACGCCCCAGCGATCGAAACCCTCTGTCAGGACAGCCCGAAAGAGACCATCCAGCTCGAACACTGGGGAATGGCGTTCTCCCGCGAGGACGACGGACGCGTCTCCCAGCGCCCGTTCGGTGGACTGTCGTTCGCTCGAACGACCTACGCGGGGGCGGAGACGGGTCACCACCTGCTCCACACGATGTACGAGCAGGTCGTCAAACGCGGCATTCAGGTGTACGACGAGTGGTACGTCACCCAACTCGCCGTCACGGACGAGGACGACCCCTCGGAACGTAGCTGTCACGGCGTCGTCGGCTACGACATCCAGACGGGCAAGATCGAAGGTTTCACCGCCAAAAACGGCGTCATCCTGACGACCGGCGGTCTCGGCCAGGTCTTCGACCACACGACCAACGCGGTTGCCAACACCGGCGACGGTGCCGCGATGGCATACCGTGCGGGTGTCCCGCTGGAGGACATGGAGTTCATCCAGTTCCACCCGACGACGCTCCCTTCGACCGGTGTTCTCATCTCCGAAGGTGTGCGTGGCGAAGGTGGCATCCTCTACAACAGCGAGGGAGAACGGTTCATGTTCGAGCACGGCTACGCAAACAACGACGGCGAACTCGCCTCGCGTGACGTGGTCGCCCGTGCCGAACTGACCGAAGTGAACAACGGACGCGGAATCGACGACGAGTACGTCCACCTCGACATGCGCCACCTCGGCGAGGAGCGCATCACGGACCGACTCGAAAACATCCTCCACCTCGCGCGGGACTTCGAGGGCGTCGACGCGCTCGAAGAACCGATGCCGGTCAAACCCGGCCAGCACTACGCGATGGGCGGCATCGAAACCGACGAGAACGGCGAGACCTGTATCTCCGGACTGTACGCCGCGGGCGAGTGTGCCTGCGTGTCCGTCCACGGGTCGAACCGCCTCGGCGGCAACGCCCTGCCGGAACTCATCGTCTTCGGCGCCCGCGCCGGACGCCACGCCGCGGGCGAGGACCTCGGCGAACCGGAGATTCAGACCGGACAGAGCGGCGACATCGAGATGGGCGACGTCGATACGCCCGTCGAACCCGGCGCGGTCGATTCGGACGACGACAGCGCCGTGGCCGACGGCGGGACCTCGCTCGCCGACCCGTCCCAGACCGTCGAAGCCACGTTGGAAGTCGAACGCGCCCGTATCGAGACGCTTCTGGAAAAGGACGACGGCGTCCAGCAGGCCGAACTGCGCGCCAAACTCCAGAAGACGATGACTGACAACGTCAACGTGTTCCGGAACGAGGAAGGTCTCAAGCAGGCGCTCGAAGACATCCACGAGATTCGGAAGTCCTACGGCGACGTGTACGTCAACGACCCGTCGCGCACGTTCAACACCGACCTCATCCACACCATCGAGATGCGCAACCTCCTCGATTTGGGAGAGGCCATCACGCTCGGCGCGCTCGCCCGCGACGAGTTCCGTGGCGCTCACTGGCGCGAGGAGAACCAGAACCGCCGCGACGACGTGTGGCTGAAGCACACGATGCTCTCGTGGAACGACGGCACACCGGAACTCTGGTACAGGCCGACCATCCTCGAAGGCGAGAACAAGAAGTACGAGCCGAAAGTTCGCAGTTACTGACTTCTCCGTTCTCCGCTGTCGTTTTTACTGCTCGAATTCGCTTTTCCGACAGTCGAAACCCTGAAATTCGAAGGTTCGGGATGACAGCGGCGGTTACGCGTGTCGGTCGAGGAACGACTCGACGCGCGCCAGTCCATCCTCCAACTCGTCGGCGGGCAGGCCGAACCCGATGCGGAAGTAGCGGTCGAATCCGAACAGGTTCCCCGGCGCGAGGACGACGCTCTCCTCCTCGACCACGCCGCGACAGAACGCCTCGCCGTCCTCGAAGCCGTCCGGAATCCGGACGAAACCGTTCACACCCACCGGGTCGTACCACTCCAGGCCGTGGTCGTTCACGAACTCCCGCACGCGGCCGCGGTTGCTCGCCGCGAGTTCGCGGTTCTCGGCCAGAATGTCCTCCTCGTGCTCGCCGAGCGCCTGCCGGGCGACGTGCTGGTCGATGATACCCGGCGAGATTGTCGTGTAATCCTTCCACTCCCACGCGCCGTCCACGACTTCCTCCGCCCCGACGAGCCACCCGAACCGAAGTCCGGCGAGTCCGTACGCCTTCGTCAAACTCGTCGTGCTGATGCCGAACTCGCCCATGCTCGCCACGGGGTCAACCGGATCGTCGGACAGCAGTCGGTACACTTCGTCGCAGAGCAGGTACGCCCCAGCGTCCTCCGCGAGGTCGTAGAGCGCTTCGACCGTCTCTTGCGGGTGATACCGCCCGGTCGGGTTGTTCGGGTTGTTCAGGACGATGACGTTCATCTCCTCTCGAATCGCGTCGGCGACGGCGTCCACGTCGAGTTCCCACTCGGGCGGTTCGAGCGACACCCTCGTCACCTCGCCCATCGAATCGGGCACCGCGTGGAGGGCCTGATAGGTCGGGGTGACCACTACGGCGTGGCTATCCTCGTCTAGTAGGCTCAGGAAGGCCAGAAAGTTCGCCTCCTGCGTTCCGCAGGTGAACAGCACCTCGTCGGCGCTCCGGCCGTAGCGCTCGCCCACCTCGGCGCGGAACTCGGGGTCGCCGTTCGTCGGGATGACGTAGCCCAACTCGCCGGGGTTCAGGTCGAAGCGGTTGGCGTCGAGGCTCCGGATGCCGCTCTCGGCCAGCATGATGTCGGCTTCGTGTTCGTATTCGGCGAACCAGCGCTCCAAGCCGAAGGGTTCGATCTGCATACCGAGTCTTGGCGAGGAGGAGGGGAAAAGCTACGGAATGTGGCAGTCGGGGAGCGGGTGTTTTCGGGGACGGTCGGAACGGAGTCGCGGTGGGAGTGGGTGACTCGCCTTGGTCGTGGACGACTCGTCGATTCAATCGAACGCCGATCGCCGTCGATTGCTTGTATCTGCAAGCAATAGCTGTATCCACCGTCGCTGGCAATTAAGTTCGTGCCAGACATCGGTAATCCAATCGGCTTCGACCTCGCGACCGTTCTCACCGGATCGGGGCTTACGCTCCTCCTGTCCGCGGCCATCCTGAAATACGGTGACCAACTCCAGTACAGCACACCGAAACTATACGGAATCGGCGGTATCGTCCTCGTCGTGGTGGGTGTTCTGTTCGGTCTCTTCCTCGTACTGACCGGAAACCGCTGAGTTCCGGCCTCGCAATTTCACCAGTCCAGCGGCCGTTCGGTGAAGCAGTCGGTTCGAGCGACTCACAAAGACATTCTGGGGTCTTTTTTGACACACTATCGATCTCCTACTCCCCGCCCGCTTGCGCACTTCGATACGCAAGCTTATGTCGGACCAGTAGCAATCGCTGACAACTGATGGTTCACGTCTCCCTTCTCTGGCGGGCGGGAATCGGCGTGACGCTGCTCGTCGTCGGTCTCTACCAGATGAACAAAGGTCGCAATCGGTGGGCGCAAGCCGAACGAATCGCCGATGTCGAAACCACGCGAATCCGGGACCTCCGGCCCGGAGGGGTCGAGATCAAGGGAACTGTCCAACCCCCCGAGAACGGGAACCTGTTCGAATCCCCGATCGAAACAACGGATGCGATAGTCGCTCACGTCACGGTCGAGGAGGAGCAAGGCGTTGACGGCGGTTCCAGTTGGGAGACCATTCACGAGGCGGTGCTCGGCGGACCGATAACCATCGATGACGGTACCGGAACGATACGAGTCGAACTGCCCTTGGGAGAGGGGTTGAATCTACAGGGGATCGAAACGAAGGTCGGTCGTGGTGACGAACCCCCCGAGAAAATCCGACGCTACGTGGCGAACGAACCCGCAGTCGAGGAAGCCACCCGGAAGAGCTACGGCCCGGTGAAGGCCGGTGACAGCCGACGGTACTCGGAGGGGGTGATCGAACCGGGAGAAGACGTCTACGTGCTCGGCAATGCTCGAAGGTGGCGGGGAAACTGGGAAGGCCCGGAGTTCGTCATCGACGCGCCAACGGAGGGCGGCGATTTCATCCTCTCGGATAAGTCCGAGAACGATTTGGTCAAGGAGGGGAAGGACGGTGCGGTGCTCCCGTTCGCGGTCGGTGGCCTCTTCGTAATTCTTGGTCTCGTGTACGCCGTCCTCCCGTGGCTCTCTCTGTAAAAATCGTGTGTCGGTAGAGGAACCCTCCGTCTACTCCCCGTCCCGTTCCCAGAAGTTCTGACGTGGGAGGTGGGAGAGTCGATAGACCGATAGACTATCGATGGAGAGAGTGTCCACTTCTTTTTTACATGGATATCGTATTGAAATTGAAGATGAGGGCGATGTTCTACTTCCGCGGTTCGGGAAAATGCACAGGCACGACACGACTTCAGTACGAGAATCTCCCGTATGTGGGGGATACGGTCGTCCTCCGCGATGGGTCGTACCGAGTTACCGACGTGCTCTTGGAACCCATAGATGAAGAATCGGAAATCGCAGAGATAGAGATCACATCGACCCCGGTCGTCCGTTCGAGGGTATCGTGAATTCGACTCAGGGGATGCCGAGGTACTGATGGCGGCGATAGAGGTACAACAGGGCGAACGGGATGCCGATGCCGAACCACATGGCGACGCCGAGGAGGACGTATTCGGAACGGGGTTTCCACTCGGACACCGACGCGACGTACTTTCGGTCGAAGTGGATACCGATGGCGACGGCGGCGGGCGCAGTGAGTAACGCAAGCCCGAGAACGAACGTTATCGGAGCGGGGAGCGTCGAAACCGAGAGCGGCGGTTCGCTGTGGAGCACGAATCCGGCGACCCCGAGTGCGACGGTGGCGATGAAAGCAGAAATCAAACCCGGCAACAGGAGTATCCACCAGTGGCTCTCGTGGTCGCTGGTGCTGGAGGGAGTGACGGTGGTCGTCATTGTTCAATTCAATGACCAGAGTTTGGAAAAGGATTGTGGAACGAATCGAACACGAATCGGTTTCCCTACTCCCCGTCCCGTTCCCGCAAGTTCTGTCGGGTGAACTGTGGGGTCGTTCGAATCCCGCGCCGTTTGCGGAACGAACGATAGAGCAGGAACGTGACGAACAGCGAAATCAGTCCGGCGACGGCGGCGGCGGGGAACGCCTCTGCGACGTACAACACCGCCGTCGTCAACCCGCCGAACGCGAGCAGGATGCCGTAGATGAGCCGTTTGGCCAGCAGGTCGAACACGTCGTTGTCGTCCTCGATGCTGACGCGGGCGTACAGGTCGTCGCGGTCGATTCTGTCCAACGCGCGCTCCAGTTTGGGCGGCGTCCGGACGAGCGACTGGGCCGACGCCTGTAGCTGATCGCCCGTCTCCGAGACGTACTGTTTGATGGATTCCTCGCGGTACCCCTCCTCGGTGAGGTACTCCGTCGCCACCGCGATGAAGTCGAAACCGGGATCGAGGGTGACACAGACGCCCTCCACGACCGTCGCCACCCGAAGCACGAGCGCGAGGTTCGACGGCAGGCGGAGCGGGAACTCGTAGATAGTGTCCTCGACCTGCGAGACGATCTGCTGGACGCGATAGGTCTCGATGTCCTCGCCGCGGGCGTCCTCGATGGCGAGTTCCATCACCTGTCCCATCGTCCTGCGGTCGGCTTCGGGGCTGAGGGTTCCCATCTCGATGAGCGCGTCGAGGATGCCTTCGATGTCCTGATTCGCCACCGCGATGTAGAACTCGACGATCTTGCGCTGGATGAAGTCGTCCACGTGCCCGCTCATGCCGAAGTCGTAGAAGATGATGCTGCCATCGTCCGTGACGGCGAGGTTACCGGGATGCGGGTCCGCGTGGAACACGCCGTCCTGAATTATCATCTGGAGGTAGGCCCGCTGGAGGTTTACGGCGAGTTCGTGGCGGTCGAGTCCCTCCTCGTCAAGTTCGTCTATCCGGTTGATCTTCGTGCCGCCGAGGAACTCCATCGTGAGGACGCGGGAACCGGAGTGGCTATCGATGACGCGCGGGATGACGATATCGGGGTCGTCCTCGAAGTTCGTCCGAATCTCGTTCAGCATCGACGCCTCGCGGCCGTAATCCATCTCCTCCCGAATCGTCCGGCCGAACTCGTCGGCGAGGTTTTCGAGCGAGAAAGCCCGTCCCTGCCCCAGAAATCGCATGAGGATGGGGAGCGACCAGCGGATGACTCGCAGGTCGGCCTCGACCAGGTCCTCGATGCCGGGGCGTCTGACCTTCACCGCGACGCGCTCGCCGTCGACCCGCGCGTCGTACACCTGCCCGAGACTCGCGCCGCTTATCGCGTCCGTGTCGAACTCCGCGAAGTTGGCCTCGACGGGACCGAGTTCCGCTTCGAGGCCGTTTCGAGCGTCCTCCCACGGGGCGGGCGGGACTTCGTCTTGCAGTTTCGAAAGCTCGTCCACGTACTCCGGCGGGAGAACGTCGGGACGGCTCGACAGTAGTTGCCCGAGTTTGATGAACGTCGGACCGAGGGTCAAAAGCGAACTGAGGAGCGTATCCGCCCGCTCCCGTCGCATCTCGCTCGTCACCTGCCGCGACGACCCGAAGAACAGGAAGCGATTCCGGTCGCGGGCATAGCTCACCAACAGCGGCAGGAACTGCCATGCGACGATAACGAACCGACGATATGCGCGGAGAAATACCAGTGTGACCACCCGCGCTTAGCGGCTCGTAACCGGCACCGACTCCTCCGGAGCCGACGTCCGTTTCGGGAGCGTGATTTCGAGTACACCGCGGGAAACCGTCGCTTCCGCACCCGAACCGGTCGCATCCGGCGGAAGCGGAAGTTCGGCATCGAGGAAGAGCGGACGTTCTTCGCTCAGGTAGTCGAACTCGATGGGAACGTCCTTCTCGCGCCGCGCTTCGATCTGGAGGCGGCCATTCGTCACGTCGATGTCGATAGTTTCCTCGGTGACGCCGGGCATGTCGAGGACGAGGAGGTACTCCCCGTCGCTCTCCAGTAGGTCTGCGAACACGGCATCCGGGAGTTCTCGCAACGCATCGCGCAGCGCTGACATAGTTCCGTCTTAGGACGCAGGGCCGAAAAAGGGTGCGGTCTTGGCGGTCGAATTACAGGCCGAGGACGAACGCGCCGATGGCGAAAAACAGGACTCCGGCGAACACGTACGGGAGTCCCTTCCACGCCGCACGTCGCGCTGCACCGCGTTCGTCCGTATCCGAGATGACGAACTTGGTGTCGTCGCCGGACCCGATGATGGTGTTTACCTCCCCGGCTTCGCTCCCCGCACTGGCGTCGTACCGCGCTTCGCCGAGGATGTGAACCGATTCGCCGACATCGAGGCGTCTCTCGACGTATTTTCGGTCCTTTCCGGTGTTCAACTCGAACAGTTTCAGGTCGAGGCTCTTCTCCTCCGACCCGACGTCCTTGTTTCGCCGAATAAACTCCCGTATCGATTCGGGCGGCCGTTTCCCGCCGCGAACGTCGATGGAACGCTCGGCACTCAACCGAAAGTCAGCCGAGCGGGGGTCGACGAGCGCGCTGGCCGTCCCGTCCTCGATGCGAAACGCCGTGAAGTTGTAGCCGCTGTCGATGGTCGTCCAACTACGACCGTTCTTGGAGTTTCGTTCCTCCTTTACTTCGTACTCGTATGCCAGACATTCGTTCCCGGTAAACGGTGACGTGAGGGTTCCGCCCTGGGCTTGCGCGGTACCTTCCACCTCGACAGGCCCGCCGTCACCGAGCGACATCACGTCGCTCGGGTCGTTGGTCAGGATTCGATACGAGAGGAGGAGTTCGCGCCCGCCGTACCACAACAGGGCACAGCCGAGAACCGCGGCAACGGCGGCGATCAGCAGGGCGAGCGGTTGATCAGGGAGGGCCATGCCGAACCGTGTTGTCTACGAGACGATAAGTGTTCCCCGCTTCCTTTTTGCCCGCCGTCCCGAACGGGTTCATATGAGCGACCACCAACCGGACAGAAAGCAGTCCGGGTTCAAGGAAACGACACGCGTGGCGGCGGCGCGTGAGCAACTACAAGAGGTCGTCGCCGGACACGACCGCACCGAATCCGTCCCGCTGCTCGACGCGGATGATCGGGTGCTCGCCGAGGAAGTCGTCGCCCCGCGAAACGTCCCCCACTACTCGCAGGCCGCGATGGACGGCTACGCCGTCAGGGCAGAGGACACCTTCGGAGCGGGCGGCCGGTCGCCCGAAGCCCTCCGAAGAGCGGAGGAAATGGGCCCCGGCGCGGCAGTTCGGGTCCACACCGGGAGCGAAGTACCGGCGGGGGCGGACGCGATAGTGATGATAGAGCAAACGGATCGATTCGGAGACGAGATCGAAGTGTTCGACGCCGTCGCGGAGGGCGAAAACGTCGCGTCCGTCGGCGAGGACGTCGAGAAAGGACAGTCACTCTACGAGCAGGGACATCGTCTGCGGCCGTCCGACCTCGGCATGCTGAAATCCGTCGGCGTGCGCGAGGTGACCGTCTACGAACCGCCGCGCGTCGCCGTGATTCCGACCGGCGAGGAACTCGTGCAAACCGATCCCGAGCCGGGTGAAGTGGTCGAAACCAACGGGCTCACGGTTTCCCGGTTCGTGGAACGGTGGGGTGGCGACGCGACGTATCACGACGTGGTGACCGACGACGAGACGGCGCTCCGCGAGGCGATCGAGTCGAACCTCGACCACGACATCGTCGTCACGACGGGTGGCTCGTCCGTGGGGGAACGGGACCTGCTTCCGGAAGTCGTCGACTCCATCGGCGACGTGATCGTCCACGGCGTCGCGCTGAAACCGGGCCACCCGGTCGCCCTCGGCATCATCGGGCATAGCCCGATTGGCAGCCAGAACTCGAAGAGTTCTGGCAATATCGTCGAACACGACACGATGGCCAGTGAAAATTCTGAGAATTCGGAGGATTCCGACCCGGATGGCGAGGAAACCCCGATCGTGATGTTGCCGGGTTATCCGGTCGCCTGCATCATCAACGCCATCCAGTTCGTCCGGCCCGCGCTGAAGTGGACGGGCAACCTGCCGCTCGATGACTTCCCGACGACGGATGCACGGCTCGAACGCAAGATTCGAAGCGAACCCGGTATCAGGTCGTTCGTTCGGGTGACGGTGAACGAGGACGGGGAAGAGCGGTCAGCCACCCCCACGCGAGCGAGCGGTTCGGGCATCCTCTCCAGCGTCGCGCTGGCGGATGGATGGGTCGAAGTACCCGAGGAGCGCGAGGGGATTCCAGCGGGAGAGACCGTCGCGGTCGGAAACTGGGAGTGGTCGGCATGACCGATCGAAAGGAGTTCCGCGACCTCGCGGAACCCGAGGAGGCACACGAAGCGATCGCCTCGTTGGACCTCTCGGCGACCGCGAGCACGTCCCGCTCACCGAAGCGCGCGGTAGAGTACTGGCCGAGCGACTCGACGCCGACCGCGACGTGCCGGGGTTCGACCGGGCGAGCATGGACGGCTTCGCGGTCCAGGCGAGGGATACCTTCGGCGCGAACGAGGCCGACCCCGCCGTCCTCGACCTCGTGGGGGAGGTGCACGCGGGGACGGAACCCGACGTGGAGGTCGGCGAGGGCGAAGCCGTCGAGATTTCCACCGGGGCGGTGATGCCGCCCGGCGCGGACGCCGTGGTGATGGTCGAACGAACCGACTACGTCGAGCGCGACGGCGCGGACGGCGTGGAAGTCCGTACCGCTCTCACGCCCGGAGAACACACCATGCTCGCCGGTGCGGACATCGCGGCGGGCCAACGAGCGCTCGGACCCGGAACGCGACTCACCGCCCGCGAAATCGGGCTGCTGTCGGCGCTCGGCGCGGACGAAGTGCCCGTCCGCGGAACGCCGACCGTCGGCATCATCTCCACCGGCGACGAACTCGTCCGTCCCGGCAACCCGCTTTCGGACGAGTCGGGACAGATCTACGACGTAAACAGTTACACGACGCGGCCGCCGTGGCGGAGGCGGGCGGAGACCCTGTCCTCTATCCGCACGCTGGCGACGACTACGAGGAGATGGAGCGCCTGCTGTTGGAGGCATCCGAGGAGTGCGACCTGGTCCTGTCGTCCGGATCGACCAGCGCGAGCGCGGTGGACGTGATCTACCGCGTCATCGAATCGCGCGGCGAACTCCTGCTCCACGGCGTCGCCGTCAAACCCGGCAAACCGATGCTCGTCGGGCGGTTCCCCGATTCGGCGTACGTCGGCCTGCCGGGGTATCCCGTCTCCGCGCTGACCATCTTCCAGACCTTCGTCGCGCCCGCCATCCGCGACGCCGCTGGACTCCCGGAACCGGCCACGGCGACCGTCGAAGCCCGGATGGCCGCCGAGGAACGCTACGACGAGGGCCGGATGCGACTCATGCCGACCGGCTTGGTCGAGGACGAACACGGCCGCACGCTCGCCTATCCGGTGGACAAGGGAAGCGGAGCGACGACCAGCCTCGTGGAAGCCGACGGCGTCGTGACGGTCCCACCGGATACGGCGTATCTCGGGGAAGGCGAGGAAGTCTCCGTGCGACTGTTCTCGCCCGACGTTCGGACCCCCTCGGTCCTCGGCGTCGGCGAGGACGACCCCGCGCTCTCCCGACTGCTCGACTCTCTCGACTCGCCGCGCTATCTCCCGTTCGGTAGCCGGGAAGGCCTGCGCCGCCTCCGGAACGGCGTGCCGGATTTCGCGGTGGTTTCAGGAGACGCCGAGCGTGGTTCGACTGGGACGGCGAACGACTCCGCCTCGGACGCGAGCGGCGGCACCGAACTGGCGTCTTATCACCGCGAGTGGGGACTGGTCGTCCCGTCCGGAAATCCCGAGGACATCGACGGGTTGGCCGACCTCGTGGACCGAGACCTGCGGTTCATCAACCGTGGGACCGACTCCGGCCTCCGGACGACGCTCGGCAACGCAGTCGCCGACCTCGCCGACGAGCGCGATACGACCCGTCGCGAACTGGTCGAATCCGTCGACGGGTTCGAACTCACCGTGAAGGCCCACGAAAGCCCGGCGAGAAAAGTTTCGGCGGGCGCGGCGGATGCGGGCCTCGGCCTGCGTTCGACGGCGGAAAAACTCGGATTGGGATTCGTGTCCCTCGGCGAGGAACGAGTTCGAATCCTCGTCAATCCAAACCGCGAGGAGAAGGAGGGCGTAGCGGAACTGGCCGCGGCGGTCGATTCGACGTTAGTCGGTGTTCTCGAACGTCTGCCGGGAGTTCATCCATAGCTCGTCGAAGCTGTTGATCCGATAATCGCCGAGGACACACTGTTTTCTCCGGGACGGGTCGTGGCGTTCGACGTGGACGGCGTCCAATCCCGCGTTCCACGCCGCACCGATGTCGCTCGACCCGTCGCCGGCGAGGACGCCACGCTCGTTCGTGCCGACGCCGAGTTGTGTCATGGCGTGTTCGACCGGTTCGGGATTCGGTTTCCAGCCCAACTGTTCGTCACAGCAGACGACGGTGTCGAACCAGTCGCGGATGTCGAGTCCGTCGAGCACCGGGTCGGTCAAAAAGCGCTGACAGTGGGTTACCAATCCGACCGGGCAGTCGAGGTCGGCGACGAATTCGGCGTCGTCGTAAAGGAAAGTGTTCTCCGCGCGGACCTGCGGGTCCTCGATGGAGTGGAACACCTCCCAGAACTCGACGGGGTCGATACCCCACGCGCTGAGTTGTGCGTCGCGTGACCCGCCGAGACCGTGCCAGATGATTTCGGATTCGTAGTCGGTAAATTCGCGTCCGAGACGGTCGCTCACGCGGTCGAACACCGAGCGAACGTACGCCGGGTCGATGTCGATGAGCGTCCCGTCCAGATCGAGCAGCCAAAAATCGTACTCACGGGCGACCATTGGGGTTCATCTAGTACTGCTTCTTCGCGTATAACTCTTCGTCCGTGGACACGGGTTCGAAGCGTGAAAATAATCGGGGGAGGTTAATCGGCCGACGATTCGATTCCCGGTTCGGATTCCGACTCCGTCTTCGGCGGTTCCGGTTGATCGTAGAGGTGGCAGGCCGCCGGGTGTTCGCGGTTCTGGAGCACCGGATTCTGACGCTCGCAGACGCTCGCAAAGCGGTCACGCATGACGGCAACGGCACCCTCGCGGTCGCCGGAGACGAACCGCTCGAACGATTCGGCGACCGTTTCGCGGTTGTCGCCGTCGAGTTCGTGGTCGAACAGTTCGTCCCACAACTCGGCGATAAGCGCCTCGTCCCCGATTTCCTCGGGGTTCTCGTTCGCCCCGGCGACCAACTCCCGAACCCCGTGGCGCGTCAGGTCGCCCGATTCGAGGCGTTCGCGGTAGTCCATCACCTCGCGATACGCCGACTGGGAGATTCGGACGTCCTCGGGCGGAATGACGTTCGGACACCGCGTCCGGAAGTGACACCCCGACGGCGGGTTTCGCGGCGACGGCACGTCGCCAGACAGCGTGTGGATGTCGCGCTCCTGTTCGCTGGTGTCCGCACGCGGCACGCTCTCCAGCAGGGCCTTCGTGTAGGGGTGCTGTGGGTCGTTGAATATCTCGTCCACCGGTCCGAGTTCCACGATTTCGCCGAGGTACATCACCGCCACGCGGTCGGAGATGTGCCGAACCACGGAGAGGTCGTGGGCGATGAACAGGTACGTCAACCCGAGTTCGTTCTGCAGGTCCTGCAGGAGGTTGAGCACCTGCGCCTGCACGGAGACGTCCAGCGCCGAGACGGGTTCGTCCAACACGATGAACTCGGGTTCCAGCGCGAGCGACCGAGCGATGCCGATACGTTGGCGCTGGCCGCCCGAGAACTCGTGCGGGTAGCGGTCGATCTGTCCCGCAGACAGGCCGACGCGCTCCATCAGTTCCTGGGCGCGCTCGCGCCGTTCCGCCCGCGAATCGACGCCGTGAACGTCCAGCGGTTCGCGGATGATTTCGCCCGCCGTCATCCGCGGGTCGAGGCTGGAAAACGGGTCCTGAAAGACGACCTGTGCCCGCTTTCTGAATTCGGTCAGGTCGTCCATCTGGTAGACGTTCTGCCCGTCGAAGACGACGCGACCGTCGGTCGCGTCGCGGAGACCCAACAGGGTCTCACCGGTCGTGGATTTCCCACAGCCGGATTCGCCGACCAGTCCGAGCGTCTCGCCCTCCTCGATGGCGAAGGAGATGCCATCGACGGCTTTCACGCTCTTCGGCTCGCGGCCGAGCAGGCGGTCGGTCAGCGTGTCCTGTTCGAAGTAGTACTTCTGCAGTTCCTCGACGCGGACGAGGTGGTCAGTCATCGTTTGCCTCCATGGGTTCGGTTCGTTCGTCGTCCTCGAAGTGGTTCGACGGAAGCGCCCTCGCTTCGTCGTACTCCATCTCGGTGAGCACACAGCGCGCTTCGTGTTCGGGGCTGCCGCCCGCGTCGTGCATCGACGGATGTGACAGACACTCCTCCATCGCCTTCGGACAGCGGTCGGCGAAGTAACAGCGGTCGTCCATCTCCGAATCGATCAGGTCGGGGACGTTCCCCTCGATGGGTTGCAGCCGCGGTGCGGGGTCCTCCAAGTCGGGAAGCGACCCGAGCAGCCCCTGCGTGTACGGGTGGACCGAGTCGTCGAACACGTCTTCGAGCGTCCCGTGTTCGACCAGTTCCCCGGCGTACATCACGCCGACGCGGTCGCACATCCGGGCGACGACGCCGAGGTTGTGCGTGATGAGCATGATGCTCATGCCCGTGTCGGCCTGCAACTCCCGAAGCAGGTCGAGGATCTGGGCCTGAATCGTCACGTCCAGCGCCGTCGTCGGTTCGTCCGCGATGAGCAGGTCGGGTTCACCGGCGAGCGCTTGGGCGATCATCGCCCGCTGAAGCATCCCGCCCGAGAACTGGTGGGGGTACTCGTCGGCGCGGTCCGCCGGGTCGGGAATCCCGACCTGTTCGAGCAGTTCGATGGCCTTCGCCCGGCTCGGTTCGCTGACGTAGTCCCGGGACGGGAAGATGGTTCCCGCGATGAGGCTTCCGAGGCCGTAGCCCTGCGTCCGCGAGCGCGTCGAACGCGGGTTTGCCTTCGCCCGTCGCTGGACTTCGACCGCCTCGGCGATTTGTTCGCCGACCGTGATCGACGGGTTGAGGCTGCTCATCGGGTCCTGGAAGATCATGCTGAACGACGGGCCGCGCAGGGCGCGGCGTTCCCGCGTCGTCAACTGCCGGATGTCCACGAACTCGCCGTCGACCGCCTCGGGACGATTGCCTCCGACTTCCTCGGCGAGCGTGGGGTTCCGATACCACACCTCGCCCGACGTGATCCTGCCGGGCGACTCCACGAGGTCGATGATGGAGAGCGCGGCGACGCTCTTTCCGGACCCCGATTCGCCGACGACTCCGAACACTTCCTCCTCCCGCACGTCGAAGCTGATTGACTCACAGGCGTTGACTTGCCCGTTCTCCGTGAAGAAACGGGTCGAGAGGTCACGCACGCGAAGCAGGTCGCTCATACGCCACCCCCTTCGCCGTCGATGCCGGGGTCGAGCGCGTCGCGCAACCAGTCACCGACGAGGTTGATGCCGATGACGGTGATGACGATGGCCAATCCCGGCACCGTCGAAATCCACCACGACGTGGCGAGGTAGTCCTTCCCCTGCGAGATGTCGAAGCCCCACGAGAGGTTCACCCCGGAGAAGCCGAGGTAGGACAGCGAGCTTTCGAGCAGGATGATGGCCGCAATCTGGATGGTCGCCAGGACGATGATGGGCGTCACGCTGTTCGGCAGGATGTGCTTACGAAGGACGAACGAGTGGCGCGCCCCCACCGAGCGGGCCGCCTTGACGTACTCCTCGCCGACGACCGTCAGCGCCTCGCCGCGTGAGACGCGGGCGAACCACACCCAGTTGACGAGCGCGACGACGACGACGACCGTCGCCGAGACCCCGATTTTGGCGGGCATCCCGGAAACGAGGCCGCTGGCCACGAAGGGGTCGGGGACCCTGATGACCTGCTGGTCGAACATGCCGACGAGCGCAATCGCCAACACGAGCGACGGGAACGCCAGCATGATGTCCGCGCTTCGCATCAGCGCGTCGTCCACGAGTTCACCGTAGTATCCCGCGACCAGTCCGACGGTGACGCCGATGAGCATCGCCAACAAGGTCCCGAAGATACCGACGAGGAGCGACGTTCTCGCCCCGTAGATAACTCGTGAGAGGATGTCCCTCCCGAGTTGGTCGGTCCCGAGCGGATGGGAGGGTTGTGCTTTCACGTAGGTCGTGTTGTTGACGATCTTCACCTGTCCATCGACCATCTTCGAACTCGTCTGCGTTGTCTGCTTGCTGAAGCCGAGCGGCGGCAGTTTCGAGTCGTCCAAATTCTGGTTGTACGGGTTGTGCGGGGCGATGAACGGCGCGAACACCGCGACGAGGATGACCGCGATGACGAGCACGAGGCCGATTTTCGCCAACAGGCTGCTGCGGAACTCGCGTTTGAGGTTCCGGAGCGTCCGGGGAGAGATCATTCGTAGACCACCTGCGGGTTGATGTACGCGTACAGGAAGTCCACGGCGATGTTCACGAGGACGAAGCCCGTCCCGATGATGATGAGCGTCCCCTGAATGAGCGGCCAGTCACGGGTGTTGATCGAGTGGATGATCAGCGTCCCGAGGCCGGGCCACGCGAACACCTGTTCGGTGATGACCGCGCCGCCGATGAGCGTCCCCAGTTGCAGACCGAGAACGGTGATGACGGGAATGAGCGTGTTCCGAAGCGCGTGTTTGTATCGCACGAGCGTCTCCGGAAGTCCCTTCGCCCGCGACGCCCGGATGTAGGTCTTCCCGAGTTCGTCGAGCATGCCGCTCCGGGTCAACCGGGTGATGAGCGCGGTGAAGTACGTTCCCAGCGTGATCGCCGGGAGGAAGATGTGTTTCCCCCACGTGACGAGTCCGCTAATGCTCCCCTGCGTGAGAAGCATCTCAACCGCCGGGAAGAACCCCATGCCGCGATGGCCGGTCGGGAACGACCCGCCGACCGCCAGCAGCAACACCAGCATGATTCCGAGCCAGAAGTTCGGCGTGCTGATGCCCGTCAACGAGAACGTCGTCGCCAGATAGTCGACCGGGTCGTGGCGTCGCGTCGCGCTGATGACGCCCAACGGGATCGAGAGCACGATGGCGACGATGCTGGACGCGACGGCGAGTTCGATGGTCGCCGGAAGCCGCGCGAAGATGCGCGAACTGGCTTGCGTCCCGGAGACGTACGAGTACCCCATATCCCCGTGTAGGAGGTTCCAGATGTACTCGCCGTACTGGACGTACAACGGTTTGTTCAGGCCGAGTTCCATTGCGATTCTGTGTTTCAACTGTGGCGAGGCGTTCAGCGGAGCGATGACCGTAATCGGACTTCCAGGTGTGACGAACCTGAGGAGAAACACTACGGTAACGACCCCCCAGATGACGAAGATTCCCTGTAAGCCCCGTCGGAACAGGAACCGTCCCATCGACATCTATGAACACCCCATCGATAACTGATTCATCTACTTTGAAGAGATGGCGTAGGCGTCGATACGTTCGTCACGGCGTGCCTCCCAGTTGATGCGTTGGCTGACGCCGTACACACTGTACTGCCGGTTGAGGAAAATCCACGGCGCTTGGTCGTGGAGCGTTTTGTTGATCTTGTACAGTTTCTGGTTCCGCTTGTCCCCGCCCGGCATGTTCTGTGCTTCCTTCATCATCTTGTCCACGTCCTTGTTGCTGTAGGACGTGAGCGCCCCGTTCGTCGTGAGGAGCGGGATGATGGTTTGGCTCGCGTCGAACGTCGCGTTCCCCCAACCGATGAGGTAGAACTTCGGACCGGTGTCGATCTTGCCGTCGGTCAGCTCCCCGGCGAGCGAATTGAAGTCGCGCTGTTTCACCGAACAGTTGACGTTCTTGAGCTGGTCGATCTGTTTGGCCACCGCCTGTGCGATTTCCACATCCTTCAGGTACCGTCCGACTGGCGTGTGAAGTGTAATCTTCGCCCCGGCGTTGCCGCTCTCCTCGACGAGTTGTTCGGCCTTCTTCTTCTTCGCCGGGTACGGTTTGACGTTCGAATTGTAGCCGGTGAACCCTTCCAGCGTTGGCTGGCCGGTCGGACCGGCGAAACTGGAGAGGATGTTCTCGATGATGCTGTCGAGGTCGATGGCGTAGTTCATCGCCTGTCGGAACTTCGGGCTGTCGAACGGTTTCGCGTCGTAGCGCATCGCGTTGTAGATGATGCGCGTGCTCGGAACGGCCGAGAGGGTGGTTTTCTTCGAATTTTTCACGTTCCCCGCATCCTGCGGCGGGACGTTGACGATGATGTCCGTCTCGCCGTTGAGCAGTTGGTTCACCCGTGTGCTCGACTCCTTCGCCGCGTTGAACGTGAGTTCCGACACCGCCGCCGGGTCGCGCCAGTAGTCCTCGTTGCGCTCGAAGACGACTTTCACGTCTTCGGTGTATTTCTTGAGTTTGAACGGGCCGGTTCCGTTCATGTGCTTCGCGATGTAGTTCTTCTCGTGACTCTGCACCCACTTCTTCTGCATGACGTCGCAGTAGGTCGCAAAGAGGCCGAATACGATGGGATTCACGCCGTCCGACGTGACCTCGACTTTGCCGTCTTTGACCTCCGCACCGGTCACGCCCGAAAGCTGGTCGCTCTGTGGGCTTTCGAGGTTCCCGACGTCCGATTTCACGATGCGGTTGACGCTGAACGCGACGTCCTCCGGCGTGAGCTTTTCGCCGCTGTGGAATTTCACGTCGTCGCGGATGGTGAACGCCACCGTCTTGTCGCCGGTTCGCTCGTACTTCGTCGCCAACTGCTTCGTGATCTTCCCCTTCTTATCGCGCGAGAGGATACCTTCGTAGGCTTGAAGAACGACGTTGTCCGTCGTCGTCTCCCGGTGGTTGTGCGGGTCGAGCGTGGACGGCATCTGTCCCTGCGTGATGGTCGCGGGGAGGTCGCCCGATGACGAGTTCCCGTTTCCACCGCTGTCGGTGCTCGATGTGGTACTGTCGGTACCATCGCCACCACCGTCGTTCTGGTCGTTGCCGTCTCCGCCACCGAGACAGCCAGCCAGGGCCGCCGACGCTGCCGCACCGCCTGCAAATTTCAAATACGTCCGCCGATTGAGTCTCTCGTCGGGCATACCCTGACATGGCGGGTAACTACATATATATCTGTGGTATGGGACAACATCGCCCGCGTTTTATTGTCTCATGACATTTCCTACTGAACCCAACCGCACATTTATGTAATACTACACCGATACGACAGATATGGCCGTTCACGGCCGTCATCCCTCATTACGTGACCTGTTCGATGAGTCGCCCACCCCACACATCGCCCACCCGCCTCACACGCACCATCGTGACTTCTACATCACGAGCGATGGGTCGTTCGACCAGGAGACGGGCGACGGTGGTCTCGGGGTCATCATCGAGACACGCGACGGCAGGCGGGTCGCCCGACTCTCGGTCCCCGACGACGGCGTCCCCGACAACAACGTCGCCGAATATCGCGCGCTTCACCTCGGACTCGACGTGTTGGCCGTCCGCGCACCGAAGCACGCACGAGTCGGCGTGTTGGTAGACCACGACCAACTGGCCGCCAACGTCAACAACGCCGTTCTCGCTCACAACCGGACGGACTGGCGACCGCCGAAACCGTTCTCCGTCCCGCATGCGGGTAAGTACCATTGGCGGGGCATCCGCGCCAGAATCGCCGGGTTCGGCGAACTCCGGGCCGCACGGATTCGAAGCGAGCAGAATCCGGCTCATCCGCTGGCGAACGCACCGGACCAGTACGCCCACGTCAACCGCGAACCCGAGCGGTGCCTGCTCCCGAACGCGCCGGGGTCGAGCGAGGCGCAGATTCCGCCGCCGTCACGCGCTAACAGACACGCGTGATATCTGCGATGCGTGATATCTGCGTGTTCGCGGACGAACGCGTGACGAACGAAATGTACCGAGCGCGATAGAGACTCGGAGACGGCCGAAATCCTCGGTACGAGTGGCGGGTAGTGCGTTTTCTCCCACCCGTCGCGTTCGTGTTGGCCGATAGGTAATTTATACCGGACGATAGAAGTATCAGTGTCGCATGATGCAGAATCGTAGTCTCAGAGTCGTTGCCTTCGTGCTCGCAATCGCGTTGATCGGTTACGGCGGGATGTCCGTCTATCGCCAACATCACATGGTCGATACGTACGAGACGACGAACGGCACGGTCGTCGCCACGTCCATTCATTCGGAACAGGATACGAAACCGTCGTTGTTCGGCGATTCGAAGTCGTACTACCCGACCGTCAAATACAGCTACTCAGTCGGAGGGACGTCGTATTCGAACGACAATATCTACTCGTCGGCCAAGCGGCCCGGCGGGAGTGGGGGACAATCGAAAGCCGCGAGATTTCTGAGCAAGTATCCGAAAGGAAAACGCGTCGTCATCCACTATTCGGAGAACGACCCGTCGAAGTCGTTTCTCTCCTCGCGCTACACGTTCTTCCCAGCGTATTTCGCGCTCCTCATCGGATTGCTGTTGTTCCGCGACAGCCTGAATCCCGGCACGTCGTGGATACGCACGTTACTCTACAGACACGGTTCGTCCCGAGGTAAATCGAACGAGGGCTCGATGCTCGCCGACCCGCCGTCCCTCGACTCGGAGGATTGGGACGACGATGACGACTGGCCGCAACGCGAATCCGCTTCCACGACGGACGCTCCGGGGTCAGTCCCGGTCACCGACGGCCGTCGACTGCTGTTGTTGTCGGCGGGGTTCTACCTCGCCGCCGCCGCCGTTCTGGGCCACTACTTCCTCGTGTCGAGTCAACCGTACGGCTACGTCGCCTACGCGAGCGCGCTCGTGCTGGCGGCGGGCGTCGTAATCGAGATGAAAGTCAAGCATTTGTGATTTCTCGTGGAGAGGAACTGCGCTGCTTCGTATTTGAGAATTGTCGTCGCTTGATGCGTCACGAATCCGCGAGATACGGACAGCGAAACACCTACTATCCCGGTTTGAGTGAATTGGTTCAAGGTGGCACGCGAATGGGTACGCGGATAACGAATTGGTTCTCGCGATACTGGAAGCGCAAAACGAACCGGCCGGATTACAGGCAGGCGTACGTCAAGCTCCCGCTCGACACCGAGTTACCGTCGTTGGCGGTCGAGTTCGAACGCGTCTGCGAAGGCCGACTCGACCGCGTCCCGCGCCGGGATTCGTTGGTCGTCGATACCGACTTCGTCCCCGAGGAGCGTTTCGACGCCGAGCGCTTCGACGAGTTGGTCGCCGAACTGAAGGCGCGCGCGCCCCGGCGCTACATCCTTCACGATTCGATCAAGTGGCGACGACACGACGGCGGCGTGGCCAAGATGCACACCGTGGTACCGGTGAAACGGCTGTACTCCGTCGAGGAAGGCGACGAGACGGCGGCCCACGAGTCCGTCCGAAAACGCCCGCGATAGCGACGATAACGTGAATGAGTCGGGGGTAACGAGAGGCGTATCCTGAAAGCGCTCTCACCCCAACAGAGCGAACCGCTATTCCTCCCTCTTGAAGCCGCTACCGAATCGCACGGCTCGAACCGCCCTAGCCCATAACGTTAACCCGGAATCCGACCGAACGGCCGGGTATGATAACCGCAGCGCGGATGGCCGCCGTGGACGAGAACGCGGAGTACCTCGGCGTGCCCCGCAAACAGTTGATGGAATCGAGTGGAAACGCCATCGCCCGCCGCGTCAGGGAGATGGCTTCGCCGGGAGCGAACGTCGCCATCGTGGCAGGGCGGGGGAACAACGGCGGGGACGCCTTCGTCGCCGCGCGGTTTCTCGACGAGTACGAGGTGTCCGTCCTGCTACTTGGCCGCGCCGAAACCCTCGGTACCGACATCGCGCGTGAGAACTGGAACGCCCTTCAGCAGGCCGACTACGACACGACCGAGGTGACGGATTCCCGGGCGTTCGAACTCCCCGACTGCGACCTCGTGATCGATGCAATGCTCGGAACCGGCGTGACCGGGGCGCTCCGCGAACCCGCCGCGACGGCGGCGCGGGCCATCAACGACGCCGACGCGTCCGTTCTCGCGGTGGACGTCCCCTCGGGTGTGGACGCCGATTCGGGCGAATCCGAAGGTACTGCGGTCGAAGCCGACGCGGTCGTCACGTTCCACGACATGAAACCCGGACTCGCGGACGTCGCATCCGACGTGACCGTCTCGGACATCGGCATCCCCGCCGCCGCCGAACGAATCGTCGGACCGGGCGACCTCCGGAGCGTGCAGGGGAACGTCGGCGGACGCGTGTTCGTCATCGGTGGCGGGCCGTTCACGGGTGCGCCCGCGTTGGCCGGCCAATCCGCGCTACGGGCGGGAGCGGACCTCTCGTTCGTCGCCGCGCCGGATTCCGTGGCGAGCGTGATTCAGGGCTACGCCGAGGACCTCATCGTCCAACCCTACGACGGCGACATTCTCACGCCCGAGCAGGTGGACGACTTGGTCGACACCGCCGAATCGTACGACGACACCGTGGTCATCGGGCCGGGACTCGGGAACGCCGACGAAACCCTCGACGCGGCGACGGACTTCCTCGAATCCTACACCGGACGAGCGGTCGTTGACGCCGACGCGCTCCCGGCGATTCCGGACCTCGAAACGGACGCCACCCTCGTCTGCACGCCGAATCGCAAGGAACTGGCCGAGATGGGCGGGCCGGACACGGACGACCTGACCGAAGTCACCAACGAAATCGAGCACCTCGCGGCCGACATCGGCCACGTCGTGCTGGCGAAGGGGAAGACCGACGTGATCTCGGACGGCGAGCGAACGCGAGTCGTCCGGACGGGCAACACGGGCATGACGGTCGGCGGCACGGGCGACCTGCTCGCCGGAATCGTCGCCGGACTGTTCGGGACGACGGAAGCGTTCGACGCCGCCTGCGTCGGATCGTTCGTCAACGGACGCGCGGGCGACCTGTGCTACGACGACGGCCGCTACGAGGGACTGTTCGCCTCCGACATGCTCGAAACGATTCCGGCGGCGATGTGGGGTGCGGACGATGTCTGAAAACGGAACCGACGACGGTGAACTGACCCACACGGACGAATCGGGCGAGGTGCAGATGGTGAACGTCGGCGACAAACCCGACACCGCTCGTCGGGCGACCGCCGAGGGCGAGATCCACCTCAAACCCTCGACGGTCGACGCGATTCGGGAGAACGACCTGAAGAAGGGCGACGTGTTGGCGACCGCTCGAATCGGCGCGGTACAGGCCGTCAAACACACGTGGGAGACGATTCCGATGTGTCACCAGATTCCGATCACGAACGTGGACACCGAGTTCGACGTGCGGGACGACCGAGTCGTCCTCTCGGTCGCCGTCGAGACGACCGGGAAGACGGGGTGTGAGATGGAAGCACTGGAGGGGGTCACGACGGGGTTGAACGTCGTCTGGGACATGGTGAAGGCCGTCGAGAAGGACGCTGACGGAGGGTATCCGGACACCGCCATCCGGAACGTTCGCGTGGTCGAGAAGGAAAAACGGGAACTGGAACGGTAGCGGGCCCGGATTCACACCATCGCCGAGTCCGGGTCGTCGGCGGGGGCGAGATACTCCGACCCCCAGTCGCGCATGGAGAGAATGACGGGTTCGAGCGATTCACCGATGGACGTCAGCGAGTACTCCACCCGCACCGGTTTGTCGCTCACGATTTCGCGGTTGACGAGGCGTTTTTCGCCCAAATCCTCCAAACTATCCGAAAGCACTTTGCTCGAAATGCCATCGACTTCCTCCTTGAGGGCATTGAACCCGAGCGGGCCGCTCACGAGCAGTCGATGGACGATGACGGGATGCCACTTCTTGCCGACGAGCGTCGCCGTCGCGGTGATCGGACACCAATCCTCGCCCGCACACCACATGGTCAGCCGTTCCGATTCGTCGCTCATACGCGGAATAGGTCGTCAGCTGATAAAAAGTTACGTCACGAAATCGACTTACCGATAGTAACCGTTTTTCGGCTTTTTACCGGGTTAAATACCGTTAGGTAAGCATCCCGACTAGATTTTGCCACGTAACGGTACTTCAGATAGAATGTCTCCGATAGCGAACAGTTATGATGCTTCGTCGCCTATCGAATACTGAGAAACCATGGTAGTAGGTAACACTTATCACTGAGGGGTTGCTACCGAACAATGGAGACAAACAAACTACCGAATCGCATGACCACGAGCACGCACGAAGCAGACGACTCCCAACCGAACCGGGACAAAGACCGATACGCCGAACTCGAAGTGCAGGACGACGCAGTCCTCATTTACGATCAAAAGAACCACTGCGCGTGGATTCGCTCGAACGGGGCCGTATCGTTATATTCGATGCTTTAAGCCGACGGCACCGCCGTCAGATCACTCGCTTTCGACCGGGATTGTTGAACGATAGAGGGCCGTGCCTCGAACTCGACCACGACTTCGTCGTCGGTGTAGGTCACGTCCTCCACGCGTCCGTGATCGTGAACCCACGATACGACGCTCATCGTTTCATCCGTCATCGGCATGACGAGGCGTTCGAACTCCCAATCGGGTAATTCGATATCGATACGCCGTTTGAGTTCCGCCACGTTCAGATCATCCTTACCGCTGATAGCGACCGGATTCGGCGCGAGTGCCGATAGCGCCTTCCGCTTTTCATCGAGTTCCTCGTCGCTCACGGCATCGATCTTGTTCAACACCGTCACGATGGGCGCTTGATTGCGCTCGTACAGCGTGTCGTGACAGGTGACGAGTTTCTCCCGGATGTCGTCTACGGGTTCGCTCACGTCCACCACGAGCAACACGAGGTCGGCGTAGTACACCGCATCCAACGTCGATTTGAACGATTCCACCAACCAGTGTGGAAGGTCGCTGATGAACCCGACCGTGTCCGTCAACAACACGTCCCGCCGGTCGATGTCCGCCTTTCTGGTCGTGGTTCCGAGCGTCGTAAACAGGCGGTCCTCGGCTTCCGCGGTCGGGTCCAAGTCCGGATGCAAATCGTCGTTCTCACCGATTTCGAGGTCCTCGGCGAGGCGCTGGAGGAGCGTGGATTTGCCCGCGTTCGTGTATCCCGCGAGCGCCACGAGGTCGAATCCCGATTCGCGGCGCTTCTGTCTGCGGTCCGCCTCCTTGTCCGCGATGGCGTCCAGTTCGTCCTTGATGCGGCTTATCTGATCCTTGATGGCCTGTTCGTGGCTCTCGTCGTACTCACCGAGCCCCATGAATCCCGGCCGCTCGTCACGTTTCGCGAGGCTCGTCTTCGCCTCGACGCGCGGCAGTTCGAAGCGCAGTTCCGCCAACTCGACCTGCAACTGCGCTTTCCGCGTCTGGGCGCGCTGGCCGAAGATTTCGAGGATCAATCGGAAGCGGTCGATGACCTCGGTTCCGTCGGGCAGTCGCTGGCCCAGGTTGTACGTCTGATACGGCCCGAGTTGATTGTCGAAGATGACGATTCCGGCATCCCGTTCGGTGACGGCCGCGGAGAGTTCCGCGACCTTCCCCTCGCCGAACTGGTATGCGGCGTCCTCTTCTCTCGATTGGGTGACTTCCGCGGCGACGTCGTAGCCCGCGGCGCGGGCCAACTCCGACAGTTCGTCGATGGAAGCGGTTCCGTCATCTACCCGTTTTGCAAGTATCGCTTTCATAGGAGTAGTTTGCGGGCGGCGTACGCGGCGTGGTGTGCGGCCTGCACTGTTTCACGTTCAGCTATGCTCTCGACGTACTTAAAATCAGGTTCGAGATACTGTTCGACCATCCAAATCGGCTCCTCGTAGAATTCTCCTCGTTCGGCGACGATGGGCTCCGCCGTCGGGTCCGGGAGGTCGAAAACGGCGTCGGCGACGACTCTCGTCGTTTCCGAAAGCGTCGGTTCCGCGTGACTGACCGCAAAGCCCATCCCCCGTACGCTGTGAAGTCGTGTCGTTCCGACCGTCGCGTGGACGGCGGCGGCGACCATCAGGTACTCGCCTTCCTCCTCGTGGCGACCGCTGATGTCGATGCCGACCACGTCAGCCGTGCCGGTCCTTCACCTTGATTGCCGCGTGTCCGTACACGGTCGCCAGTAGGCCGCCGAGGTTCTTGAATCTCCCGCCGGTATCGTGGAAGCGATGGGAACCCATCCCGGCGAAAGCGTGGCGGTGACGGCAGTTATTTCCCCCCACGACTGCCAGTTCGAGACATGCGAGATGCGTACTTGGTCGGCGCGGCCCAGACGGATTTCGGGTCGTTCCCCGACGAAAGCTACCGGTCGCTGTTCCGCACCGCCTTCGAAGCGGCCTGCGACAGCGTCCCGGCGGGTATCGACCCGAACGACGTGGACGAGGCAGTCGTCGGCACGCTCGGCGTCGGCGGCCGTCAACTGGGTCTCTCCGGCCCGGCGGTGACCGAACACGTCGGCCTCGACGGAATCCCGTGCACCCGCGTCGAGAACGCCTGTGCGGCGAGCGGCTACGCGGTCCGGCAGGCCGTGCAGGCCGTCAAGAGCGGCATGGCGGACATCGTCCTCGCGGGCGGCGTCGAAGTCATGACCGACACGTCGAGCGACGCGACGAAGTACTGGCTCGGCGTCTCCGGCGAAACCGAGTGGGAGCGCCTCTCGGGAACCACGTTCGCGGGCGTCTACGCGCAGATGGCCGACGCACACATGGAGAAATACGGCACGACCGCCGAGCATCTCTCCCGCGTCGCGGTGAAGAACCACGCCAACGGCGCGAAGAACCCGCACGCTCAACTCGGCTTCGAGTGTTCCCTGGAGGACGCGATGAACGCGCAAGTCGTCGCCGACCCCCTCACGCTGTATCACTGCTGTCCGACGAGCGACGGGGCGGCCTGCGCCGTCGTCGTGAGCGAGGACGTGGTGGACGAGTACACCGACGACCCCATCCGAATCGCGGGCGTCGGCGCGGCCAGCGACCGCGTCGGATTGTTCCAGCGCGACACCTACACCTCGGTTCCGGCCTCCCGCGAGGCCGCCCAATCGGCCTACGAGATGGCAGATGTCACGCCCGAGGACATCGACTTCGCGGAGGTCCACGACTGTTTCGCCATCGCGGAACTGCTGGCCTACGAGGACCTCGGCTTCTGCGAACCGGGCGAGGCCGGTGAACTCGTCGCCTCGGGCGCCACGGAACTCGGCGGCGAACGCCCCGTCAACACCTCCGGTGGCCTGAAATCGAAGGGACACCCCATCGGCGCGACCGGGGCCGGACAGATGGTCGAAGCGTACAAACAGCTCTCGGGAAGTGCAGGCGAACGACAAGTAGAAGGCGCGAAACGCGGCCTGACGCACAACGTCGGCGGGAGCGGCGGGGCGGCCGTCGTCCACGTGCTCGAAAAGGAATCGGAGGTGGAAGCATGAAAATCGCCGCGGTCGGTGCCTACGCGCCGCGGTTCCGGATTTCCGCCGACGAGTTCCGCGAGGCGTGGGGGCAGTTCCACGCCGCCGGAGTGAACGAGAAATCGGTGCCGAACGCCGACGAGGACGCCCTGACGATGGCCTACGAGGCCGCACGGCGGGCGCTCGACGCCGCCGGAACTCCGGAAATTTCGTTCCTCGCCTTCGCCTCCACCACGCCGCCGATGGCCGAGGAGGACGTGACCGCCCGAGCTCGGCGGCATGCTCGGCGTACCCGACGACGCGACGCGCACCGTCGTCACCGGAAGCACCCGCGCCGGGACGCGGGCGCTCGTGGCCGGACTCGCCGCAGGCCCGTGGGACGACGGCGTCGGCTTGGTCGTCGCCGCGGACGCTCCCCGCGGCGAACCGGATTCGGGAGAAGACCACGCGGCGGGCGCGGGTGCGGCGGCCGTCTCCTCGCGGACGACGGCCCCGCTAGCGTGGTCGAACTGGCCGAATACACGACGGAATTCCCCGGCACGCGCTTCCGCGAGACGGCGCGTCGAGCGTCGAGGGATTGGGCGTCACCAGCTACGACCGACGAGCGTTCTCGGAAACGCTCGCGGGCGCAGTCGGGCAGTTGGACGCCGACGAAGTGGACGCTGCGGCGGTGCAGGCACCCGACGGGAAACTCCCGTACCGCGCCGCGGGCGCGCTCGGCGTCGGCATCGACGAAATTCGGGCGGGCGCGCTCGACCACGAACTCGGCGACACGGGCGCGGCGAGCGTCCCGCTGAGCCTGGCCAAATCCCTCGCCGACGGTCACGAACGAATCCTCGCCGCCTCGTTCGGCAGCGGCGCGGGGGCGGACGCGTTCGTGATCGAGACGGATGGCGACGTTCCCGTCTCGCTGGCGCTCGACGGCGACGACCCCGTTTCCTACGCCGAATATCTCCGACTGCGCGGCGACCTGACCTCCGGCCCGCCGAGCGGTGGCGGAGCGTACGTCAGCGTGCCGTCGTGGCGACGCACGCTCGACCAGCGACACCGATTGCTCGCCGGGAAGTGTCCGGACTGCGGCGCGCTGAACTTCCCGCCGGAAGGCGCGTGTAACGGTTGTAACTCGCTGGGCGAGTACGACGACGTGCGACTGACCGGCGAGGGAACCGTCGAAGCCGTGACGACCATCTCGCAGGGCGGCGCTCCTCCCGAGTTCGCCGAACAGCAGGCAAAATCGGGCGACTTCGACGTGGCGGTCGTCGCCCTCTCCGGACCGAATGGCGGGGAGGCGAGCGTTCCCGCGCAGGTGGCAGGGGCCGAACCCGGAACCCTCGAAATCGGCGATTCGGTGGAGACGACGATGCGTCGTATCTATACGCAGGAAGGCGTCACGAGGTACGGGTTTAAAATCCAGCCACCGGCTAGATTTTAAAGTATACTGGCGCTATGCTCCAGTAGTGGTTTAAAGTTCGTCCGACAGACGAACTTTAAATTAGACCAGAGCTCCGCTCTGGTCGTAGTTCGAGGTTCAGCCGACTGACTGAATCTCGAGATCGGGTCGGGGTTCCGTACCGATCGGAGGTCGAACTCCGGCGCGAGGGCAGGAAAACGGGGAGCGAACGAATAACCGACCCTCGACAGTTCCCCCATCACGGGCCGAAGATACTAGATACTCGTCAGTCGATTTCGGGCAGACGTGACGAACTCCCGTCTCGAACTGATTGCTTCGAAAGAAATCTTGTCTCGTGTACCCCTACCCGAGACAATTAGTCGATTTCCCGGCGAGGATAAAAGCTTTCTGTAAACGGTTACGGTGGCAATACGTTCGACGTAATTCTCGGAAATCATACAGACAGGGACGATGGATAAACGATATCAGAGACCTGCCGCCGTATCGGACCCGGAGATAAACGTTTTTCGTGCGTCCGAACGCGTTTTTGCACGATGAAGGTAGGCGTACTCGGAGCGGGGACGATGGGTCACGGAATCGCACAGGTGACGGCGATGGCGGGTCACGACGTGACGCTCCGCGACATCGAGGAGGAGTTCGTGGAGAACGGCATCGAGAGCATCGAGGCGAACCTCCAAGGAGGTGTCGAGCGCGACAAGGTCTCGGAAGCCGAGAAGGAAGCCGCACTCGGCCGAATTTCCGGGACGACGGACCTCGAAGCGGCCGTCACCGACGCGGACATGGTGGTCGAGGCGGTGCCGGAGAAGATGGATATAAAGCGCGAGACGTTCGCGGATGTGGAGGAGTTCGCGTCCGACGACGCGATCATCGCGTCGAACACCTCGTCGCTCTCGCTGACCGAAATCGCCAGCGCACTGAACGATCCGAGTCGGGCCATCGGTCTACACTTTTTCAATCCGGTGCACATCATGAAACTGGTCGAAATCGTGATTCCCGAACAGAGTAGTTTGACGACGGTCGAATTCGCGTCCGAGTTCGTGGACGGCATCGACAAGGTGGGCGTCGAGGTCAACGACTCGCCGGGATTCGCGTCCTCGCGCCTCGGCGTCGCTCTCGGCGTCGAAGCGATTCGCATGTTACAGGAGGGCGTGGCGAGTCCCGAGGCATCGACACGGCGATGGAACTCGGTTACAACCACCCGATGGGACCGATCGAACTCGGCGACGTGGTCGGGTTGGACGTCAGACTCGGTATCCTCGAACACCTCCGCGAGGAACTCGGCGAGCGGTTCCGCCCGCCGCAGATTCTGCGCCAGAAGGTTCGCGCCGGAAAACTCGGCAAGAAGACCGGCGAGGGGTTCTACGTCTGGGAGGACGGCGAAATCGTGGGAGTGTCGGGACAAATGAATGGCGGTGACGACGAATGACTGACGACGACACCGGATCGGACGACAGCCCCGGCAGTCCCGAACAGGTCGCAAGCGAGTGTGAAACGGTTGATTTCGACGTCGAGAGGTACGTCGGCACGGTCACCCTGAACCGGCCCGATGCGCGCAACGCGCTGAACGCGCAGGTGCGCGCCGAACTGAAGGACGTCCTCGACGCCGTGGAGGCGTCGCCGGACGTGCGCGTCGTCGTGCTCACGGGCGCGTCGGAGGCGAAGGCGTTCGTCGCGGGGGCCGACGTGAAGGAGCTGCGGGAACGGGACGCGCTCTCCCAGCGCGAAGCGAGCAAGCGGCCGCGCGTGTACGAGTACGTGGACGACCTGGAAAAGCCGGTCATCGCGGCCATCAACGGCCACGCACTCGGCGGGGGTTGTGAACTCGCGCAGGCCTGCGACGTGCGTATCGCACACGAGCGGGCAAAACTCGGCCAACCCGAGATCAACCTCGGCATCATGCCCGGCGGCGGTGGCACCCAGCGACTGGCGCGACTGGTCGGCGAGGGACAAGCCATGCGACTCGTCCTCTCCGGGGAGATCATCGACGCCGAGGAAGCCCGGGAAATCGGCCTCGTGGACGAAGTCCGTGAAGACGGGGAGTTCGAGGACCGCGTGTACGAACTCGCGGGTCGGATGGCCGATAAGAGCCCGACGGCACTCGAACTGGCGAAGAAGGCGGTGAAAGCGAGCAGTCGGATGGACCTCGAATCAGGAATCGAGTACGAAGCGGAACTGTTCGCCCTGCTGTTCGCGTCGGGGGACAAAAACGAGGGAATCGACGCGTTCCTCGAAGACCGCGACCCGGAATGGGAAGACCGGTAGTTACCTCCCGCCGACGAGGGTCGCCCGCTCGCGGTAGGATTCGAACACGTCTTTTCCCCACTCTACCGAAGCGGGAGTGTCGTTCGCGATGATACCACGGAGTTCGCCCCGCTCGTCGTAGACGACGACACTGACGCCGTCGTGTGCGCCTTCAACGACGATGAGTCCGTACGGGAACGTCGCGTCCATCTCCCAGATAGATAGCTGGTCCGAGTCCAGCGCTTCGTTCAACTGCGGACCGTAATCCGTGACGAGGAACTCGACCACGGGGCGTTCGAGTACCAACTCTGCGGTCATGTCCCCGTCGATGACACGGTCGTGAAACAGTTCGACGTACTGGGGAAGTGCCACCGGCGAGATACCGCGCACGGCGTCCGCGCTGTCGACCATCTCCCTGAACGACCGTATCGGATAGTTGGGGGCGTGTCGCTCGGCGAGAACCGTCCGGGCGTCGTCGAGGAGAGCGGTGGATAGCTCTGCCTCCGATGGAAGGGTGGAGAGCAGTTGGCGGGTTCGACGGACGTCTTCGGCGGTGGCTCGAAAGGAATCGTACTCGCTTGCGAGTATCCGTCCGACGAGCGTCAAGGCGAGTCCGTCGTCGGTTCGCTCGACGAGGTCGTACTCGTGGAGTTCCCGCACCGCTTTGTACACCGTCGAACGGGAGACGCCCAGTTCGTCCCCGAGATGGTGTTTCGGGATCGGTCCCGACGAGAGTGCGGCGAGAAATCCGGCACGCTTGACGACTGTCGAAATCAGCGCTTCCGGTCCACTCTCGTCGGACATGAGTTACCGACGGTTTCCCACCCGATTGTTATAAATCTGGCTTAAAACACAGAAACAGTTATAAACCTCGTTCGGGATTCGAGACCCGTTTTAGGAGAAGATACGATTTTTCGATTTCGAATTCCATTTGGTGAATTAAAGTGATAAGCCCTCGTTTCGATGGTTTTTCCGCCCGGGCGTTCGGTTCGGGCGTCGGTTCCCGCTACGCGACGGCCCGATACCACCACGAACCCACTCACAAGGAGATACGTATGGTCACAAGTCAGCATTCACTCGGACGTAGAAACGAAACTACCACCCCATCACCATCCGAACTGCTCACCGTCCTCGAACACCGCCTCCGTCGCATCGTTCTCGGATATCTCTCGGTGCACGAACCACCTGTCTCGCTGGCAGAACTCGTCACTGTCCTCGCCGAGGACGAGTCGGTCCCCACGGCGGACCGTCGACAACTTACCATCGAACTACACCACAATCATCTCCCGCGACTCTCGGACTGCGGACTTATCAGTTACAACATTGAGACGAACACGGTCGAATGCGCCTTCGACGACCCCGAGATAGAAACGTCTCTCGACCGCATCTCCGGGTCGTCCATCAGAATGTGAGGTACGGCGGTAGAGGCCGCACCCGTCAGAGACACATTGCAGTACCGACTGCCTGCCGCGACAGTGAAGACACTATCCGCAGGCGTTAAGTTAGTGTGACTGAGTGGGCATATGTCTTTGGTTAGTGAGTTCATGTCGTCGATTCATTCTGTACGTATCTGCACATATATTCGAGATTACCCCGAGTCGAACACAAGATTTAGGCGCGTTTGCCGGGCAGTATTCACATGGCAAGTAGCGACTGGGGGGATTGGCTCCCGCGAGAAGTCGAGGAAACGACACCGGATGGAATCGCGCTCTGGTATCTCGGTTGCAACGGGTTCATCCTGAAGGGGAGCGACGAAACGACGCTGTTCATCGACCCGTACGTCGGCACGGGTGATCCGCCGCGAACCGTCCGGATGATTCCCGTCCCGTTCGACCCGGAAGACGTGACGGAAGCCGATGCGGTGCTGGCGACCCACGAACACACCGACCACGTTCACGGGCCAAGCCAAGCGCCCATCCTCGCCTCGACCGGCGCGACGTTCTACGCACCCGACGACAGCCTCGCCGTCGCACGTCAGGACGAGCAGTGGACGGACAACTGGGACGTCTCGGACGACCAGTTCGAGGAAGTAGCGGAGGGAGAGACGTTCGAAGTCGGCGAGTTCACGATTCACGTCGAACCGAGCCACGACGCCGACGCGACACATCCCGTCTCCTACGTCATCGAACACGGTGACGTCACCTTCTTCCACGGCGGCGACACCAAACCCGGGGAGAAACTCGAAACCGTCGGCGAATCCTACGACATCGACCTCGGCGTGCTCGCCTTCGGTTCCGACGGGTGGATTCCCGACAAGGAAACCCGCGAACCGAAGTACACGAAGTGGTACAGCGACGAAAACGAGATCGCCGACGCGGCGAACGCCCTCCAACTCGATACGCTCCTCCCGACCCACTGGGACATGTGGAAAGGGCTGACGGCCGACCCGACGGCGCTGTACGACCACACGCGGAGCTACGACTATCCGAACGCACTGAAGATCATCGAGATCGGTGACCGCGTCGAACTGAGCTAAAAAACGGCGAACGACGATTTTCGGGCGTTCAGTGCGAGTGGCCGGTCGCCTGCTCGAACGTGATGCCGATCCGCTCCTCGAACAGCTCTCGTGCTTTCTCCTCGATGGCGACGACTTCCTCGTCGGGTTGGCCCTGCGTGTGGTGAACCGCCGCGTGGGCCTGCTGGACGAAGGAGACGACGGCCATGTCGCCGATGACGGTCTCCCGCGATTCGTCCTCCTCGCGGAGCAGGTCGATGAGTCCCGGCGGGAGCTCGACCTCGTCGGTGTTTCCGTCCGGTCCTTCGATGGTGTACGTTTCCGTCTCGACGGAATCTGTTTCTACCATACCACCCGTTTTGACGTGAAGCGTTAAGGGTCTGTGGATGGCGACTGCACGGCGACGACGGTTTCAATCATCTGAGTAGATAGGAACTGGTTATTCGTAACTTCCTTCATCCTATTCCCCGAAAACGGTACCAAAGGGCACTTAACGGTGGATTTTGTAGAGTAGGTCGATGTTTCAGACCGAGACGCATCCCTATGAATCGATAGTGACAGGAACGTGTGCCGTGCGGTCATCTCGTTCGTAATGGCTACAGTACTTCTCGTCGTGGTCGTCGCGTTGATCGCATCGCTGTTCATGTCGTGGACGGTCGGCGCGAACAGCAACTCCGCACCCGTCGCACCTGCCGTCGGCGCGAACGCGCTGTCGGTCCTGCGGGCCGCGCTGTTGGTGGGACTCGTCGCCGGACTCGGAGCGATCGTCCAAGGTGGAAGCATCTCCGAGACCATCGGAAAGGACCTCGTCACCGGCGTGACGATAACGCCGGTCGCGGCCGCGGCGGCCCTCCTGACGGCCGCGACGCTCATCACCATCGGCAACACGCGCGGATACCCGATCCCGTCGGCCTTCGCCGTCACGGGAGCGATGGTCGGTGCCGGTATCTCGCTCGGCGGCGGCTTTGCGACGCACGAGTACGTCAAAATCCTCGCGTTCTGGTTCTCGATTCCGGTCACGAACGCCATCATCGCCTACGGCGTCGCCCGAGCGCTGCGAAGCGAATCGGTACCGGAATCGATCGGCGTTCCCGCGCTGGCCGGACTCGTCGGCTACGCAGTAGCCAACATCCAACTCACGGTCACTCCGAAATCGAACGGAGCACCCGGTTCGGTCGCTCGGACCCTCTCCACGGATTGGAACCTGCTTCCGGGCCACCTCGTCGGAAACTACACCCTCGGGATGGTCGTCGTCAGCGTCGTCTTCGGCATCCTCGCCGTCCTCGTCACTCGGTTGGCGCTCGTGAACGACGAACAGAAGGGAATCAATCGGTTTCTCGTCGTCCTCGGTCTCATGGTCGTGTTCACGAGCGGCGGGACACAGGTCGGCCTCGCGACCGGTCCGCTGGAAGCCATCTTCGAAACCGACCTGCATATCTCCACGGTGTACCTGCTCGCGCTCGGCGGTCTCGGCATCCTCGTCGGCGCGTGGACGCGGGCACCGCGACTCATTCAGGCGGTCGCACAGGAGTACGCCTCGCTCGGCCCGCGGCGGTCGATCGCCGCGCTCATTCCGGCATTCCTCATCGCTCAACTCGCTATCGTCCTCGGCATTCCGATCTCGTTCAACAAGGTGATGATATCGAGCATCGTCGGCGCTGGCTTGGCCGTTCGTTCCTCGAATTCGGGAGGCGGCGTTTCCGCGTCGAAAGCCGGGTACACCATCGGCGCGTGGGTCGTGTCGATGGTCGGTGCCGGACTCATCAGCTTCGGGTTGTATCGACTGCTGACGATGGTGCCGGGATTCACGTGATCAGGAGAGCAACTGGTCGACGATGGCTTCCTCCGCGGCGGCGGTCTTCATCTCCTCCCACGTCGCAAACTCCGTCGTCTCCACGACGTAGCTATCGAGACGTTCGTCCGGGAGTTCGTCCATCCGACCCGGCCCTTCGAGGTTCCACGCGCTCTCGCGGTAGAAGGCGTGAAACGAGTCGAACTGGGTGTATCTTTGCATGAACTCCTCCGAGAAGAACTCGTCCGAGTTCACACGCGTTCCCGCCTGTAACTCGAAAACCCGTTCGAGCGCCTCTTCGAGTCGACCGTGAAGCGGTTCGAGTTCGGAGACGCGGAGGTCGAAGTCCATGCGGTCCACTACCGGAGTGAAGAAACTAAACCCTGTGGCTGCAACTTCGGCCCGAAAATACGGTTCTCGGTCTTCGGATCAGTCGTCGGAGGCCGCCGCGCTCTCTTGGGTGGCACTCGCTCCGCCGAGTTCGGCCGTCTCCAGGTAGTCGTCCGCGTCAAGGGCGGCTTTGCATCCCATCCCCGCCGCAGTCACGGCCTGCTGGTAGTGGAAGTCCACAACGTCGCCCGCACCGAAGATTCCGGGGACGGCCGTCTTCGTCTGGTTGCCGCCATCTCCGCCTTCCGTTCGGATGTAGCCCTCCTCGTCCAGTTCGACGCCCGTGTCTTCGAGGTATCCCGTGTTCGGCGTGTGGCCGATGGCGAGGAACACCGCGCCCACGTCGAAGTCGAACTCCTCGGTCTCGGGGTCGTGGAGCTTTTGCGATGGTTTCCCTTCGGGGTTCGACACCAAAGTGACGTGGTCCACGCCCTCCTCGGGTGAGCCGTGAATCTCGGTGACTTCGGTGTTCTTCATGACTTCGATTTCGCCAGCATCGACCTTCTCCTGCAGGCGGTCCTGCCAGTAGTTCTCCGCGCGGAACTCCTCGCGGCGGTGGACGAGGTACACCTTCTTCGCGAACTTGGTCAGGAACGTCGCTTCCTCGAAGGCGGCGTCGCCGCCGCCGATGACCACCATCTCCTCGTCGCGGAAGAACGCGCCGTCGCAGGTCGCACAGGTCGAGACGCCGTACCCCATCAGTTCGTCCTCGCCCGGAATCGACAGCGTTCGGGCGCTCGCGCCGCTGGCCGCGATGAGCGCGTCGGTCGTGTACACGTCGCCGTTCGTCAACTCGACGCGGAACGGGCGCGAGGACTCGTCGACGTCCGCGATGATGCCGGTTTTCACCTCGGCACCGAACCGCTCGGCCTGCTGTTGCATGTTGTTGATCAGTTCCGGCCCGCTGATCCCGTCGGGGAATCCGGGGTAGTTCTCCACGTCCGTCGTGAGCGTCAATTGTCCGCCGGGTTCGTCACCCTGCAAGACGAGGGGGTCGTTGTTCGACCGTGCGGAGTAGATGGCCGCGGTCAGTCCCGCGATTCCGCTTCCGGAGACGATGAGTTTGCGGTGTTCGACGTCCTCTTCTCCCCCGTCAGCGATGGCGAGTCCGAGTTTCTCGTCCAGTTTCCCCTCCTGTTCGAGCGCGCAGGTCTCGTCCCACCCTCCGATGAGTTCGTCGTCGACGAACACTTCCGGCGCAGTCTTGCGCCCGTCCGCGCGCTCGACCATCTCCTCGAACAGTTCATCGTCGCCAGTGACGTTGTACGTCTCGTACTCGACTCCCTTCTCGTCGAGGAGGTCCTTGGCCTTCTCGCAATACGAACAGTTTTCCTTGGTGTACATCTCCACCCGAGGCTCTTCGGTCATGGTGCAATATCACTCTTCGTAGTGTATTTACCTTGCGCTGTCTCCCCTGCTTTCCGGTTTCACGGACGGTGTCGCAGGCCTTACCTTCGCACCCCACCACGGTTCGGTCATGGCTGCAGATCTGGTCGAAAAGACGAACCGGTACGAACGCCTGTTGTCGGAAGCGCTCGACGCCGCCGAGGTTTCGGCACCGACTGACACGCCGATGGGTGAGGCGGCGCTCGACTGTCGGGAGATGGCGCAGTCGTATCTGGACGACGGGAAACACTTCAAGGAGGACGACGATTTCGTCAACGCGTTGGCGTCGTTTTCCTACGGCCACGCGTGGTTGGATGCAGGCGCACGGATCGGAATCTTCGACGTTCCCCGCGAGGGGCACCTGTTCACGATGTGACAATCTCCGATTAGTAGGGCGATGCGCTTAGGTGGGAGGGGTGTTTCGGTCCGGTGTAATGGAGGGCGTTCTCTGGTACGTGCTCACCGGAACTCGCGGCGGAGCCAATCGTGTACGATTGGTTCGGGCGCTAGACGAGCGACCACGGAACGCCAACCGACTGGCGGAGGACTTGGACCTCGATTACAAAACCGTTCGTCATCACCTCGACGTGTTGATGGACAATAGCATCGTCGAGAACAGCGGCGACGACTACGGTGCCGTGTATTTGTTGACCGACCAAGCCCGACAGCACTGGGAGACGATCGAGGACATCATGGAGAAGATGGACTGAGTATGGCCGAATCTGGGAAAGCATATATGCGAGAGCGATCACAAGGGAGGTACGACGGATGGGCATCTGGATAGACGTCGCACGGGTTTCTACGGCCCTCAACGTGGTGTTGCTCCTCGGCTTGAGCTACGTCTGGTTGGACAACTACCGACAGTTCCATTCGAAACACACGCTCGGCTTGTCCGTGTTCGCTATCCTCCTCCTCTGTCAGAACGCGCTGGCGGTGTACATCTACTCGTGGGACGAGACGCTGTCCCATTGGTTCGCAACGGCGGTGCCCGACATTGCGTGGCAAGCAATGCTCGCGCTCCATCTCCTCGAATTCGTCGCACTCGTGTTTCTCACGTGGGTCACGTGGGACTGATGTTTTGACCCTTCCTTGTCGGAATAGATGACAATTTACCCCGGTTTAGCCACTCCATAGCAAGGGGCATGGCGTTCGTAGGGAACGTCCGTGACACATCGAACGCGCAGCGTCGGGGATACGTGGAGGCAGGGGCGATGACCCGGAGCGGCAAACTGTGGTACGTCCTCTCCGGAAGTCGCGGCGGTGCTCGTCGGGCGGCCATGCTGGAACAACTCGCGGAGGAGCCACGGAACGCGAATCAGTTGGCAACCGACCTCGATATCGACTATAGCACCGTTCGTCACCACCTCGATATCCTCGTCAAACACGAACTCGCCGAGATCCGAACGGAGGAGTACGGAGCAACGTATGTTCTATCGACGGAAACCGAACGGAACTGGTCGGAGGTCGAAAAGATAATCCAAGCGGTTTCGTGACCGTTCGAAGTGCCGGGCAAAAATATAAAATCTATGATTAATACACGTGCTGTCAAATTCTTTAGCACCTGGAGACGGGCACGAGAGCCAATATGAGATGAATTTGGGTGAGACTCCGGAAAATTTTCTTTAATAGATTCGTCCACTTGGATGGTGTGCGCCGAAGCGCACGGTTCCAACCATGCCTGACGATAATCAAGATGCAGTCGGAAACATCGGTGAAACGGCGCGGGAACAACTGACGTCACGGCGTGGATTCCTCGCAGGATCTGCGGCCGTTGGGGCAGTGGGGTTGACCGGAGCGGGTATCAACGTCGTCGGTGCGGACGGCGGAGACAGCGACAAAGGAGATGATTCCATGAACGGTGGAGACAGCAAGAACGACGACGAAATGACCGACGTCGACATCCTGAACTACGCGTTGACGCTCGAACACCTCGAAGCGACGTTCTACGCGAAGGGGTTGGAAGACTTCTCGGACGACGAGTTCATGAACGCGGACCTCGGCTGTGATATCGGCGACGAGATGCGCATGAAAATACCGGACCAAGTGAAAGTCGTCGGCGAACACGAAGCGGCCCACGTGGACCAACTCACGAAGGTGATAAAGCAACTCGGTGGCGAACCGGTCGAGGCGGCCGAGTACGACTTCGGCTACGAGACGCCAGCCGAGTTCCTCGGTGTCGCGAAAGCCCTCGAAAACACCGGTGTGTCGGCGTACGCAGGTGCGGCCCCGTCGATCAAAGACGACAAACTCCTCTCTGCGGCCCTGTCGATTCACAGCGTCGAAGCGCGACACGCGGCGTCGTTCAACGCGCTCAACAGCGTTTCGCCGTACCCGGACGCCTTCGACGAGGCGAAATCGATGGAGGAAGTGAAGAAAATCGCCGGACAGTTCATCGTCAAGTAATCCGATTACGACAGGTTTATCACTATATTCCATCGGTCATAGCACGGGTTGACAAGGCAATATCGAAGCGAGAAGTGACTTTAGTTCTATGTTGGGTCATCGGTGGAGCGGAAGCCTCACAGTATCGTGTGACACGATATCAATAACCGCAATTTTTATGCCCGTCACGGCGGTTTGTCTACGTGCAATGGCGAAAGGTACGGTCACCTTCTTTAACGATACCGGCGGTTACGGGTTCATAGAGACGGACGACGCGGACGACGACGTGTTCTTCCACATGGAGGATGTCGGCGGCCCGGACTTAGAGGAGGGACAGGAAGTCGAATTCGACATCGAACAGGCAGACAAAGGCCCACGAGCGACGAATCTCGAACGGTTGTAATCGAATTTCGTCACGGGAGAGACGCGTAGCGACTGCTCTCTTTCGGGGGAGTGCCAAAAAGATTTTTCTCCTTTCCGACCGATATAGGCAGTATGGTGGAGACCTACGTTCGATTACTTTGTCCAGAATGCGGAAAACACTGGGAATCGGGACCGGACGAGCTGCCGGAACCGAAACGACAGTTCAACTGCCCTAACTGTCACGCGACCCGAGCGACATCGGAGTTCACGCGAACCGAGCGTGACCTCGAAACGCTCAAACAACTGCAGTAAGCCGACGTTGTAATCGACGAACGAACCCACTTTTCGCGGCGACCCCTTTTCGCTGATACGGTTCCGGTACTCACGGTATGACCGCCTAACGCGCTCCCGACCACGAGTCGTTTCACCGGATGGGTGACTCTACTACCACCCGTAATCGGACATGTCCGGACGAGGGCATCGCCGTGCTACTGTATCTATTTTCGAAACTCCTCTGAAACCCCCGGGAAACTGACTATACGGCGTGCTAACGGGACTCAAGATAGTAATATAACCCTGCAACCGTTATCTTCGTGTGCTTATGAAGAAGCAGGAGCTCATCCACCTTCACGGCCTGCTTGCGGAAGTTGGCACTCACTTTGAGAACCGGGACGGAGAACAGATTACGCTGGACGAGTACGACGCCCTTGGCGTACGACCGACATCTATTCACAAATCGAAAACCGATCACAAAGCGGCAGTGTTCGCACTGTCCGAGGCGATAACGTCGGGTATGGGTGAGACCGAACCCAAAGCGGTCGCACCACAAGCAGACTAAGACGCAGCGCGACGATTCTCTCCAATAGTATCTTCCCCAGTAGCGACGCGTTTCACTACTGAATCCCCGACACCCATCTGTCAAAAATTCCTGTTTATCGGGTTCTCATACATGATAATGAGCTGGTGGTTATAATACATTCCTTATCGTATGCATGCAATACTGGACTGACAAAAATCATATAAAAGAAGATAAACAAACATGAAAGAGAACAATAACGACGGTTCGATCTCGGACAGGGGTCAGGTCGGCATCGGGACGCTCATCGTGTTCATCGCGATGGTACTGGTCGCCGCGATTGCGGCGGGCGTACTCATCAACACGGCGGGCTTCCTCCAGTCGAAATCCGAGCGAACTGGTACACAGAGTACAGCACAGGTAACGGACCGTGTACACATCGTCAGCGGGTACGGAAACGTCACTACCAACTCGACGAGCGGTGTCCACGAAGTCGATTACGTCAACCTCACGGTGATGAAAGGCTCTGGTGCGGGCGACATCAACCTCTCGAAGGCGACTATCGAATGGCTCGGTCCCGACGGTGCTACTATTTTGGTGGAAGGAAACAAGGCGAACAAGAGCCGATTCGCCGTTCAATCGATTCGTGACACGCACGACACGCTCCCAGTCCTCGTGGACAAGCAGGACCGTTTCCGCATCGTCCTCAACACGAAGGAACTCACCGGCGGTCTCAAGGAACGTCAGTCGTTTACGGCCAAAATCGTCACGAGGTCGGGTGCTGTGACCTACCACAAGAGCATGCCGGAAACGCTCTCGGATAATCACGCAATCGCACTATAATCTCCCCTTTCTATCGGTTTTTTTACAGTCGGCTAGCGGCGTCTATCGTGCCACGCGGGGAATTCCTCGCGCACTTGCTCGACGCGTGTCGGGTCGATATCCCGAACGACTAACTCCGGGTCGTCACCCGTGCTGGCCAGCAGTGTTCCCCACGGGTCGTACACCGTCGAGCGGCCGATGAGCGTCGCATCCTCGTACGAACCGGATCCGTTGATCGCCGCGAGAAAGCACTGGTTTTCGATGGCGCGCGCCTGTGCTAACACGTTCCAGTGTTCGACTCTGGGGTACGGCCACGCGCTGGGCACGAGCAGCAGCGTCGCGCCCTCCTCCGCGAGATCACGATACAGTTCCGGAAATCGGAGGTCGTAACAGGTGGTCATCCCGACGGTCACACCCTCGAACTCGGCGATGCCGAGCGACTCACCCGGGACGAGCAGTTCGGCTTCCGCCGATTCGTAGCCGAACAGGTGGTGTTTTCGATACACCGCTTGCCGACGGCCGTCGCGGTCGAAGAAGACGGACGTGTTCGAAAGCCCTTCCTCGGCGGGAGTCTCGCCGTCCGTCAGCGAAAGGTCCTCCACGATGCTTCCCGCGAGCACCGCGATGTCGTGCTCGTCGGCGAGGTCGCTGATGCGTGTGAGCGTCGGTCCGGTGAGCGATTCGGCGTTTCGCTGGTACGTCTCGAAGGCGAAATAGCCGACGTTGAAAATCTCTGGAAGCGCGACGAGGTCGGCACCGCGCGCGGCCGCTGATTCGATGGCGTCCGTCGCTCGGTCGACGTTCGCCGCCACGTCACCCCCTTCGACGGCGATCTGTGCGAGTGCGAGTTTCACGAGACGACACCGACTTCGTTCCGAAGTGCGCGTTCCAAGTTCGTCAACTCGTCGTCGAGGTGTTTCTTGAAATAGCGTTCGATGCCGGGAACCCTGCCATCGACGACGAACCGATTGTGGAGTTGACTACCGTCCTCCGTTTCCTCGATTTCGTGTTCACCCGTCACGCGCATCGCCGACGACTTGCCGACGAACTTTACGTACCGTGGTTTCTCACGCTTCACGTCCTCGGTCTCGACGGGGACCGTTCGGTTCACGAACGGGATCGGGAGTTCGATGTGCCACGTCGCTCGCTTGCCGTCGCCTTTCAGGTCGTAGTCCGAAACCACACTGATGGCCTTCGCTCGGTACTCCGGCTCGGCGATGAACCCCCACACATCCTCGGGCGGAACCGGCAGGTCGAAGGTCCGCTCTACCCGGACAGTCATACGACTAGATTAGGCTGTAGCGGTAAAAAGCCAGCCACTTAACTCGGACTTACTTTCCACGTCGTGGAACGTGCACGCCCCCACTTCTCGATGTCCACGTCCTCGGATTTCTCTGCGAGGCGTGGAAGTCGGGAGCCGACTTGCTTGGACGAAAGTCCGAGATGCTTGGCGATGTTCTTTGCGCGGAAGTAGCGTTCACCACCAGCCACGCTTTCGCGCAGGAATTCGAGGATTCGCTGTTCCTCGTTGCTGAACTCAGTCATCCTCGGAACCCACTACGCGCCTGACAGCCTTAACCATTATCCTCCACGAAACAAGTGTCGATTTCCTGCCACTGTCAGTAGAGGTGGCTGGCGGCGATCGCGAGCACACCCGCGGTCACTGCTGCCGCAAAGCCCCACGCAGCAGTGACGGTCCCAGGGGTAAGGAAGCTTAGCGCTGCACTAGCAACCGCAAGGAAAATGAACACGAGAGAGAGGCCGATTCCCATATCCGTCGTACCCGACTGTGATCCTGCCATACGTTGGTCTCTTTGCGGTGCGGACTTAGTTCATTCTACTCGGAACAACGACGGGAGGCCAACAACTTCGATTCGGGAGTTTTTTCCCGTCGCTCCGTAGGAACCCTCATATGGTTGGTAAAACGCTCAAGCGAATCTTACCTCTCGGAAAGCGAGGATTTCTCGGAATCCTCCTCGTCGTCGTACTCCTCGGTGCAGGCGTACTGTACGGCGTTCTCGGCGTCCCACACGTCGTCGGCGTGGACAACGAGTTCGGAGAAGTGACAAATCAAACGACTGGGATACAAACCGCGCTCGTCGTGGCAAATCCCAATCCCATCGATCTCAAGGCCGGTAACACGTCGGTTAACTACACCGTCGAAATGAACGGTGTGACGATGGCGAACGGGAGTCAGTCGAATCTCCATCTCGAAAAGGGGAACACGACGTTACGATTCTCGACGAAGATGAGAAACGACAAAATCCCCGAGTGGTGGGTGACTCACATCCGAAACGGAGAACACACGACGCTTCGGATCCACTCGAAGGTTCACTCCTCGCTCGTAAAGAAGTCGGTGGACGTCCCGTACAGCAACGATATCGACACGGACATCATCAGTGGGTTCAACTCCACGAAGACGCGTCCGATAAACGCCAGCATGCCGCTCGTCTCTGACCCCGTCCTCTACGTGAACGAGACGAGCGCGAACTGGGGAGAAGTGACGCGTTCGAAGACGCCGATTCGGATGCGAATGCGGGTGTACAATCCGAAATCCGTGACGTACACGGTAAGCGAAATCGGGTACGAGATGACGATGAACGGAATCGCCGTCGGAAACGGAACGACCGAGCAACCGTATGCGATTCCCGGAAAGTCGGAGAAGACGCTCCGCATGCGAACCTTCATCCAGAACGACCGGTTGGACGATTGGTGGGTCAGTCACCTCCGTAACGACCAACGGACGGACCTGAAGATCAGGTTTTACGCGAAAATCGAACTGCCGAGCGGCAAGACCGTTCGTGTGCCGCTCCGGCAACTCACCTACGAAAAACAGATCCAAACCCACATCTTCGAGAACGATTCCGCCGAAGGGACGCTCGCCAGCACGAACGTGACGGCTGGAAACGGGGAGACGACGACCCACAGCACGGTGACGGACGACGAAACGGGGACGAGCACGCAATCCGCGACACCTGCCACGGACTCGTCGACGAGTGCGACGACGCGGACGACGACCGCCACAACGACCGGAGCCACCGGAACGACGACTACGGCGACTACGGCGACGACCACAACGACCACCGACGGTGGCGGGCTTCTCGGCGACCTGCTGGCCGAGATGCGCCGGACGGTGTAGTATTCTCCCCCACCGATAGAGTTTTTATTCCGGCGAGTACAGAGAGATGTATGGCACGGAGTACACAGTCTCCTGGTCGAGTTCTTCTCCCGTAATGAGAGTTCCGTAACCGCAACGCGCGACGGTGAATCGATTCTGTTGGACATCGACGGCAAAACCTTCGAGTTGTCACGCGAGTCCGCGACGGACTTGCAGGACGCCGTCGGCGATGCCTTGACCGAACGCCGAGAGTTCTTCCGTACCGCGGGAACGTTCCGCGAGGACGGCAGTTACGAGGTCTCCCGACGGAGTGCAGACTCCGCAGGGAACGCCAAAGTGTTCCGGACGTTCGACGCCATGGCTCGCCTGTTCGACCGACTCCCCGACGAGTTCACAGCAGAGGACGTGGGACGAACCGGAATCACGGGGTCGCGGCGACACCTGTTGATTCGTCACTTCGGGGAGCACCCGGAGTTCCCATGTCGGATTTCCTCCCGGAACCCGTTGATGGCGAAGAAGGAAGGCGAACGGTTCGCCGAGGGAAGCATGGAGGTCGGCTCGGACTAACACGTTTCGGTGGATAGTCCCGGTCGAACGGTCGAAAAATTAGGGTTTCGAATCGCGACTTCGACGGCGTTATGGCGTGACGCGGTCGGGGTCGCGCGGGAAGAGGATTCCCTCTTTGATGTTTTCGAGACCAGCCACCTTCTGGACGAGTCGGTCGATACCGAGCCCGTAGCCGCCGTGTGGCGGGATACCGAAGCGGAACGATTCGAGATAGAAGTGGAAGTTCTCGGGGTCGGCACCCTGGTCCTCCATGTACTGGCTCATCGTCTCGATGTCGTGCTCACGCTGGCCGCCCGAGGAGAGTTCCTGACCCAGATAGATCAGGTCGAACTTTCGGGACGCGATGTCGTCCTCCGGCACGTCCTGTTTGTAGTAGAACTTCTCGTCCGGGTAGCCGACGACGAAGAAGGCGGGGTGACCCTGCTCCGCGAAGTACTCGCCGAGCAATTTCTCTCCTTTCGTGTCGAGGTCGGTTTCGTCGTCCGGAACGTGGTCGAACTCCGTCGCGAGGATGTCGCGTGCTTCCTCGAACGTAACGCGTGGGAACGGGTCGGTCGGAACGTCGAGTTCGACGCCGAGCGTCTCCAGTTCGTCCGCCGCGTTCTCGCTGACCTGTTCGAGCGTGTAGCGAAGCGACTCCTCCTGGACGTCCATCACGTCGTGGTGGTCCTCGATGTACGCCAACTCGACGTCGAACATCGAAATTTCCGAAACGTGGCGGGAGGTGGCGAACGCTTCGGCGCGGAACGCAGTCCCGGTCTCGTAAATCTTGTCGAACCCGGCCGCCATGAGCATCTGCTTGTACAGTTGCGGGCTCTGGGAGAGGAACACCTCGTCGCCGTAGTAGACGACGGGGAACAGTTCCGCGCCACCTTCCGCACCTTCCTGCGAGAGGAGGGGCGTATCGACGTTACGGAATCCTTCACCGTCGAACCATTCTTCCATCGCGTTGACGAGCTTCGAGCGGAGCGAGAAGACCGCATAGGTCTCCGGCTTTCGGAGGTCGATGCTCCGGTTGTCGAGCCTGGTCGAAAGGTCCGACTCGATGTCCTTCGCCACTTCCATCGGAAGCGGGGAGTCGGCCACGCTGATGACCTCCAGTTCGGAGGGCATGAGTTCGACGCCGCCCGGCGCTTGGTCGCTCGCTTTCACCGTCCCGGTGATTCGAACGACGTCTTCCTTGCCGAGGTCGTTCGACGCCTCGAACAGTTCCTCGTCGTTTTGCTCCTTGAACACGACCTGAATCTGCCCTTCCCGGTCGCGTACGATGACGAAGGAGAGTCCACCGAGGTCTCGAATGTCGTGGACGTTTCCTGCTATCGATACCGTTTCGCCGTCCTGTTCCGTCGTGATGTCGTCAGAATACGTTCGCTCTATCATTGGTGTCGACTACGCTCTATCGTGTTCTCATCGTGTCTGCCTCGGGTATTGATTCTTCCGACTACGGGACGAAAAACCCGAGAAATAATCGGGATAATCGATCAGTTGATCGTCGTGTGTCGACTTTCCTCGTTGAGCGCCAGATTCGCCGCGATTTCGGCGTTTCGCATGGCGTACTGGGCGGTGTGCTGGAGGCTGACGAGCACGTCCCGAATCTGTAGGAGGTCGTCGTTCGACATCTCGGGGAGGTCCGAGAGGATGTCCGACTCGCGGTCACCGAGTTCGTGGAACTTGCGTCGAACTTCGAGCGTCTTGTCGTAATCCCGCTCCACGCTCGCTTGCACCGCCAACGCGGTCATCTCGTCCACTTGATCGGTGAACTCCCGGATACGCCGCATGGTGCTGCTATCGACTTCGAGGGTATGGCCGTTGGCCGCGAGGACGATATCCGCGATGTCCTCCGCGTTGTCCGCCGTGAGTTCGAGGTTCTTTGCAATCGAGCGGTAGCCGATGAGCGGGAAACCGCTTTCCAACCCGATAGCACGCGCGATGGCGGGGTTTTCGTGTGCGGTGAAGATGAGACGGAGGAGAAGAACGAAGATCTTGTTCGCTTGTCGTTCGCGGTTCAACGCCCGCTGGGCGAGGTCGGCGTTGCCGTGGGCGAGCGCCTTCACGGCCTCGCCGCGCATGGTACTACCCGTGTTCTCCAGTCGCTCCAGCAGGTTGTCCAGATCGAAATCCTCGGGGTCGACCGAGCATCGAATGGCGATGCTCTCGGGCGTTTCCTCGATGACGCCGAGTCCCATCAACTGTGTCTCCGCGTTGTAGACAGCGTTGATGTGGCTGCTTTCGAGGGTCTCCTCGCTCACGACGTGGATGACGCGCCGACCGAGAACGTACTGGGCGACGATGGCACGTTCGACGGCGTCCGCATCCAACTCTTCGGTGTGGATCGTCGCCTCCGACTCGTCGTCGTGCGCCGATTCGGGAAGGACGGTGAGCGTTCCTTTTCCACTGATTCGCAACGAAACCTCGTCACCCTTCTCGACCCCGTGCTGCTGTGCCCACTCCGCAGGAAGGGTCATCGCCAACGTCGATGGCCCGAGTCGCTGAACTTTCCGTGTTTCCATGTCCTTTCATTTGTGTACGAAGCCTTAAACTTCACCGTATGCCACTAAATGTCTCACGATAGTTTCAACATACGTCGCTCGAAGCGCCCCACGCGCACTTTGTGCCACCCGCGAAGCGACTCGTCCACATCCTCGTCGCCCGTATCCGCCCGGAGAACGCCGATCCCGTCGAGTTTCGTCTTCGAGGCGACGATTTCGACGGTCGAACGGCGAATCACGGCCGGTGAAAGCTGGTGATTGCCACGGCCGAAGACGAAGCCCTGTCCGCCGATCGGTGAGACGACGATGACGTTTTCGTTCCCGAGGACAGCGAGGATTTCCTCCTCGTTCGCGTCCCGAGCGAGCAGTTCCCCGTCGCGCCACACGTCCACGCCGAGCGCGACCCTTCGAATCCCAACTCGGCTTTGATGGCTCCGACCGTACTTCCGGGGCCGAGAACGTAGGTGAGGCCTGCACGTCGTCGGCGACGCCCTGCGCGAGGCTTTCGACCGTCCCGCCGCCCAACTGTTTGCTCGACTGGAGCGATTCGGCCACGGGAACGCGGGCGATGGCTTTCAGTTCCGCCCGGACCTCGCCGTCGCGGTACGCCTCCTCGTCGATGTCGTTCACCTCTCGTTCCTCCACGCGGTCGAACCCCGCCGCGACCCGTCCCGCCGCCTTCGGCGTCACCGCGAACACCGACGAGTAGATCTTCACGCCCGCCGGGACGCCGAGCATGGGGACCTCGCTGCCTTCGGCGGAGAGGGTTTCCGCAACGTCCACCGCGGTTCCGTCGCCGCCGACGAACAGGAGCAAGTCGATGCCCTCCGAGATCAAGCGGTGAACCGCCTCGCGGGTGTCCGACGCGCTCGTCTCCTTCGTGTTCGTGTTCTCGCCCTCGGGGTCGCCGACGACTTCGGGGTCGAACCCCGCCGCCCGTGCTTCGTTCGCTCCCATCTCCCCGCCGTAGGTCAGAAGCTGCGTCCCCGGTGAACGCTCGTACAGCGCCGACAGCGCGTCGATAGCTCTGTCGGGTGCGCACCGTTCCGCCCCCCTCTCCCGTGCCTCCGCGACCATGCCATCCGTTCCCTTCAGGCCGACTCGTCCACCCATCCCCGCGATGGGATTGACGACCACGCCGATTCGCATATCTCGCGGTTGGGGGGCGGCAGGGAAAGGCGTGTGGGTACCGACAGCGAGGAGGAGCGTCGCTACTCCAATGACACTTCTCACTCGGTCCGAACGGAGGTGTTTGAGTGAGGTGTGAGTGCAGTAACTACTGCGACCACGACCTCGAAAGCCCCCGCCCGCTCACGGTCGCTGCACGGGATATTCGTGCTCTCCGCACCGCCCGCACGAATACTGGCCCGTGCAGACGACTACGATAAACGCGAGCGGGCGGCCCCTTTCAGTCCCACCCCGACCGCACCGCGACAGCCACACCCTCCCCAGCCGATTCCTCCGGGAGAGCTTCGCTCTCCCGTGCTCTCCTCACTTCGTTCACGAGAACTCCGCTCGTCGCTGACGCTCCTCGGTCGTCATCCCTCGCACGATTCTGACGAGGCGGTTCGCCGACCACTGGCC